>JAQUVW010000003.1 GCA_028693235.1 Candidatus Gastranaerophilales bacterium
CAGATATATTGGGATTGAACAAGAGCAAATAAATTATACATATAAAAATTTTATTTTATAGTAATTTGTGCTAATATTTAATATGTATTACAATGCAACATTATATTATAATGTTGCATTGACATTAAAAAGGAGTAATTAATGCCAATCATAGAAGAAATAATAAAAGAGTATAAAAATTATGAAATAGACGCTCTATCTAAAAAATTAGTCGAACAATTTTTAAAAGCAGATGTCAAATATGCAATTGGCAGAAACGAATATTCTGAAATGCTATGCAATATGTATGGATTAGATTATATAGTAGATGATTACACAAATGATGACACTTTTCATAATGCCAAAATTATAAAATTTAATGATATACCTCAAGGCGTATATATTGCAAATTGTGTGTTAAATGCCCGTTATACAGAAGTCCATGAAAGGCTTGAGGAACAAGGTGCTATACCAATTGATTACTTAGATGTATGCAATGCACTACCGGAAAAAGTTGAGCCTCCTTATTGGATTAAAGATACAAGAAAAGAAGTAATTGAACATCCTGAAAAATTCCAAAATGTTTACGATTTTTTGGCAGATGAAGTTTCAAAAAAGACATTCGCAGACGTTCTATTATTCAGACTAACAGCAGATAGAAAATATTTAGAAAAATACGAAATTGGTCTGATAAACCAATACTTTGAAAATTTTTCTTTAAAAAATACCGAAATTTTTGTAGATTGTGGTGGGTTTGATGGCGAAACTACAAAACAATATATAAAGAATTGCCCAAATTATAAAAAAATATACTTCTTTGAACCATCAATCGAAAACTTAAATGTTGCAAAATCGAATTTGAAAACATATAAGAATATTGAATATATAAACAAAGGGACCTCTAATGAAAATAAAATATTGAGATTTAATACTTCATTAGGTTCAAGTTCAAATTTTAGCGAAAACGGCGAAATAACTATAGCAGTAACCCCGATTGATGATTACCTAAATGAACAAAATGCTTTGATTAAAATGGATATAGAAGGCTCTGAAATGAATGCCCTAAAAGGTGCTGCAAATTCAATTGCAAAATATCTACCAAATTTGGCAATTTGTATATACCACAAAGCTAGTGACTTTTATAAAGTATTTGATTTTATAACAGAAATCTCAAATAACGGCTATGAAAAGCCTTATATAAGACATTATTCGCAAGGTTGGAACGAAACAGTTATCTTTTTTACTAAGAAATAATTAAGCTTTGTTTAAATCATGTTTATATAACCCACCGGCATGCTGCTCTGCAAGCTCTGACTTTGCTGTAGTTATATAAAGAACATTATTCAATATATTACATGAGGATACATTTAATACAGGAAGCTTTATCTCGGTTAAAAGCCTCCCTTGTTTTGATATCTGTATAACTTTACCGCCCCCCCAAATTGCAATATAAAGGTTATCATTATCATCACAACACATTCCATCAGGGTATCCTTCTGAAACTTCGTATAAATAATCAATAAACTTGACATCGCCTGAATGCAAATCGTACGAATAACGTCCGATTTTTTTAGTTGGTGTATCTATAAAATACAAAATTTTGTCATTTTTTGAGAAAGCTAACCCATTAGAAATAGTGGTATTTTTAACCAAAATTTTTGAATTACAATTTTTGTCTAGAGAATAAAGATTGCCAATACCATCAACATCTTCTATATAACCTTTGGTGCCAACAATAAAACGGCCATTGCTGTCTAATTTACCGTCATTATATCGAACTCTATTATCGGAAATAATATGGGTGACAAATTTTCTAGTACCGTCTTCGGGATTAATCATAAAAATTCCTTGATATTCAGCTGATAGAATCCAACCATTACTTAATGGAGCAACGCAACCGACATTAGATTCTGTTTTTATTTCAAGAATATTTTTTGTTAATAAATTCATTCGATAAATTTTGTTATCTAAGATTGAAACAAAATATAAGAATTTTCCTTCATTGTCAAAGACAGGACCTTCGAGCAGTTTATCGTTATTATAAAAAATCAGTTCCATGTCACCTTACAAATTAAATTCTTTTAACATTTCAACAGGGTTTTTAAAATCATAATTTAGCCAAACAATTTTATTTTCATTGACTCCAAAATTCATTAAAACCTTCTTCATTGCAACAGCATTAGACTCACTTATGTAAGCTATTATAACAGAGTCAAAATCGGAATTGATGAGCGAATCAATTGAATTTACAGGCAAATTAACTCTACGATATTTAATATAATTTTGGTCAACCCATTTTACAATATTATAATCATCATTTTCAATAAATCTTTTATATAAATGTTGACCAAACGTACCGGCACCACATATTACTATATTTGTCCCGAGTTCAGCAAAAGGAAAAGCCCCCTTGTTTATACCACTTATAAAAACTGTAGCTAAACTTAGTATATACTTTTCAATCTGTGGCAAAACGAGAGATTTGTACCTACTTTTATTTACGGAAGCTTTTAGGTAATCATACAAATATGATAACTTTTGCCAATCTTTTTGTAAATTTGTTCTTGATTTCATCATTGAATCGGTATGTTGAACATAATGATATAAGCAAGAGTCGATTATGCAAACAGACTTTGCATTTAATATCGCAGGATAAGTAACACAAGCATCTTCGCCAAGTGATATTTTTTCAAAAACATTTAATTGAATATCATAAATAACTTCTTTTTTAAACAATTTATTCCAAAGATAGGTAGAAATTCCGAAATTTGAAAATTTTTCATTGAAAATCATTTTTGAATACACATTTTGAACCAGACTATCGCCGGTATAAACACCTGAAGGTATAGTATTTTTAAGTATTTCAGAGCTATTTTTATCCAAATCTTCTTTGTAGCCTGAAATTACAATATCAGCATTTGTATTTTTTTCAGCATCCATCAAAACTTCATACATTTCAGCTTCAATAATATCGTCGTGATCGACATAAGCAATAAAATCACCTTTAGCGGCAATTATACCTGTTTTTCTGGCATTAACAAGGCCACCATTAATTTTATGAATAACTTTTATTCGACTATCTTGTTTAGAAAAATCATCGCAAATTGCAGGACTTACATCAGTAGAGCCATCATCTACAAGAATTAATTCAAAATTTTTGTATGTTTGGTCAAGAACACTTTGAATACAATTTCTAAGTCTTTCTCCGGCATTATAAATTGGAATAATGATACTGATTAAATCATTCATTTTAAATATAAAGCCCTCCGGTAATTCTAAAATTAGAGCCAATAACCATCTCTGAATAATCCGAAAGTAATAAAATAAGAGTAGGGATATAATCATCAAGTGTGTTCATTCTTCCGAAAGGAATTTTATTGCTTGCGTCTTCTATTAATGTTTCAGGAGAAATATTTTGTGAAGACCTTAAAGCCAGTTCACCTTCTGTCGGCGTCCACCCCATTGTTAAATAATTACAACGAATGCCATATTTTGCATAATTATGCGAAATATGCTCACTTAAAGAGAACAATGCCCCTTTTGAAACAGAATAAGCAGCTCTATCTTCATCGCCACCCCAAGCGTGAGGGGAACCGATTAATACAATTGAGCCGTTTTTTTGGTTCATCATTTGCTGAAGAACATATTTACAAGCAAAAAACGGAGCTTTTAGATTTATATCGAAAACATTGTCGAAAACATCTTCTGATGTTTCTATAATAGAATCAACAGGAGTAATACCGGAATAATTAACAAAGCCATCAATGCGTTGGTATTTAGAAATCACATATTGGAAAAAATTCCGAATTTGGTTTACATCAGATATGTCAGCTTCAAAGAAATCAGTATTTTTGTAATTGGAAACTATATTTTCAGCAACGATTTTATCTCTTGCAGCGAAAACTACATTAGCACCATATTTTGAACATTCTTTAACTAATGATTTTGCAACCCCCTTAGTTCCGCCAATAATAACGATAACTTTGTTAAGCAAAATATTTTCATTAAAAATGTTATCCATTACAAAGCCTCATAATCAAAGCCTTTGAGGAGCATATTATTACCGTTTACGTCAAATATTTTTATTGTTTTTTGGATTATACTATCAAATTGTTTAAATTCATCTTTAGAGTTACAAACGACATACAATCTTGCAAAAACTTGTTTTTCAGTGCCGATAAATTCTTTCTTAACGACATCACCGACATCAAAACGTTGGACAATATTAACCACTTCAGAGGAAGCTTTTATTTTTTCGAGTCCTTCAATAGAAGCTATTTCACCTTCTTTTAGAAGGAGCCAAACTGTTGAAGCGAATTTCCCGTCAAAATTAAAATTACCCAATTTATCCATATTATTGTCGACAAAAGAATTTCCTAAAGCAAAATTAATCAACATTTTACGTTGATCATATCCGTTTATTGAAGCAAGCAGAAGATTAGGAGCCTCTCCTTGTAGCCTAAATCCCGGGTCATAAACATACAATGTGTTATTTTCGACAAATGCGGTAATCATAAGAATACCATTTTTGATATCTAAAGCTTTGAACATTTTAACGAAATTGGAATGGGCTGTATTTAAATACAAATCAGTATATTTAGAAGGATAAGTACAACCTAAGCAGACGGGGCTTAGCTCTCCTTGTTCTTTACAAACATATTTATCAGCAGTAGCAGATAAATAGCATTCTCCATCTTTAAATGTGTAATAAAGAAACATATCATCACAAGTCATATATCGTTCAACGAGGAATTTTTTTGAAGGAGAAAAATATAAAGCTTTTTCAACTGCTTGTTCAAGCTCACTCACAGAATAGCAGATAGTCATTCCTTTCCCGGAATTACTATCCGCAGGCTTGATAAAAAGAGGAAATTTTAAATTTTTTATATCTGTAGGTTTCAAGCTCTTGTCTAGTGAAAATTCAGGTATTCCAAGAATGTTAAATTTTTTACACTCATTTTTAAAAAAATACTTATTTGTGAGTGCTTTTACCGAATTTTCATTTGCATAACAGGGCAATTGCAGAATCTCACAAACTTTTTGATAGGCAGAAATTAAAGGGTCAGCAGTACCAACAAGCACACCATCAATTTGCTCGTTTTTTGCTAAATTGACAAGTCCGTCAATATCAAGACCATCCACATCATAACTTTTATCAGCAAACGGTTTAGCATAAGCATTGGGGTCATAATCGGTAACAATAGTATAAACGCCCATTTGTTTTGCTAAATTGATAAGAGAAACGGTTTCTGGATTAGCACCCAAAATTAGTAGTTTTTTCATAACATAAACCTTTTATCTACTGATTTTTCATATCAATGATAACACAAATTATACAAATGAAAAATCAAAATAAATATAAAATCATTTTTGTGATAATATTTATTCCCCTGATGAAGTACAAAAAAGACAACCGATTTGTTAGAGTAAAACGTGAAGCAAACCGAGCAATAAATAAGATAAAAAACTATTCAAATAATATTTTATGTAGACTTAAGGAAAAAACTTTTTCAGAGTAATTATCTTCCCAAATACTTCTGGCATTAGTGCCCACGGATTTGATTTTATCAGGATTGTCAATCAAATTCATCATAACGTTTTTGAGTGCATCTACGTCTTCGACTGGAACTATAAATCCATTTTCGCCGTTATTGATATATGCTTTTTGTCCAACTTTGTCTGAAATGATAGAAGGCACGCCAATCATGCCGGCTTCTGTAACGACAACAGGATCGGGGTCATCTCTGGAAACCGAAACCATTACATCAGTGTTTGAAAGCTCTTGGCGATAAAGGTTGGTATCTTTAATTATGCCTTTCCAAATTATATTTTCAACAACTTTAGTTTTTTCTTTTAATTTGAGCATAAAATGGTCACCACGCCCGACAATATTGAGAACAGATTTATTTTTATAATTTTCAGGCATAGAGATAAATGCTTTTATAGCAATATCTTGAGCTTTTCTAGGTTCAACCGAGCCCATTATAGCAAAGACGATTTTGTCAAAATTTTCTGTTCTGGACATTTTAGAGAATTCATCTCTATAGTAATTCAATTGGCGAACTTCTTTTTTCCTAAACTTTTGAATATTCTCTTTAACATAATAGGGACCGCAACAAACGATATTGGCATTTTGCAAAAGTTTGGGTAGAAATTTACTTCTTGCTTTAACAAATGGAGCAAGCATAGTTGCTTCGTGAATCCACCAAATATTTTTTATATCATTATCAAATTGGTTAACAAATTCATAGGAAACAATTGTATTTGATATTGAAAAGTCGAATTGTTTAACAAAAGGCAAAACATCATCTTTGTTAAATTTACAAATATTAATATAATGAACAGGAATACCAATCGATTCAAATTTTTCCCTCATGGGCCCGTCTTTAAGAGTAAAAACGAAAGGTGCATAACCATTATTTTTCAAGTGGAGAGCCGCAGAATATAAGACATTCGGAGCACCGGTAAAGGAAAGTTCATGAGATACTAAAAGAACTTTTTTCTTTGCAATATTTTTTTGAAAAAAGTCAGAATAATCATTTGAGTTAAAAAACAAAGACCCATTAGCGATGGAACGCAAATTTAATTTAAACTCATAATAGCATTTTGAACTAAATATTAACGGTAAATATTTAGGTGCAAATAAAACCTTTGCAAATCCAATTAGAAGCAATTTGTTTTTTTTATTTAACATTGATTAAGCTCTCTCCCAAATACATATTTTGTTATATAATATATAATATAAAATTGTATCATAACATTAGGGCATGAGAATAGAATGCAGAAAAACATTTTAATACTTGGTGGACAAGGTTTTATAGGATATAATCTCACATTGCGTTGCCTCAAAGATGGAGATAAAGTAACTGTTTTTGAGCGTAAGATTAACCCTGAACGCAAAATAGACGGCGTAAATTATGTTGAAGGCGATTTCTGCAATATACAAGATTACGCAAATATTTTCGAAAATATCGATATTGTCTATCATCTAATCAGTACATCTAAACCCAATAATGACAGGGATAAGATTGAATTTGATATATCATCAAATGTAATTGGAACCATCAGAATGTTAAATGTTTGTTTAGATAAAAAAGTCAAAAAAGTAGTTTATATCTCATCAGGAGGTACTGTTTACGGGGAATCTAGAGATTTACCATCAACGGAAGAATCTCAAACAAATCCTATTTGTGCTTATGGCATTGATAAACTTGCGATTGAAAAATATCTGTTTATGTACCGCAAAATTTATGGCTTAGATTACGCAATTATAAGGCTTTCAAATCCATACGGTCCAAACCATACAGGTGCAATCCACGGAGTTATAAATGTATTTTTAGACAAGATTTCAAAAGGTGAAGATTTAGAAGTTTGGGGCGACGGCGAAATCGCAAGAGATTACATATATATTGATGATGTTATAGAGGCACTGATAAAAATCACAGACAATGAACTAAAAATGTGCAATATCTCGTCAGGCAAAGTTGCTTCTATTAATGAAATTATTGATATTTTAAAGGAAGTCAGCGGAAAGAAATTTAAGGTAGATTATAAAGACTCACGAAATATAGATATACTAATTAATTATTTAGATAATACTTTAGCAAGAAACGGACTGAATTGGTCACCTAAAGTAGGATTAAAAGAAGGAATTAAACGTACATACGAAAGTCTTATACAAAAGGAGCCAACAAATGCCTTTTAATTTTAAAAAGCTGAAAATTGAAGATATTGTATTGATTGAGCCAAAGGTTTTCGGCGACAATAGAGGATTTTTTATGGAAACTTATAAAAAGTCTGATTTTGTTGAAAACGGAATTAAAGATGCCTTTAACCAAGACAATCACTCGAAATCTACTAAAGGCGTTTTGAGAGGGCTTCATTATCAAAAAGGAGCTTTTAGCCAATCAAAGATTATAAGATGCGTAAAAGGAGCTATCCTTGACGTTGCAGTTGATTTAAGAAAAGACTCTAAAACATTTACCAAGTGGGTCGCAGAGGAACTTTCAGAAGAAAACAAGAATATGCTTTATATTCCGCAAGGTTTCGCTCATGGATTTGTTGCCTTAACCGAGGAAGTTGAGATATTATATAAAGCATCAGGCGAATATTCACCTGAAAACGACAGGGGAGTAAGATGGAATGACCCTGATATTAATGTTAAATGGGGCATCGAGTTTGAACCTTTAATCAGTGAAAAAGACTCAAAACAACCGTATTTAAAAGATATAAAAGAGGAGGATTTATTTTGAACCTATTAGTTACAGGTGGTGCAGGCTTTATCGGAAGCTGTTTTGTTAGACATATATTAAATAAATACCCCGATTATAAAGTTATAAATATTGATGCATTGACTTACGCAGGCAATATTGCAAATCTTGATGACGTAAAGAATAATCCGAATTATAAATTTGTCCATGGCAACATTTGTGACAAAAAACTCGTAAGAGAGCTTGTTGCAGAAGTTGATGCAGTAGTTAATTTCGCTGCAGAAAGCCACGTTGACCGTTCTATTACAGGACCTGAAATTTTTATAGAAACAAATGTTCAAGGCACATTGAACCTATTACAAGCAGCTAAAGAAGCAAAAAACGATAGATTTTTACAAGTTGGTACAGATGAAGTTTATGGCACACTGGGAAAAACAGGTTATTTCTATGAAACTACTCCTATTGCTCCAAATTCACCTTACTCAGCTTCAAAAGCGAGTGCTGATTTGTTAGTCAGAGCATATTACGAAACCTATAAAATGCCTGTATTAAATACACGCTGTTCAAATAACTATGGACCTTATCAATTCCCTGAAAAGCTTATTCCTTTCTTTATTTCACAGCTTTTAAAGGGTGAAAAGGTTCCTGTATATGGTGACGGATTGAATGTTCGTGATTGGCTTTATGTTTATGACCATTGTGAGGCAATTGATGTTGTACTTCATAAAGGCAGAGTCGGAGAAGTCTATAATATAGGCGGACACAATGAAAAAACGAATATGGAAATAACCAAAATTATTCTTGGTGCAATGGGCAAAGATGAAACTTCAATTAAATATGTCCAAGATAGACTGGGTCATGACAGACGTTATGCTATTTCAAACGACAAAATAACATCTGAACTCGGTTGGAAACCGTCTTTAACCTTTGAAGAAGGAATAGAAAAGACAATTGACTGGTATTTAAGCAACCAAGATTGGATTAAAGCTATAGAAAACAGAGAAACGAGTGCCGTTTAAATGCAAACAATTCTTGTAACAGGGGGAGCTGGCTTTATTGGTTCAAACCTTGTTGACAAATTGTTAAACGAGGGGCACAAAGTTGTAGTTATAGATAGTTTTACAGACAATTATCCTGCTGAAATAAAGCGGGATAATTTGACTGTTGCAAATCATTTTAAAGATTTTCATCTTGTTGAAGGTGACACTACAGATTCAAAAACTATTGAAAAAGTGTTTGAAAGCTACAAAATTGATAAAATCGTGCATCTTGCAGCTGAAGTCGGAGTTAGAGCTTCTATTATAGACCCTCTTAAATATGTTAAAACGAATATTTATGGAACGACAGTAATTTTAGAAGCAGCAAAGAAATTTGGCGTAAAAAAAAATCATCTTAGCATCATCAAGCTCTGTCTATGGGAATAATAACAGCAACTTATTTTCAGAAACCACATTAACACTTAACCCGATATCTCCATATGCAGTTACAAAACTTGCTTGCGAAACCTTATGCAAAAATTATTCAGATTTATTCAATATAAATATAATTTGTCTTAGATTTTTCACAGTTTTCGGCCCAAGGCAACGTCCGGACTTAGCAATACACAAATTTATTAATTTAATTAAAACGAACAAACCCGTAACATTCTACGGAAACGGAGAAACGAAAAGGGATTATACGTATATAGATGATGTACTTTTTGGCATAACTTCAGCATTAGAGTATAATAAATCAAGGTTTGAAATTATAAATATTGGGGGAGGCAACCCTATTAAATTGTCCGAAATGCTTGATATAATAGAAAACTTGTTACATAAAAAAGCTCAAATTAATCAATTACCTATGCAAATAGGAGATGTAAACAGCACATCTGCAGACATAACCAAAGCAACAAGATTATTGAATTATATTCCTAGCACAAACTTTGCTGATGGGCTACAAAAATTTATAGATTGGAAAAAAGCACAATGAAACTTTGCGTAATAGGAACAGGATATGTAGGTTTAGTTGCAGGGGCATGTCTGGCAGATATGGGTAATGATGTAACTTGCGTTGATAACAATGAAGAAATTATAATGAAATTAAAAAATGTGGTGCTTCCTATTTATGAACCCGGGCTTGAAGATTTGGTTAAATACAATTACAAAGAGGGAAGGCTCAATTTTACAACAGACTTAAAAAAAGCTGTTCGAGAGGCTCAAGTATGTTTTATAGCTGTTGGCACTCCACAATCTAACGATGGAAGCGTTGACTTATCGCAAGTGTATAAAGTAGCAGAAGATATTTCGAATGAAATCAAGGAATATAAGGTTATTGTGGACAAATCAACAGTTCCCGTCGGAACAGCAGAAAAAGTTGCAGAAATAATCAAAAAAAACACGAAATCAGATTTTGACGTTGTTTCAAACCCTGAATTTTTAAAACAGGGAGCGGCTGTAGACGACTTTTTATACCCTGATAGAGTAATTATAGGCTCCGACTCTCAAAGAGCAACAGAGATAATGCAAGAAATTTATTCGCCGTTTTTAAGAACAGCAAATCGAATAATATTAATGGACGTAAAATCTGCTGAAATGACTAAATATACAGCTAACGCATTTTTAGCAATGAAAATTTCATTCATAAACGAAATAGCTAATCTTTGCGAGGAAGTCGGAGCAGACGCAGAACTTGTCAGAATAGGGATAGCAACAGATTCAAGAATAGGTAAAAAGTTTTTGTTCCCTGGTCTTGGCTACGGCGGAAGCTGTTTCCCAAAAGATGTAAAGGCATTAGTCGCAACGGCAAAATCATTCAACTCAGATTGCAAAATTTTAGAAGCAGTAGACGATGTTAATAAAAAACAACGCTACCGTTTTATAGACAAAATACTCAATAGATTTAATAATGATGTGTCAAATCTCACTTTTGGAGTGTGGGGATTATCGTTTAAGCCCAAAACTAACGATATGAGAGAGGCCCCGGCTGTCACGATAATAAATGAATTGTTAAAGAATGGAGCAAACATAAAAGCATATGACCCGCAAGCTATGGCAACTGCAAAAACTATTTTTCAAGACAAAATTGAATATTCGAAATCTGCGTACAAAGCAATTGAAGATGTTGACTGCATGATTTTAATGACAGAGTGGAACGAATTCAGACGCCCTGATTTTGATAAAATGAAATCATTGATGAAACAATCAATTGTATTTGACGGCAGGAATATATATGACGCAAAACGTTTGACATCAAGGGGAATAGAATATCATAGGTAAGAGATGAGAGTTCAAGATATTATTGATTATATGAGATTTAAAAGAAGATTTGACTTAATGGGAATCTTTAGTTTTTTGAAGTTATTAATATGCAAGTTTCAAAAAAAGGAGCTTATATTAATAAATGCAGCTGCAGGACTAGGCGATTATCTGTGGATAAGGAATTATTTTAAACTTATAAAAGAAAGCCCTCAACACAAGAATTCCGCCATTATACTACTTGCTACAGAAAGATGGCTTCGTCTTTCAAAAAAAATAGACAATGGATACGTTGATATATTTATGAATTTTCACAATCCGAATATGGCACTTTTCACGGAAACTTTCCTTTTAAGATGCTTTAAATTTGATACTTATATAAATTTTTTCCCTGAAGGTAACTTACATAAAGAAATAAACAAATACGCAACTTCAAATAACAAAATCACATGTGATATTGTCGACCAAAAAGGTTATACAAACGAATTTTATCAAAAAAGAAATGACCTAATTATGTCACAGTTTGTCGATATCCCTCAAAATTTCAAACACGAATTACCGATAATTGATAACGCATCAGAAACCTCAAAAGACTATATAGTGCTGGTTCCTGCGGGGTTTGCAATGGGTGAGCTGTCTGATGAACAGCTGAAAACGATAACTGATTTTGTCGATGAAAAATTCAGATATGCGGTTTTGCTATTGGGGCTCAAAAATCATAAACCTGTAGCAAAAAGATTAAAAAAAATAGTAAATAATCCCAAAAACCTAATAAATGGTTGCGGGAAATTCTATGAATACGAGCTTCCGTCAATTTTAGAAGGGGCTAAACTTGTAATTACGCCAAATACAGCCACCTATCATATGGCTTTAATGCTCGATAAAAATATAATTTGCTTTTCAAAAGAAAACCCAATGTCTTTGGACTTTGAAAAAAACAATGTTGAGCATATAATTTCAGATAAAGAAATAAGTGATATTCCATCACAAAAAATTGTAGATTTAATAAATAAAATGCTTGGAGAGAATAACTAATGGATAAAATAAAAAAGGTTTTAGTGACAGGAGCCAAAGGAATGCTGGGGCAAGATTTATGCCCAACTCTTGAAGACGCAGGGTTTGAGGTTATAGAAACAGATGTTCACAACCTTGACATAACAAATGAACTTCAAACTTTTGATGTAATTAAAACGGCTAAACCTGATTATATTATTCACTGTGCGGCGTACACAAATGTAAATAAGGCGGAAGAAGATGAAGAAAAAGCGTTTCTTCTAAACGCAAAAGGGGCGGAGAATGTTGCAAAAGCTGCTGAAAAAATATCAGCAACAATGATTTACATTTCGACAGATTATGTATTTGACGGCGAAAAAGCTTCAGCCTACGAGCCTGATGACAAAACAAATCCAATAAACGCTTATGGCAGAACAAAACTTGCAGGTGAAATTGCGGTTGAAAAGAATTGCTCAAAATACTATATAGCAAGAACCAGCTGGCTTTATGGAATTCATGGCAAAAATTTTGTGGAAACAATGATTACTTTAGCTGAAAAGAATTTACCTGAAATTAAAGTGGTTGATGACCAAATAGGACGTCCGACTTGGGCAGTTGATTTAGCAAACGCACTTGTTGAGCTTATAGAAGATGATATTGAAGAACCGGAATACGGCGTATATCACTTAACAGGAGGGGGGAAGCCTGTTTCTTGGTACGGTTTTACCAAAGAAATTTTCAAATTAATGAATTTTGATGTAAACTTAATACCATGCAAATCAGATGAGTTTCCGAGTCCGGCAATTCGACCAAAATCAAGTTTCTTGGATAATGAGGACAGATGCCCTGATTGGAAAAAATCGCTCAAAGAATATATAGAATTGAGGTAATATGAAAGGTATAGTTTTAGCAGGCGGTGCCGGTACACGCCTATATCCGACAACAATGGTCGTTTCGAAGCAACTTTTGCCGATTTACGATAAACCTATGATTTACCACCCTATATCAGTATTAATGCTTGCAGGGATAAAGGATATTTTAATCATTTCAACCCCACAAGATTTACCCAATTTCAAAAAACTATTAGGTGACGGCTCTCAATTCGGCGTGAATTTTTCTTATGTCGAACAGCCAAAACCAGAAGGACTAGCCCAAGCTTTTATTCTTGGTGCCGATTTTATTGGTGATGACCATGTTGCAATGGTTCTGGGCGACAATATATTCTATGGACAAGGTTTCTCTTCTACGTTAAAAAGAGCATCTGAAAGAAAAAACGGTGCATCTGTGTTTGCTTATCAGGTCAAAGACCCTGAAAGATTTGGTGTGGTTGAATTTGATTCAACAAATAAAGCTGTTTCAATTGAAGAAAAACCCAAAGAGCCAAAATCAAATTATGCGGTTACAGGCTTATATTTCTATGATAATAAGGTTGTAGATTATGCAAAAAATCTTAAACCTTCACCACGTGGAGAACTCGAAATTACAGATTTGAACAAAAAATACCTTGAAAACGGTAACTTGAATGTAGAAACGCTTGGTAGAGGTTTCGCTTGGCTTGATACAGGGACACAAAAATCTCTTTTACAAGCAGGTCAATACGTTCAAACAATTGAAGAAAATCAAGGTATAAAAATAGCATGCCTTGAAGAAGTTGCATACAGAATGGGATTTTTGACAAAAGAACAAATCAAAAAAAATGTTTCTAAATTCAAAAACAACGACTATTACAAATACGTTTTGAGGTGCATAAAATAACATGCACGATGTTTCAGTTGTCTTGGTCAGCTACAATACTGCAGAATTGACGAGAAACTGCTTAAAGTCATTGTATGTCCAAACAGTTGGCGTTGATTTTGAGGTGTTTGTCGTTGATAACAACTCACACGACGGCAGCTCGGAAATGATTAAAAAAGAATTTCCACAGGTAAATCTTATTTGCAATAGAGAAAATAAAGGCTTTGGAGCTGCAAATAATCTCGCCATTGAAGCAGCTGACTCAAAGTATGTTTTTCTTTTGAATACTGATACTGTTTTGATAGACAACCCTATAAAAATATTTTTTGATTATATGGAAAAAACCCCGAAAGCAGGAGCTTGTGGGGGGAATTTATATAACGCAGATGGTGAAAATGTCCATTCATACGGTTATTTGCCGACGAAAAAAACTAAATTTTTAAGAACATTTCAACTTTTACCATTCTTTAAAAACGAGCAAATAAAGGTAAAAGACAAAGGAAACAACGAGAAAAACGAGTTCAAAAAAGTAGATTTGATAATCGGAGCAGATTTATTTTTGAGGAAATCTGTTTTGGATAGTGTTGGAAGTTTTGACGAAGATTTTTTCTTGTACTTTGAAGAAAGCGAGCTTCAACACAGAATAAACCAAGCAGGCTATGAAATTTTCATTTTACCCGAGGCAAAAATAAGCCACTTAGAGGGCAAATCGACAAAAAACAGGGTGAAGACGAGAAGTTATAAGCTGATAAGTGAATTTTTGTACTACAAAAAATGTTATGGAGTTTCAAAATACAGCCCGTTTAAACTTGTTATTATGGCATCACATCTGCCGAGATTGCTGGTTCATCCCGTTATGATTTCAAAAGCTTGGAGTTTTATTCTCTCAAACTAAAAACTTTATTTTAACTCCCCACCTCAGGCATGCTTTCGGGTAATGATATTTAGCACCCCACTTACTAATATTAGATTAAAGTGGGAGA
Organism: Candidatus Gastranaerophilales bacterium; assembly: GCA_028693235.1. Taxonomy (NCBI): domain Bacteria; kingdom Bacillati; phylum Candidatus Melainabacteria; order Candidatus Gastranaerophilales; species Candidatus Gastranaerophilales bacterium. The sequence goes on from JAQUVW010000003.1 coordinate 15,136, forward strand.
GAGAAATGTCAAAATTGCCAATAAATCTAATGCTGGTTGAAGACCACAAACTCATGAGAGTCGGAATGAAAACATTGTTTGAAGAAAGTCCTGATTTTCAAGTTATAGCAGAATCAGGACTCGGGAAAGAGGCGGTAGAAAAAGCAAAAATCCATAAACCCGATGTAATATTAATGGATATAGGTTTACCTGATATCTCGGGACTTACGGCGACAAAAAGAATACTCGAGGACAATCCTGATGCGAAAATTATAATTTTGACCTCGCATAATACGGAAGATGAGGTCAATAATGCACTGACGATAGGGGCATTTGCCTATGTTATAAAAGATATAAATACTGACACATTGATGATGATAATAAAATCAGTAAATGAAGGGGCGATATGGCTTGACCCCAAAATTGTACCGATTTTAAGACAAAAGAACGGCACAATAATCCCTAAGAAACAGACTACAAGAGCGGCGTTCCGTTCTCAACACGCAAATTTAACAGAACGAGAATACGAAGTTTTAAAACTTGTAGTCGACGGCAAGTCTAATAACGATATAGCCCATACACTTAGTATAAGCGAACATACAGCTAAAGCTCACGTTTGCAATATAATACAAAAACTCGTAGTAGATGACAGAACCCAAGCAGCAGTGAAAGCAATAAAAGAAGGGCTAGTGTAAATGCAACAAAATAAATCACATAGGTACTTGAATTTAATTTGCAAACGTGATAATATTGTTAGGCTGAAATACTAAAGAGAAGGAGAAAGGCATGCAACTTTCGAAAATTGATGCATTGGCAGGTTGTCAACCACTTAAACAGTCAGTTTCTGCTGTGCCTTTACGAGAAGTCGCTTTTAGAGCAATGGCTCCTGATACTTTTGAAAATAAAACTGCTCCTAAAAATGATACCTTTCAGTCAAATACTCAAAATATAGACGCAAAATATGATTTCGCTTGCAGATTAGCTGCATTTTATAAGCAACAATATGAACAATTATTACAGCAAAAAGCTTGTAATGCTTAATTTTTTATAATATTTTGCTGTTTTCTTTTATATATGATTTAATTATTTTGTTATGAATAAAACAGATAAATATTGGCTTGCATTTGCATCAATAGAAAAATTCAGTAGTACATTTATTCAACGCCTTTTTGAACATTTCGGAGGCGATATTGAGCATGCTTGGAAAGCAGACGTTAAAGAACTTTTAGAAATTGAAGATATTACTAAAAAACAATTCGATGCATTTACGCACGAAAGACAAAAAAGAAATCCAGATGACTGCTATTCATATATAAAAAATAAGGGAATTGATTATTTTAACTATGACGATGATAAATACCCATCGCTTTTAAAGCAAATATACAACCCTCCAATGACACTTTTTATGGCAGGGGATATTGATAGATGCAATCCGAATAGAACTCTCGCTGTAGTAGGTTCCAGACGTGCCAGTAAATATTCAAAAGATATCCTAACTTCTATATTAGATAAATTCGCAGGTACAGACATTTGTATAGTTTCAGGCTTAGCAACAGGAATTGACACAACAGCACATATTGCGGCTGTCAAGAACAATTTGGCAACAATCGGAGTAATAGCAGGAGGCTTCGAGCATTTGTATCCGACCTCTAATAAACAACTTTTCGAACAAATAAAAGACACCTATGGTGCAGTTTTATCCGAATATTGGCCAACTTCTGAACCTATCGCATGGCGTTTCCCTCATCGGAACAGAATTGTAAGTGGTCTTTCTAAAGGTACACTTGTAGCAGAAGCAGCTTTAAAAAGCGGAGCTTTGATTACGGCTCATTTGTGCCTTGAACACAATCGTGAACTTATGTGTATCCCGGGCATGATTACAAACCCAAATACTGCGGGGATTTATAAACTATTAAAAGAAGGAGCAGCCCTTGTTACTTCGGCAGAAGACATACTAACCACAATGGATTGGCAATTTACCAAACAAACTTTTGAACCAAATAAATTGCAAACAGATTTGACAGATGGGGAGTCTCTTGTTTACAATCTAATTAGCATGGATTCGTTGACGGTCGACGAAATTATACTAAAAACCAATTTGACCGTCGGGGATTTAATGGTAATATTAACAAAATTAGAGATAAAAGGTTTAATTCAACAAATCGAGGGGGAAAAGTATTCCGCCCTTGCAGTTATAGGATAGTTATGGCAAAGAAAAAAACTGAAAAGGCATTAGTAATAGTAGAGTCACCGGCAAAATCTAAAACAATCAAAAAGATTTTAGGCGACGGATATCAAATAGAAGCAAGTTACGGACACATTAGGGACTTTCCGCCCAAAGTGCTCGGCTTTGACGTCGAAAAAGACTTTACTCCGAGCTTTGTAGTAATACCGGAAAAAGAAGCTGTCGTTAAAAAATTAAATGATATAGCAAAAAAATCTGATAAAATTTACCTAGCCTCCGACCCAGACCGTGAAGGAGAGGCTATTGCTTGGCATGTAAGACAAGTTCTTGATGTGCCGGAGGATAAAATTTACAGAATTGAATTTAATGAAATTACACCGAAAGCAATCAAAAATGCTGTCGAAAATTTTAGAACCATTGACATGCAAAAAGTTAAGGCACAACAAACACGCCAAATTTTGGATAGACTCGTTGGTTATAAAATAAGCCCTGTATTGTGGGAAAAAATGAAAAATAATCACCTTTCTGCAGGCAGAGTGCAAAGCGTCGCCCTTCGAATGATTTGTGAAAGAGAAGCACTGATTGACGCCTTTAAGCCTGAAGAATACTGGACTATAAACGCAGATTTGCTAAAAGCTAAAAAAACTTTCGAAGCCGAACTTTCAAAATATAAAAACAAAAAAATTGAAATAAAATCTCAAAAAGAAGCTGATAAAGTTGTCGCGGACTTAGAAAAAAAAGGGCTTGAATACAAAGTATCAAAAATCACACAAAAAGATACCCAAAGGAAACCATCAGCACCTTTCATAACTTCAACTTTGCAAAGAGAAGCCAGCAGCAAACTTGGATATGGTGTATCAAAAACAATGCAAGTGGCACAAAAACTTTATGAGGGTATAGATTTAGGTGGCGACGGTCCAGTCGGGCTTATTACATATATGAGAACAGACTCCGTTAGAATATCTGATGACGCTCAAGCTGCTGCCAAAGATTATATTGTTGACAGTTTTGGCGAAAAATATTATCCGAAATCACCCAACAATTACGTAAAAGCCGGCAAAAAGAATGTTCAAGACGCCCACGAGGCAATCAGACCATCTTATGTTGACAAAACACCCGATAGCTTGAAATCCCACTTAACAAATGAACAGTATAAACTCTATAAGCTTATTTGGGACAGATTTATTGCTTCGCAAATGGATAACGCAAAAGTCAAAAATACAACCGTTGAAATTAAAGCCGATGATTATACATTACGTCTTGGCTCAAGCAAAATTATGTTTGAAGGATTTTTGAAGGTCTATAACGACTCGGAAGATGATGTAGAAGAATTGAAAAAAATTCCTGATTTCAAAGAAGGTGAAACTGTTGATTTAAAGAAAGTAAATCCAAAACAACATTTTACCCAACCACCACCGAGGTTTACAGAAGCATCTCTTGTAAAAGCACTGGAAGAACACGGAATCGGACGTCCGAGTACGTATGCTCCTATTATTTCAAAAATTCAAACAAAAGGCTATGTTGATAAACAAGAAAAAGCACTTGCCCCTACTCTTTTAGGCAAAGCCGTTTCAGAGCAACTTGTTGCACACTTTACAGATATTATAAATTACGAGTTTACAGCCTCTATGGAAAATAAACTCGATGATATTGCAGAAGACAAAGCCGTTTGGAACAAGGTTATTAAAGACTTTTATGTGCCCTTTATCGAAACCGTAAATACAGCTAAAGAAAAAATGGAGCAAGTAATTATCGACTCTGGCAAAGTTTGCCCTAACTGCGGAAAGCCAATGGTAGTAAAGACAAGCCGTTGGGGAAGCCAATTTTTAGGTTGCTCCGGATACCCTGAATGCAAAACGATGATGCCGTTAAATGCTGCCCCTGACGCAGTTTCAGAAATGAATAAGCCTGTTGAAGAAAAATGTGAAAAATGTGGCGGTGACATGATTCAAAAAATCGGTCCATACGGTCCTTATTTGCAATGCTTAAACGAAGAATGTAAACACAGAAAACGTATTGTAAAATCAACTGGCGTTAAATGCCCTAAAGACGGGTGTGACGGTGAAATAGTTTTCAAAAAATCAAGATATGGCAGAGTATTTTTCGGCTGCAACAAATATCCAAAATGCGATTTTGTTTCTTGGAATGAACCTATTGATGCAAAATGCCCTAAATGCGGTAACATTTTAGTTAAAAAAATAACAAAAAAATATCAAAGATATGAATGTTTAAGCAAAGAATGCGACTATAATCGCGAAATGGAAGAAACGAATGATTAAACTCGGATTAATCGGGTATCCTTTGGGGCACTCAATGTCAGCTATAATTCAAAAAGCAGCATTTGAGTCTTGCGGGCTTGATGGTGAATATGAAATTTTAGAAACCGAGCCTGAACTTTTAGTCGATAGAGTAAAATTTTTAAAATCGAGAGGTTATGCTGGATTTAACGTTACTATTCCACTCAAAGTGCCTATTACATTGTTTCTTGATGAAGTTGACAGCATCTCAAATCAAGCAGGTTGTGCAAATACAGTAAAAGTCATGCCTAATCTATCTTTATATGGCTACAACACTGATGTCTACGGATTTTCAGCAGCAATTCCGACAAATGTCAAAAATGAATTAAAAGGTTCAAAAGTAGCTATTTTGGGTAATGGTGGAGCTTCACGTGCAGTTGCGGTTGCTTTGGGAAATATCGGCGTAAAACAATTGGATTTTTATGTTCGAAATATAATCAACGCTTCAACAATGGTAAATATCGTCAGGGAAAATTTTCCAAATATTAAAATTGAACTAAAACAAATTCAACACATTTATGATTTATCTGATTATAAAATGCTCGTAAACACTACGCCTCTTGGAATGAGAGGAAAAGCGATGGGGCTTTCACCAGTTGATGAAAAAGCTATGAAAACATTAAAACCTGATGCTGTTATTTATGATATTGTTTATAACCCAATTAAAACCGAATTTATCAACATTGCTCAAAAGCTCGGCTTGCAAACAATTGGGGGACTTGATATGTTGGTATATCAAGCTGCCAAAGCGTTTGAGATATGGACTGGCAAATATCCCGATACTCAAAATATGAAAATTGCAGCTTTAGAGAGCTTGGCTGTATAACGTATAAGCCCTTATAGAAGCTATATACAAGTTTTTTATCAGAGTTGTTTTTTATTTTTTCAGCAGATCCCAACTGTAATAAGGCAATTGGGGGTTTTTCAAATAAAAATATTTATGACAACTATCGTCCAATAGGTTGCTATCAAAGGAAGCTAAGGCGTATATTTCAAATCCAAATGTCTCGCAGCTTGGGTTTCATCTACCTTTTTAACAGGAGTTGAAAAAGGTCTGTTATGGACAATTTCTGAATTTTCTTCAACTTCTTTTGCAATTTTAAGCATGATTTGAATAAAGTCATCCAACCGTTCTTTTGTTTCAGATTCAGTCGGCTCAATCATAATAGCTTCTGAAACTATTAGAGGAAAATACACTGTTGGGGGGTGAAAATTATCGTCCATCAGACGTTTTGCAATGTCGATAGTATGAACGCCTTTTTCCTTTTGCAAATCACCAGACAATACAAATTCGTGCATGCAAGTTGTATCATGGGGCAATAAATACGAATTCTTTAGTTTTTCTTGAAGATAATTAGCATTTAAAACAGCATCTTCAGAAACAGAACGTAAATTTTTGCCCTGCATAAGAATATAAGCATAAGCCTTTATCATGACTGCAAAATTACCATAAAAAGCTTTCATTTTACCTATTGAATGTTTCAAATCATATTTTCTTGAATATTGTTTTCCGTCAAATTCAAGAACAGGAACGGGTAAAAATTCTTTTAAATCTTTGACAACCCCGACAGGTCCGGCACCAGGTCCACCACCACCGTGGGGAGTTGCAAAAGTTTTATGCAAATTAATGTGAACAATATCAAACCCCATTTTTTTAGGAGTAGTATGTCCCATAATTGCGTTTAAATTAGCACCATCATAATATAGCAAACCACCTACTTCGTGAACCAATTTTGAAATTTCAAGGATATTTTCCTCAAAAAGACCAAGAGTATTAGGGTTTGTTAGCATAATTGCCGCCGTATTTTCGTCAAGAACAGACTTCAATGCATCAATATCGACTTGCCCGTTTTCTTTTGATTTAATCTCCACAATATTAAATCCGCACATTGAAGCAGACGCAGGATTGGTTCCGTGAGCAGAATCGGGAACAATTACATTTTTACGATTTTGCCCGATTGTTTCAAAATATTTTTTCACAATCATCATTCCACATAGCTCGCCATGAGCTCCTGCTGCAAGTTGCAACGTCAATGCGTCCATTCCTGTGATTTTTTTCAAAGCGTCTGTCAAATTATACATCAATTTCAAAGCACCTTGAGAATCTTCATCATTTTGAAGCGGATGAAGATTTGAAAAGCCATCTAACGAAGCTAACAATTCATTTATTTTGGGATTATATTTCATTGTACAAGAGCCTAAAGGATAAAAACCGGTTTCTATGCAAAAGTTTTTATCTGAAAGTTCTTTGTAATGCCTCATTGCCTCAAGTTCAGTAACTTCGGGCAAGATAGAACTTTTTTCGCCAAGATAATCTTTATTTATGAAAGAAAAATCTATTTTTTCATCTGTCAAATTGCAGCCAACAGTGTTTTTTTTAGATTTTTCAAAAATCAATTTTGTATAATTTGAATCCATTTTATCCCCTTAGTCTATAGCCAAAATTTATTTTGAAATATAAATATTTCTGGTTTCAACAGCTTTCATTGCACGATAAGTAATTTCTTCCGCAGAAGCTGATTTATAGAATGAACGTCCTATACCTACGGCTTTTGCACCTGCATCTAAATAATCTGTAAAATCATCAATTTCAATATTACCGGTTGCAATTATATTTAAAAAAGGCATGGGTCTAAGCAAATCTTCAACATATGTAGCACCCCCCATAGGTTTTGTAGGATAAATTTTAATGAGCGGTGTGCGGGCCTTCCAAGCTGAATATGCTTCATTTGGGGTTGTTGCAGTCATAATCAAAGGTATTTTTTTATTTTGACAAAGTCTGACTAAATTCATTTGGAACACAGGCGAAACAACGACATCTGCTCCTGATGAAATTGAAATACTTGCTTGGCGTTGAGTAATAATACCTCCTGCAGCTATCAAGGCTTTTGAATTTTTTTTAAGATATTTTATCGACTCCAATATTTCGGCATTTTGAACTATTATTTCGATAATATTAATACCACCTTTTATCAAAGCTTCGGAGATTTGGACAGCCTTATCAGCATCAGTGACTCTAACCACACCAAATATTTTTTGTTTTAAAATTTCATCAATTGCACTCATTTGTATTTACCTTATTTATTATTCTTCTTCTTTATTTTTATCAAATTAAACATCAGATTTGTCTCATTGGAATCGGGTTCATCATTGTACCCAAGTATATTTTCTAAATCTGAACGTAAATTTGAAATATCATCATACTTTTTCAAAATTCCGTCGATAGCTATAGATACATCGCCGGTTTCTTCAGAAACAACGACGCATGCACTATCAGAAACTTCACTCATACCAATTGCGGCTCTGTGGCGAGTACCATATCTCCAGCTCAATTTTGGATCTTCTGTCAACGGAAGCAAGACCCCTGCTGCTACAATTTTGTCATCTTGGATTACAACAGCACCATCATGAAGCGGAGTATTCGGGTGAAAAATCGTCAAAATCAACTCACAAGAAACATCAGCATTGAGTTTTGTACCAACTTCTGAATACAGTGAATCTTGATTTGTTTTTTGAAGGACAAGCAAACACCCGCAACGAGCTTTGCTACAGTATTTGATAGCTTCTACTAATTCTTTTACAACATTTATTCTATTTGTTGGAATATTTTTTTTATTATTAAACAAAGAGCGGGACATAAAGCCTGTTTGCCCCAAATATCCCAAGAGTTTTCTGAGTTCTGGTTGAAAAATAACAACCAAACTGAAAATTACGATGCTCACGATTGTTTTCAAGAACACGCCGACAATTCTAAGGTCAAACATAATCAACAATTCACTAAACGCCCATGTCAAAAGCAAGATAAAAATGCCTTTTACCAATTTTTCTGATTGCGTGCCTCTTATAAATTTTCTATAAAAATAAAACAAGATTAAAGCGATGAAAAATATTTCACCGATATTAAGCATATTTAATTTAAAATTCCAAGCCTCAGCAGGAAGCTTAAACAAATTGAAAAGGTCTTCAAACATTGGTAGTCCTAAACTGCATCAAATTTATCAGGTATTACATCTGACTCACATAATTGAGCGTATGTCTGTCTCTCTATAATGATATCAGATTTTCCGTTATTTACAAGTACGGCTGCGGGTTTTAACACTCTGTTATAATTGCTAGACATAGAATAGCCGTAAGCACCGGTATTAAAGAAACATAGCGTATCACCTTCGTTTAAATCAGGAAGCATTATGTCTTTTGCTAAAATATCACCTGACTCGCAAAACCTGCCAGCTATGGTTACTTTTTCGACATCGACATCGGTAGCTTTATTTGCAACTTTAACAGTGTATTCAGCTTGATACAAGCTTGGACGGGCATTGTCAGACATTCCGCCATCAACTGTCACATATTTTCTGCCATGTGGTACTTGTTTTGAGCTTCCTACGGTATAAAGAGTAACTCCTGATGTACCTACGACGCTTCTTCCCGGTTCAATATATACATGGGGCATTTTGATACCATATTTCGGTTGATTTATTGCAATCGAGTCGTTGATTGCTTGAGCCATTTCATAAATCGAAATCGGTTTATCATCTTCAGTATATTTAATACCCAATCCGCCGCCAAGGTTTATATCAGTAAGCTCAATGCCGTATTTTTCTTTAATTCTTGCTATTTCTTTAAACAAAACTTCAATTTCGTCAAAATAGACTTTCGGTTCAAAAATCTGAGAGCCGACATGTGAGTGAAGCCCTGCCAAATTAAGATTTTTATACTCGTCTTGAATAAGTTCAATCGCCTCATCAAGTTGAGTTAAATCAAAACCGAACTTTGAGTCTAAGTGACCTGTTTGGATATATTCGTGCGTATGGCACTCAATCCCCGGGGTAATTCTTAGCAAGATTTTTACTGTTTTATTTTTTGACTGTGCAACCTGATTTAAAAGTGCAAGTTCTAAAAAATTGTCAACGGAAAAGGCACCAACACCAACTTCAAGAGCCAAATTCAACTCATCAAATGATTTGTTATTGCCATTAAAAATAGTTTTAGACATATCAAATCCCGCAGAGTGTGCCGTATAGATTTCGCCACCTGAGCACAAATCCAGCCCAAAGCCAAGCTCACCCATTAGAGAGCACATAGCCTTTGTCATAAAAGCTTTTGCGGCAAACATCATATTAATATGGTCATACCCTTCAAAAGCCTTTGTATAATCACCTGCAATCGAACGAATTGTAGCCTCATCAAAAACATAAAGCGGTGTTCCGTATTTATTTGCAAGCTCTATACAATCACATCCTCCGATTTCCAAGTGGCAATCATCATTAATCTTTGCTGTTACAGGCATTATACTTTGGTTTGCAGTCTGCATATTTTCCCCTTTTAATAAAATAACTCGTGAGTCAATCATAACATCAAAATATTCTTTTTTCACTTAAAAATTGATTATTGCAAAAAATGTATTATTATATAATTATGAAGAATTTTAAATATTTTTTAGCCTTAATAATCGTCACGATAGCCTTTTCGGGATACTCAACTGCAGCCGAAGCTCCAAATTATGATGAGTTATATTACAACGCACAGCTTTTTGACACTGAGTTTATGCATGATGTTGACCCCTATCAAGACCAAGAATATATGAAATACACTTGGTCGCCTTATCCTTTATTTAGAACCAGTTCAACCTTATATTTCAAAAGCTTGACTATCGAGCCAGGATACTATCTTTTGACACCAAGAAACCTAAAAGACAAAGATTACGTGCTTTTCAAAGACAACGGCAAAGTAAAATTCATCGTCCCTGTCGTAAAAAAAACTATCACAGATGTCGGTTTCTACCAATATCAAGTTCCGAAACCAAAACTTACAAAAAGTAAAACCATTGCTCAAAATTTACAAAAATGTTTTTTTAAAAACAAACGTGATTCCGGCAGAATGCCTCCCCCTGACTCTTATATAGATGTTTTGGAAGAAGGTAACTACGTCATTATAAAATTTTATTATTCAAATAGTTGCTATTGGCTTTTATTCAGGAAAAATAAATTTTAATCAGATTTCGATTTATGAAAATAATCATAAACCTTTTGACCTTGCGATTTTTTCAAAAGCAACATCAACTCTTGCACTGGAAGCTTTTTAATCGCTTTAACATCTTTATATTTTTCAATTAATAATTTTTTATTTTTTTCAAAAAGCCCTTTGATATTATCAAGCTCTGATTGAACTGCAGCTTTGCCACGCAAGGTCCTATGATATGTAATAGCAAACCTGTGTGCCTCATCTCTTATTCGCTGAAAAAAGTACAAAGCACCTGAATTTAAAGGAAAAAGTATAGGTTTTGTTTTATTCGGAATAAAAACTTCTTCAATTCTCTTGGCAAGCGAAACTATATTCTGATTTTCACAGCCAAGTTCATCTAATATCGATTTAGCACTCGATAGTTGCCCTTTCCCGCCATCTATTATGATTAAGTCGGGGAATTTATCACTTTGAGCTTTCAGGCGTCCGTATCGCCTGCTGACGACTTCTCGCATCGATTGAAAATCATCAGGTTTATCAACAGATTTTATCTTAAATCTCTTATACTCTGATTTTTTAGGGAAACCGTTTTCAAATACAACCATTGAAGCAACTGTATTTGTACCTTGAATGTGAGAAATATCAAAACATTCAACCTTATAAGGGAAAACGCTCAAATTCAGCTTTTCTTGGACATAAGCACCAACTTCATTATAGTCATTTTGTATTTTTGTTAAAGAATCAATCTGCAACTTTTTCAAATAATAATCTGCATTCTTTTTTGCTAATTCCAAGATATCGTCATTTCTCTTCGATTTTGAAAAATTAATTCTGACTTTTTTACCACTCCGGCGTGAAGATAGCCAAGACTCGTAAAGCTCTTTGTCCTCAGGCGTAAACTCTGGAGCTATAATAATTTCATTCGGAATATCAAAATCACTGACCAGCTCGTAATATTCTTTTATAAAAGTCATCAACAGCTCCGCATCGCTGTCATAGTCTGAAACATAAAGCTCGAAATCTTTTTTATCAATCAATCTGCCATCCCTAATCTGCACCAGTGAAAGGGCACAAATATTAGACTCCTTTGATATTTCAATAACATCTTGATTAACTGATGTATTTTCATAAACAACACGCTGTTTTTCAATCGTCCTCTGAACATCAAAATAGCTGTCACGGTACCTCGCTGCTTTTTCAAATTCCTCACGTGATGCGAAATAATCCATTTGTTTTTTGAGTGCCTCGACAAGCTCTGATTGTTTTCCTGATAAAAACAATTCTACATTTTTTATTAATTTTTGATATTCCTCAGGCGAAATAAGCTTTTGACAAGGAGCCATGCACCTTCCGATATTATAATATATGCAAGGTCTATCTCTAAACTTTGGAGTTTTACATTGCTTCAGCGGGAATAATTTTTTTAGCAAATCTAACGTTGCATACATAGCTCTGCTATTGGTATAAGGTCCGAAATATTTACCTTTCACAGGATTTCTATTACCTTTTCTCGCAACAACAATCCTCGGGTAATCTTCATTTGTAACAACAAAATAAGGGAATTTTTTGTCATCTTTTAAAAGCACGTTGTATCTCGGTTTGTATTTTTTTATCAAATGAGATTCTAAAATCAAAGCCTCGATTTCGGAATTTGTTATAATAAACTCGATTTTTACAATCTTGGGAACTAAAACCCTCAATTTTTCTGATGTGTGTTTTCGATTCACAAAATAACTCGCAACACGCTTTTTTAAATTTTTTGCTTTTCCGACATAAATAACAGTCCCTTCCTTATCAAAATACTGATAAGAACCCGGGGACTCAGGTAAAATCTTTAATTGCTCTGTCAAGTCTTTCATAACATACATTTTACACCATTTTTTCGTATTAAGAAAGTTTACATTAATTAATGAACAAATTTTTAAAGGTTTAGAAAGCACAATAAGATGGCAATTAAAAAACTGTAAGATTGGCTCTTCTTTGGCTATCGTTTTTCATAAATTAGTTTCTGCAATTAATAACAAAAGGAAATAAAAATGATACTTGAGTACAAGGTGAATGAACAGGAAGTTCAGGCGGCATGGCTTAAAACGCTTTATGACATCGTCGAAGAATTGAACTGCAAATGCCAAACTTACATTGATGAGGCATACAATAGGGTCAACCGAAATGTCGACAGAACCAGAATTATTGAAGTCTACGGTTCGGACACAATGCTAAGTTGGCTAAAACTAAGAATGGAACGCTATCATCACTTTATTTCCAACTACAACGAAAAACCTGAAATTAAAACTCAATTTATTGACTGATTTTTTGGTCAATACTTCCCGCAAACAAAAACATCTACACGTCTAAAGACAGTAATCATATCGATTGCTGTCTTTTATTTGCATTTTCTTTAACTCCGTTTTTTTATATTCGCAAATTTTTTACTTTTTTGTTATAATCATACACCAGAGATGTGCTTGTAACTGATATCATTCGAAGCACTAGAAACCGGTTTATATGACTAACAATAAAGAAATTAATAAAGACTTTTCGTTTTCATTTAAAAAAAATAACATTGATGACCTTTTTCAAAACCTAACAGAAAACCCTGTCGGACTAGAGAAAAAAGACTTTCGACTTACTCTCAGCACTCTCTATCAAATCTTTGAAGATGAATTTGAAGCAACTTTTAACCAAGCTAACACAATTCTAAGAGCTACGGATTTCAAATTTTTACTGGACGGTCCTAAGCCTGAAGTTTTCGTCTACCCTATGAATAACTTTGATTTCTATTTGAAATCAAAAGGCTCTCTATATCGTTTCAGCTCAACAACTATAAAAATTGAAGAAGACGGGCAACTCGTAGAAAAAGAAGGCTACAAAGTTCCTATCGATATTATTTGGGAATATTTCACTAACTTTGATACAGTTATAGACAATGATGCCCTAACTGCCTCTTTTGCCGCTATAAACAAGCTTACTCAATTTATTCTAAAAGCTGTGCAAAAATTGTATTTCTTGCCAAAAGTTATGTTTACAGACAACTTCTTTACTTTAAAATACGAACTTTTTTCTGTAACAGAAGCACTGCAAGATTCCATGCACGCTATGTATTCCTTGAATTTTGACGCTTACGCTGATAAGAAAAATGCCATAGATGCTTTAATTGATAGCTATTTGAACTACATTGTTTTTAAATTTTTACATATCAAAATTTCTAAATTTAAAGAACTTAAAGCCGCTCAATATTTTACAAAGCCGTTAAATAACAAACGCTACGTTCGCTCAAATGACATCGGAATGGCTATCAGCGAATGGCTTGACGAAATATATATCGGTAAATACGAAATTGCTCCGCAATTGGATATCAAAAAAATATCAGAAGACAATTTTGAGCTCACTATCTCAATCAAAGCAACCTCTAAAAAAGCAAATTTCGAGCCTATTCAGCTTGCTGACATGTACAATATGGATACAATCTTCGAGCTCAACGGGGCTTATGTTGTCAGCATGGTTGAAAAACAAATTAATTACGCTTTGAGATACTTCCCCGAACTTGAAAAAATGTTTGAAGATGAATCTAATCTCAAAATGAAATTGACTTTAAATGATGTCTACAAAATTATTGCTCACATTTCTTATTACTTAACCAAAGCAGGCATTGTCGTTAATCTTCCTGATAATCTCGACAACATTATCGTGCCTAGAGCCTCTATAAACGCAAAAATTAAAGCTTCAAGAGAATCTGAAGTCTACGAAATTTTGAACGGAACAAACTCAAGCATAAGCCTTTCAAGTATTTTTGACTTCGAATATCAAGTCGCCATTGGGGACGAAAAAATTTCTGTCGAAGAATTCGAAAAACTTACAAAAGATGCAAACGGGCTTGTTTGCTACAAAAACGTATATATTCTCGTTGACCCTGCTGAAAATCAAGCCTTGATTGACAAGCTTAAACACCCAAAAATCGACAAAATCACAAAAATGCAAATGCTCCACTCTGCCTTTTCCGGGCAGCTTAACGAATATGAATTCGATTATGATGAAGCTTTTGCGAACATTATCAAAGATATTACAAAAGTCAAAGAAGTCACTGTTCCAACTTCTTTAATCGGAACACTAAGACCTTACCAAGAAAATGGGCTAAAATGGCTCTACACCAACACAACAAAAGGCTTTGGCTCTTGTATGGCTGACGATATGGGACTTGGAAAAACAATTCAAGTTATAACACTAATTTTGAAACTAAAAGAAGAAAATAAACTTAAACAACCGGCTTTGGTAATTTGTCCTACAACCTTACTCGGCAACTGGAGAAAAGAGCTCGGAATGTTTGCCCCATCTTTAAAAGTCAGTGTTTACCACGGTTTGGACAGAAAACTCGACACAAAAGCTGACATCATTATTACAACTTTCGCCATCTTGAGAATTGATATCGAAGAAATCAAAAAAACTAACTGGAGCATGCTTATCGTCGACGAAGCTCAAAATATCAAAAACCCTGATACGTCGCAAACCTTGGCTGTCAAATCGTTAAAATCAGATATCAAAATTGCAATGACCGGTACTCCTGTTGAAAACAAATTGACAGAATTGTGGAGTATTTTCGACTTCATCAACAAAGGCTATTTAGGCTCAATAAAAGACTTCCAAAAGAGCTATGCAACGCCAATTGAACGATTTAAGCAGGTTTCAAGAGCTGACAAATTGAAATTATCAATTTCACCTTTCGTTTTGAGAAGATTAAAAACAGATAAAACAATCATTAACGATTTGCCTGAAAAAATGGTTATTGATGACTACTGCTATCTATCAAAATCCCAAGCAGCTCTATATGAAAAAACCCTCAACGACCTGATGGGACAAATTTCAACAATAAAAGGCATAAACCGTCGTGGTATGATTTTCAAACTGATTACCGCCCTAAAACAAATCTGTAATCACCCTTATCAATACTTGAAAAACGGTGAAATGACTAAAGATAACTCAGGAAAATGTGAAAAATTCATTTCGTTATTAGGCTCAATAATGGATAACGATGAAAAAACCATTGTATTTACTCAATACAAAGAAATGGGCACAATCCTTTGTGATATAATTCAAAAAGAATTGAACACGGAACCACTCTTCTTCCACGGCTCTTTAAATCCGTCTCAAAGAGAAGCTCTATTGACTCGATTTGACGAAGATGAAGAAGCAAAAGTTATGATTTTATCACTAAAAGCAGGTGGCACAGGGTTAAA
The DNA here is from genome assembly GCA_028693235.1 of Candidatus Gastranaerophilales bacterium. Lineage (NCBI taxonomy): Bacteria > Bacillati > Candidatus Melainabacteria > Candidatus Gastranaerophilales > Candidatus Gastranaerophilales bacterium. The sequence goes on from JAQUVW010000003.1 coordinate 30,789, forward strand.
CTTGACCACTGCGACAAACGTTATCCACTACGATTTGTGGTGGAACCCTGCTGTAGAAGACCAAGCTACAGACAGAAGCTACCGTATCGGACAGGATAAAAACGTTATGGTTCACAGATTGGTGACACTCGGCACTTTTGAAGAAAAAATCGACGAAATGATTAAGCAAAAGAAAGAACTTGTAAATCTTGCAGTATTTGAAGGCGAAAAGACTATAACAGAACTTACTGATGAAGAAATTTACAAAATATTTACTTTAAGTGCTTAAATAAATATCTGTTTTTAGCTTTTTTTAATATAAAATAACTATTTGCAATGACAAAGTGCACAACAAGATTCACAACCATCTACTTTGTCATAATAAGTTGATGCCTTTTTAATAGCATCATGACATGATTCGAAACAACCTAAAAAAAGCATATTATGCGGTAATGGCAAATAATCACATTTTTCAGAATGAACCGAATGAAAGCCAATTTCATTAATCTTTTTACTAACATAATAATTAAGTAGCATATTTTCTCCTAGAAAATCTATTACTACCATTATAGTTTTTTATCCCATATATGTCAATTTTTCAAGATTGTTTCACTAACTTATATTAACAAGTTACATCATTATATAGATTTGAATACTCTACTGCACTTTTATCCCAGCTGTATTGGTAGTGCATTGCGGAATTCATCATCGCAGACCATGTATGCTTGTAATGGAATGTATTTATTGCACATTGAATTGCCTCAAGCATGTCGAAAGCTTCGTAACGCCAAAACTTGAAGCCATTTGAATTATCTAACGGATAGCCGACAATCGTATCATCAAGACCTCCTGTCGCTCTCACAATAGGAATTGTACCGTATTTGAGGGCAATTAGCTGGCTCAAGCCACAGGGTTCAAACCTTGAGGGCATCAAAAACATATCTGCACCTGCATAGATTTTTTGCCCAATATCAACCTTGTATTCAAGACAGACTTTTATATTTGAACATTCTGACGCCAGTTTTGCCAAAAAGTCTTCATATTTTTTATCACCTGTACCCAAAATTACAATATCGGCTTGCACATTTTTTAATTCTGACTCAATTGGTTCAAATAAATCGAAACCTTTTTGCTCAACCAAACGAGAAACAATTCCGATAAGCGGTCTATCTTCGTTAAAAGGGAGTCCGAAATAATTTAATATCTCCTTTTTATTTTTCAATTTAGCTTGCATATTTGATGGCGAATAATGATAATCAACATAGGGGTCAGTTTCCGGATTAAAGACAGAATAATCAACTCCGTTCAAAATCCCAACAACTTTATCTTTATTCTTTTTCAAAGCCCAATCCAGACCTTCTCCATACTCAGGTGTCATTATTTCCTTAGAATATCTTGGCGAAACAGCAATTATCTTGTCTGTGTAGTTGATAGCACCTTTGAGCCAGATTACAGAACCAAAGTGTTCAACCCCGTCTGAATTAAAGACATCTTGTTTATCAATACCCGCAAAATCAAGAATATCTTCAAAATAACGACCCTGATAAGCCAAATTGTGTATAGACAAAACTGTTTTTGTATTTTTATAGAAATCATCATTTTTAAAAGTCGATTTCAAATACACCGGAATCATTGACGTATGCCAGTCATTGCAATGGAGTACAGATGGTTTAAAATTTAAAAGCTTAGCATATTCCAAAACTGCCCTTGAAAATACGATAAAACGTTCTTGCTCGTATCTGTCATCAATGCAAGAGGGATAAACCTTGTCAAAACAAGAAAAATATTTTTTATTATCTATAAAAAAGATATTAATATTTGTATCTTTTACTTTTGCCATTTTTAATGTGAAAAAATATTCACTTATACCGAATTTCAGCCTGATTTTAGAATTAGGGACATCAGTAATTTTATACTTTTGGCAATCAATTGAGCCGATAAAAGGTGCAAATATCGCCACTTGATGACCTAATTTCTCGATAAAAGAAGGCAAACTACCCATTACATCTGCAAGTCCACCGACTTTCATATAAGGAGCAACCTCAAAAGACGCAAATAATATCTTCATATAAACATCCTATTGTTGAGCCAAAAACTCTAAAGCATACCTCAAGACCTCTTCTGAATCCTTTGGCATTTTTATTGATGAAACAACAGCTTTTATCGCAGCTTTGGCTTCATTTATTGTATAACCCAATGACAAGAGTACACTTTGTGCTTCGGAAATGCAATCAGCTGAAAGATTGGTATTTTCTGAAACATCATCAACGGGTACTGGGGTGACATTTGACCAATTTATCAGTTTATCTTTGAGCTCAAGAATAATTTTTTGAGCAAGTTTAGGACCAACGCCCTTAGCCCTTGAAAGCTCTTTGTAATCTGATTTCACAACGACATTTATAAGTTCTGAAACAGGAAACTCATCAAGAAGCAACAAGGACAATTTAACTCCAACGCCAGATACTGATTGAAGAATATTAAAAATATCTCTTTCCTCTTTTGTCAAAAATCCACACAAAGACATTGAGTCTTCCCGATGAATAAGAGAGATGAATATTTTGACATTAGAATCAATATCAGGTAATTTTTGTATGGTTTGAGGAGTAACCAACAAAAGATACCCCACACCATTAGCCTCAACAACTGCGTTTGAGCCACGGTATGACTGCGTTTGTTTGGATATCAACAATCCTTTTATATAATCATACATTATTTTATATTTTTCCCGAGTTCTGTAACGGTTTCAATATCTTCATAAGGCTCTATACCGATAGTAGTGAGCATATTGCCCATTATCATTCCTTCTACACAATGTTGTAGAGCAATTTTTTGTGTTTCAGGAGTCAATCGCAATTTTCTTCCGCCTGCAAATCTTATTATAGCATTAGGAACTGCAATTTTAAATATAGCCATAGTCCTTAAAACATGCTCTTCGTCGATTTTATCTATATAAGACTCAAACGGGGTATTTTTTATAGGACAAAGAACATTTACAGGAATAGAATCGGGCTCAATTTCCGCAAGCTCCATTGCCATCTCGATACGTTGAAGAATAGACTCGCCCATTCCCAAAATAACACCACAACAAAGTTCCATGCCATATTTTTTAACAAGTTTTATCGTATCAATTCTGTCCTGATATGTATGAGTAGTACAAACATCAGAATAATAAGAACGGCAGGTATTTATATTGTGATGGAAACGGTTAAGTCCGGCTTCAGCCAATGCTTTCGCTTGTTCTTCCGTAATTATACCAATTGACGCACAACTCGTAAGCCCTTCAATAGAATTAATAAGTTTAATCATTTTTAAAATATGAGGAAAATCCTCCTCGTTTGGACGTTTACCGGATGTTACAACAGCAAATCTTGTCGCTTTATTTTTTCTTGCTTCAACTGCTGTTTTCAAGACATCTTCTTCAGTCACCAACGGATTTGTTTCAATATCAGTATTGTAATGTGAACTTTGTGCACAATATTTACAATTTTGCGAGCACTTACCTGTTCTCGCACTAATTAATGAACAAAATTCAACGTTATTTGAAAGATGTTCAGCAGCCTTATCAAGTAGCTCATCTAAAGGCAAATAATATAATCTTAATAGCTCATCAGCTGTAAATTTTTCAGACATTTAAAAACTTTCTATTCTTGTATTCAAATAGAGGATATAACAAAAATAACTCAAAATAAAGATTTATCCCTTAATCATTGAATTATAAATAGCCAAAGTTTTTGACGCCTGCTTATTCTTATTCATTTTTTTATAAGTAAGGGCTAAATTATAAAAGAAATCGGGTTCATCATTTTTTAGCTGAATAGCCTTTATAAAATTGGATTTCGCAGATTTGAATTCAGAATCTTTGAGATATGCACAACCTAAATTGTAATAACCGTAAGCAAAGTCTTTCTTGTATTTTACAGCCTGCTGAAAATTTTGAATAGCAGAAACCGTCTTATTGTCCTTCAAGTATATCAAGCCTAAATTGTAATATGCCTTATAAAAAGTAGGTTCCACTTCAATCGCTTTTTGAAGAAGAAAAACAGAATCCATTTCTTTGTCATAGTCTTGAGTAATATTTGCAAGCAAGAACCACATCTCAGCGTCCCTATCAGATTCAGGGATTGTTGCAATTAACTGGTATGCTTCTTGCAATTTATTAGCGTTATAAAGAGCTATAATTGCCTCTCTGTCCACCGGAGTTTGTATAGCTACCTCATTATCTTCTGCAAACGCAGAATTGCTACAAAATGTTAAACAAACGAAAATATTTAAGATTAACAACAATTTCTTCATGGCAATATTATAGCTAAACTCGATTTTAATTGCCACCTTTGTTTTAAATATGAATGTTATGTAAATATTTATTGCAAAATCGAGAATTTCTTCAATAATCACTGCTAAAATACGTTTATTATTATATATAGCGCTAAGGAAAAGTATTGGTACCATGATTTATCTCGATATTGATTTGTCATATCTTGCAAAGTACTTTGATGTCGGAACTCAAAGGATAAACCAGTATGGCTTAAAATCCATCGATGATATTATGGAAGCAGAAGCTGCTAACGGCAACTCTGCAGCTTCTAATTTTGACTTAAAAGTTCTCAAAGACCCTAAAGCTCTTGTAAAAGTGTTTAAATTGATGAGCCCTAGAAATCGATTTAAAATTTTGAGAAATATGAGTCAAGAAGATTTGAAATATTTAATGCAGTTCATGGACAAAAAAGACCTCGTAACAGGATTGAACTACTTTACAAAAGATAAACTCGTAAATTTGATGTACGAGCTTCCTAAAGAAAAAATTTCAAAATGTTTATTCTCTAAATTTTCACCCAAAAAATTCTTAAAAATGATTCCGGAAAGAGAAATAAACTACTTCTTTGAATCATCAAAATTAGATAAAAATGAGATAATTAAAGAGGTCCAAAACCTCGAGCCTGACGCATTACAAGGTCTTATGGAAAATATAACAGGACAACCTCAAAATCCGAATTCAGCTCCTGATGCTAAAGAAGTCGGAAAAACTTTGCAGTCATTATCTCCGCAAAAATTTAAAAAAGCTATTCAATCAATGGACAGAAAGCATAAATCTCAAATAATCTTGGCTTTAACCGAAAAACATCCAGATTTATTCTGCGAATTTTCTAAAGACGCTTTAATGTTCCCGCTTAAACAACTCGAAAAACCTGAACTTGTCAAAACAACATCTGTTCTTGAACAAGAGGACTTGGTTGAAATGGTAAGCGAATTACCAGAAGACTTGATGGCAGTAGTTGTTACGCAACTTGACCCTGAAAAATTAGCGGAAGTATTATGCGACAGATTCCAAGATGTGCTCCAAGATATCGGCTCTCTAGGCTAATTAGGCAAGTTCCATTTATGTTTAATTTTGCTCAATGTACCGTCATGATTCATGTCATTCAAAACTCTATTAAGATTAGTTTTTAACGCTAATGTGTCTTCTGAATTTTTAAAAGCAATACCGTATGGCTCTTGCGTCATTCTTGATTGTAATATTTTATAATTAGGATTGTCCATAATAAAACCAACAAGCAATGAATCATCTGTAGTCAACGCATCGCCTTTGCCTGCTTTGAATGCCTTAAAGGCTTCATCATAATTTCTATAGCCTTGAGCAATTGCAGATGGAGCAAAGAACCTTAAATTTTTCTCGCCTGTTGTTCCCAATATAACGATGACTTTCTTGCCGTTTAAATCTTTAATGGTTGAAATTGAACTGTTTTTTGGAACCAATACAGCCTGACCTGCTACATAATAAGGATTAGAAAAATCAACTATCATCTTTCTTTGCGGGGTTATAGACATAGTCGCAATAACCACATCAACATCACCTGTTGTAATAGCTTGAATTCTATTAGCCGGCGTAACTTGTCTGAACTCTATCTTTTTTGAACTACCTAGTAATCTTTTTGCCAGTTCTCTTGCTATATCAACATCAGCACCTTGCAAAGCACCTTTTGGCGTAATATACCCGAAAGGTTTTGCTTCAAACTGCGTGCCAATTATAATCTTATCTCTTTGCAAAATATTTTGATAAACATCTGTTTCCTTTTCAAACTTTGAACAACCTGTAACCATAAAGACAATGGCTAAAAATATCATAGCTAATCTATTAAACTTAAACATAAATTTCTCCTTGATATTGGTATTAAATCACGCTCAAAGAAATAAATAAAGAAAAGAATTTACACGATTTATTTGATGACTTTATTTTTTAAATAGTTATAATCTTGGTATGAGAAGAATTTTTCCGATTTTATTTATATTAATTTTCACAACAGGTGCAGGATATGTTGGAAATCTACCAAATATCGAAGGTGATTTTGAATACAAAAAAACAACCCCTCAAGTATCAAGTCCGCCATTTACTCCACGGGACAATGACACTGATGCAGAACTCAAAAAAATCCCCAGAGATAACAAATCTTACATTGAGATTATTGTTAAAAAAGATAAATCTTCCCAATATGCAAACGACACCAACGATATTATACAAATACTTGAAAAATTACAAAATTGCTTAGAAAACAAGCAAGATATTCAAAAATTCAACGCAATTGTAAGCAATTTAATCGACCATATATCTTTAATGCAAGAAACCTACAAAAATAAACCTGAAGCAAATTATATTTCATACAAAACGTTATTGAACCTCTCTGATGAAGCTAGAAACGTTGCAGTACTAAGAACTGAAGGACAAGTCTACAACAAATATTTGCCATACTCCTCATCAGGTGCAGTCTATGCACCATCAAATATTCAAAGATACCTTGATAGACTACTCTCATCGGTCAACACCTCTCTTTACGTATTAAAGAATATAGATTAATAATCATTTGTCGAATGGTATTTCTTTTAAATTAATTTAATCTGCTTATGAGTAGCAGAGGAATTATATTATGAGAAAATTTATTTGTTTAGCATTGACGACACTCCTATTTCAGGGATTTGCAGATTCTAGAGAGGTGAAAACTTTTCAGCCGTTTTCACAAATTCCGCAACAACAAGCACCATATTACGGGGATTATTCAGACACCAATGACTCATCTAATGAATACATACAGGATAACGGAAACTACCCTAAAATTGACCAGATTGAAAAAGCTCTTTTTAATACCTGCTATGCAAATGAAGACATCTATCAACGCCTAAACAGGATTGAATTTAAACTCTACAGAAGAGCTGATACAACTTCAAACTTGTCAGAAAGAATGGATAGGATAACCTCACAACTAGACCCATCAATAATGTACAACATTCCGACTCAAAAACTATCTCAAATCGAAATCAAACTATTTGGGAAAACATACCAAAATGAAGACACAGAATCCCGAATAATCAGAATGGAAAAAGAAATGCTCGGTGCAATACAAGACGGCAACCTTAAAGAAAGGTATGAAACAGTAGCAACTGCAGCAAAACACTATAACGCCTTCCCCTACGAGGGTAATAACATCAACACAAATGCCTACAGAAACAACAACCCTTACATTCAAACAAGTAACAAAGGCAGCTTTCTCAGAAACTTATTATCAATAATCTCCCCCGGCGTCATAACTGGCTTCACGCCACAGCTTTATGACGATACATACGGATATTGTTCTTCTCCATATTTACCTCAATATTACGGAAATAATTACAATAATTCTTCCGCAAATTTTTGGGCAGGCGGTATCCCCGCAGGTTTCAGCGATTATACCCAATCTAACCGTGGATACAGGCTATACAACAGAAATACAGGAACAGGAAGTGGAGTTAGAATTTTAAATTAACCTAATGGATAATAGCATTGAATTTGTGCAATCATATATTATAATAATTGCATAATTCATGGAGAGAAGTTTGGTGATTACAAGAGAAAAGCCACGCACACACATAAGTTTAAGACTAATTTCAAAGAAGTCAAAGAGCATGACTTCGTCAATAGACACTGTTTTCTCAATGCTTTCTTTTAGCTTAAAGGCTATGATTGAGGTTAAACTCCTCAAATTTGCAAAAATAGGAGTGCTTAATACAATCTTCGGCTACAGCGTTTTTTCCCTATTGATATTTTTGGGTTTGCACTATCAATGTGCAGTAATCCTTGGCACAATCTTATCTGTTATGTTCAATTTTAACACCATTGGCAGGTATGTCTTTAATAGGTGCGATACACGTTTAATTCTAAAATTTGCACTTGTATATTCAATTATAGCAACACTAAACATCTGCCTTATTCACATTGGCGTGACACACCACATTAATGTTTATTTAATGGGTGCAATACTGCTATTGCCTCTTGGCTCTCTTTCTTTCATTCTGAACAAAACAATCGTTTTCGGCGAAAAATTATTTGGAATTTATTAAAAAATGTATTAATATATTATTTCATAACAAAAAGAGAACCAATCAGGTTCTCTTTTTAAATATTGTTAAATCAGCAAGTTCTAGTTATCAAAAACGTAGCAAAGCAAAGAAGCTTCTCTTGCTTTTTTAACTGCTCTAGCTAACATTCTTTGATGTTCAGCACAGTTTCCTGTAATTCTTCTTGGAAGAATTTTACCTGCTTCTGTTAAATATTTTTTTAATTTTTGTGCATCTTTGTAATCAATGATTTCTGCTTTGTCTGCACAGAAGCTACAATTTTTACGTTTCTTTTTGTCTAGCTGTTCTCTTGCCATTATAATTTCCTTTTTCTTTATTTAGTTATTACTCTTAAAATTTAATTTAGAATGGAATTTCTTCTTCACCGATTAAGTCATCAGAAAATTCTTCATCAGCAAATTTTACAATTTCATCTTTTGCAGGTTTTGCTTTAGTAGCAGAACCGCCACCCACTTTTTCAAAGCTTGATAAGTCTATTTCGACAATTTTTCTTTCGCTACCGTCATCTTGCTGTATTGTAGAGTTTTGAAGTTTGCCGTCAACAACAACCTTATCGCCTTTAGCAAGCGTATTTTCAACCAATTCAGCGAGATTACCCTTTGCAAAAACTCTGACCAAAGTTTCATCTTTTTCATCAATATTCAATGTGAAATACGCAATTGGAATATTGTTTGATGTAAATCTTTTTTCAGGACCTCTAAAAATAATACCTGATAATACAGCTTTTGAAAGTGACATTTTGTCTCCTAACTTATTTTACTTTAGAAACTTCAACGAACATAGTTCTAAGAATATTTTCGTTCAATTTCAAGTTTCTTTTAAAATCAGCGACTTTATCTTCAGGCAATTGCATTTTTTGAGTAACAAAATAGCCATCTCTGAAGTTTTGGATATCATAGCTTAATTTTTTTCTACCCATTTTTTCTGTTTCAACAACATTACCTGTATAGCCGTTCACTGATTCTTCAATTTTTGCGATAATTTTATCAGCTTCATCAGAATCAATGTTTGGTTTGATAATTGATAATAATTCGTAAGTTTTCAATGTTTTCTCCTTGAGTTTTAATATATCTGTAAAAAAGATGTTATCACGAACAATATTTTAATACAAACAAAGAAATTTTCATACTTCATAAAATGAAACTATTTAACTTCGTTTATAACAAAATCGACCGCACCTCTATTTGTATCGAATATATTTGAAGCAGCATTGCATGCTGTTAAATATTTATCTCGATTTTCCAGCATTGAAACAAGTTCATCTGCCAATTCTTTTTGAGTGTAGACAATTTTTGCAGCACCCATATTTATTAAAAGTTTATAAACATCTTTAAAATTAAAGACATTAGGACCTGATATAACAGGTTTTCCCCATATATTTGCTTCCAACGGGTTATGACCACCCGTTTTAGAGAAGCTTCCACCGATAAAAGCGAGATGAGCAAGCGAGAAGAAATTAGAAAGCTCGCCCATTGTATCAAGCATGATAATATCGCAATCTGAGAACTTGGCGTCTTCAGAACGTTTTCCGTATTTTAAATTTGTATTTTTTAGCAATTCTTCAACTTGAGCATATCTCTGAGGGTGTCGAGGGGCTATGAGCAATTTAAGGTCTTGATATTTTTCTTTCGCCTTTATGAATGCAGAAATAGCGATTTCATCCTCTCCGGAATGGGTACTTGCCGCAACAAAAATACGTTGACCGGAAAGATTAAGCCCATAAGCCAAACGAGTAACTTCAGCAGCCGACAAGGTAGGATGGATATCATATTTCAAGTTGCCCATGACTTTTACTTTTGAAGAGTCCGCTCCGATATCAATAATTCGTTGAGCATCAGAAGGCGATTGCATCAACAATTGAGCATAATTTGACAAAATATTTTTGAACAAAAAACGGAATTTGCGATAACCTTTATATGAATTAGGCGAAATCCTTCCGTTTGCGATATATACATTAATACTTTTTTTATGAGCGTTATGAACAAAACATGGCCAGATTTCTGTTTCTGCTATGACTATATTTTTCGGATTATAAGTATTAAAAAAAGAATTAACACTAAATGAAAAATCGTATGGGAAATATGTGATTTTATCCACAATTTTTTCCAACTTTTTATGTGCAACCTCTTGCCCTGTCTTGGTTGTAGTTGTCAAAATAATAGTAGAATCAGGGTGTACAACTCGATATTTTTTTACTAATGTTTCAATTGCATTGACTTCTCCAACTGAAACAGCATGAAAAACTATCGAATTTTCGTTCTTTTGCTTTTCTTCTGAAATACCATACAAGCTATACGCTCCAAGCTTCTTTAAAAAACCTGCCCTAAATTTTGGTTGCACAAAAAATGCTATCAAAATAATAGGTGAGCAAAGCCCAGCAATAATAGGTAAAATTAAATTGTACAAAAAATACATAACTAATCCTGTTTTTTTAATCCACAACACTTTTTATATTTTTTTCCACTTCCACATGGACACAAATCGTTTCTTCCAATTTTTTCACGAGTAACAGGAGTATGATTTTCCTCTAGGTCACTATCATCTTCTTCATTATAAGAAAAACTTTCTGCAGCTCGTGACAAATCTGTTTCTATAACTTCTTCATCATTTTGATTTATTATTTGAACGCCGAATTTTGTTCTGAACAAATGTCTTACTGTTTCACTTTGAATTTCAAACATCATTTTATTAAACAAATCATAGGCTTCCTTTTTATATTCAATAAGCGGGTCTTTTTGCCCGTATGCTCTTAGCCCTATACCATCTCTAAGCATATCAATATTATGCAAGTGATCAATCCATTTATTATCAATAATTCTCAACAACAAATCTCTTTCGACATTACGCATAACGTTATCCGTAGAAAAAGCCACTTGTTTTTCATTGTTTGGCTCATATTGAGAAAGGATTTCATTATAAAAATCGACGGTTTTGACTTCTTGTTCACGATATGCCTCAATAGCAAATTCTTTGATTTTATCAAAAATATCTTCATATCTTAGACCTTGAACATCTTTTACATCGACATAGGATAACTGAGGCATCATAGAATGAAGCTCTCTAACCATGCCTTGCATATCTTCAAAGACATATTCTTCCGGATTCATACCTGGAGCTATATAACTTTTTAGAATTCTATCGACTTCACACTCAATCATATAAGCGATATCAACTGAAAGATTTCCTCCGGCTAAAACCTTTCTACGTTGGCTGTAAAATTTTTCACGCTGAACATTCATGACGTCGTCGTATTCAAGGACATGTTTTCTGATGTCAAAGTGGTAAGTTTCAACTTTCTTTTGAGAGCTTTGAATTTGTCTTGTAATCAAAGGTGATTCTATCGCCATATCATCTTCAACATTCAAAGAATCCATAAGACTTATAACATGTTGACCACCAAAAATACGCATCAAATTATCTTCTAAAGACAAGAAAAATCGAGTAGAACCCGGGTCTCCTTGACGAGCAGCACGACCACGTAATTGGTTATCAATTCTTCGGGACTCATGCCTTTCAGTACCGATTACGTGCAAACCACCAATCTCAACAACTTTTTTATGTTCAGTTTCTGTAATTTTTCTTGCTTCTTCTAACACTTTTTCTTTTATTGCTTCGTAATCAGGATTATCCTGAGAAATTTTCATTTCTTCAAGCTTTTCCTTAGCCAAAAATTCAGAATTACCACCCAAAAGAATATCTGTACCACGCCCTGCCATATTTGTAGCAATCGTAACAGCACCTACACGCCCTGCTTGAGCAATAATAGACGCTTCCTTTTCATGGTGTTTTGCATTCAATATATTATGTTTTATGCCTTTTTTTATCAAAAGGTGAGAAATTAACTCAGATTTTTCGATACTGACAGTACCAACAAGAACCGGACGTCCAAGCTTATTCATCTCAATTATTTCGTCAACAACAGAGATATATTTTTGTTTTTCTGACTTATAAATAACATCAGGAAGATTTTTTCTTATATCTTTTTTATTTGTAGGAATAGTTGTAACTTCCAAATTATAGATTTTGCCGAATTCAGCTTCTTCCGTCATCGCTGTACCAGTCATACCGGATAATTTAGGGTACAATCTGAACAAATTTTGGAATGTAATACTAGCCAAGGTTTGAGTTTCATCTTGAATTTGCAGATTTTCTTTAGCCTCAATAGCTTGATGCAATCCATCAGACCATCTACGCCCTTCCATTATACGTCCTGTAAACTCATCAACTATAAGGACTTCGCCGTTTTTAACAACATAATCAGTATCCGGGACATACAATTCCTTTGCCTTTAAAGCTTGCAACAAATGATGTGCGTATTGATTATGTACGTCAAACAAATCTTCAATATTTAATAGCTCTTGAGCCTTATCAATACCTTCTTCTGTCAAGATAACGTTTTTGTTTTTCTCATCAACTTCATAGTCCGCATCTTTTTTCAACAACGGAGCAATTTTTGCCATAGTTCTATATAATTCAGCTGACTTTTCCAAACGCCCACTGATTATCAACGGCGTTCTGGCTTCATCAATTAAGATACTGTCGACTTCATCGATTATGGCATAATTAACAGGTCTTTGAACTTGCTGTTCAATACTGCCTGACATATTATCACGCAAATAATCAAAACCGAATTCGTTATTTGTACCATATGTAATATCGCATGCGTATGCTGCTTTTTTCTTTTCAAAATCAAAATCCGACCTGTCAGCCATGACAACTCCGACGGTCAAGCCTAAAAATTTAAAAATACGTCCCATCCACTCCGAGTCACGTTTTGCTAAATAATCATTGACGGTAACGATATGCACACCTTTACCGGTCAAAGCATTCAAATAAGCCGGCAACGTAGCAACCAATGTTTTACCTTCACCGGTTCTCATCTCTGCAATATGACCTTCGTGCAAGAAAATACCACCAATAAGTTGGACGTCGAAATGCCTCATATTCAGAACTCTTTTACCTGCCTCTCGGACAGTCGCAAAAGCTTCCGGCAAAATCTTGTCTAAAGCTTCTTTTTCTAATGCTTTATCTTTCTTTTTATCTTCTGATGTTTCTCTTTTTGAAAGGATTTCTTTAAATTCTTGTGTTTTAGCTTTTAATTCATCATCTGATAAAACTGAAAACTCAGGCTCTAAAGCATTTATATGGTCAATTGTAGGCATGACTTTTTTAACTTTTTTCTCATTAGGATCGCCTAGCAATTTAAGTAACAAATTTATCATAATTGTGTATTTCCCCAGTCTAATACCCCAAAAAACGGGCAATAATATTCTCGCACAAATTTTACCACATAAATAAAAAATTAATAATTAATTAACAATTAATCCTTGCAAGCTAAACATGCTTTTCGCATAATTAAGAAGAAGGAGAAATTATGCAAAATTTTAATTTTATAAATTATTTAACTTCATTTGATTACAAAGCAGTTATTTTTTCACCGCCATCTATAATAATAATTAGAGTTATAATATTTTTAGCAATTTTAAAACTTATCCACATCATTGTTGATAAATTTACCAACAAATTGTTATCAAAAACACAAGATATAGAACATATCAAGCAAATACACACAGTCATGACGATTATAAAATCAATTCTTGATGTTTTCTTATTCATAATGTTTTTTATGGCTCTTTTGACACGACTAGGCGTTGATATCAGACCTTTTCTTACTGCGGCAGGGATTTTGGGTATCGCAGTAGGCTTCGGTGCTAAAAGATTTATCGAAGACATCATAAGCGGCATGATTATATTGTTTGAAGGGCAAATCAGAGTCGGTGACGTAATTGAAATCACTGACAAAATCGGTGTTGTCGAAAAAATGAACCTCAAAATGGTGGTTTTAAGAGACCTTGAAGGCAAAGTTCACTTCGTAAGAAACGGCATGATTGATATTGTCACCAATCTAACAAGAGATTATTCATACAGCATTGGGGTAATCGGAGTTGCCTACAAAGAAAAAGTGGATTTTGTCATAGAAACATTACAAAAAACATTTGAAGAAAATCTAATGACAGAACCAGATATAGCTGACAAAATATTAGAGCCGATTCAAATATTCGGTATTGAATCCTTTGGCGACAACGCCATAAATATCAAATACAGGATAAAAACTAAGCCAATGTTTCAATGGCTAGTCGGTTACGAATTTAAACGACTTATAAAAAACAAATTTGATGAAATAGGTATCGAAATTCCATTCCCGCAAAGAAATCTCACAATATCATCAGTGGACATGAGCAAGCTTAATAAAAATTCATAAATTGAAGTCCTTAGATGCCCGCATTTTCTAATCTTTAAAATAATTCACAAAACTGTTTACATAATTGTAAATATTTATTAAAATAATATCTGTAAATAGCAATTTTTTACTTTACGACACTTATTACTATTGCGTAAAGTAAATTGAAAAGTGGGGTAACACAATGAACGTATCAGGAATTAATAATTGCACACCATTAAAACCACAAGCTTTCTGCGGTAACTACTGGGAAGACCAAGAAGGTGCAAAAAACTCTATTAGTCAATTTAAAGACTTTATGGACGTGGTTCCTCAACAAGAAAATAATGCAGCTAAAAACTTTTTATCAATTGTCGGCATAGGTTTGACAAGTGCTATCACTGCCGGTTTCTTGGCTAAAAAAGGTATGAAATTATTCCCCGCTATCGGAGAATCTATAACTAAAACTATAGAAAAAGCAAATTCTAAAGAACATGTCGCTAAAAAAGCTCCTAAATTCATTCAAGATATTGCTGCAAAAATTAACCCCGACGGAAAAATCGCTAAAGCAATCGATTTTGCAAAAAAAGGCGTAGGCGATATTAAAAAAGCTGCTTTCTCCGGATATGACAAATTTGCTAAATTCGGACTTGGTGACACTGCAAAAACTACTGGCGAAGTTGCCGCTAACGGTATCGTAAACGGTGTTGCCGTTGTTTCTGGTGCTACAGCTATGCACTCAGCATTGAAAGATAAAAATGAAAACGGCGTTGCTGACAGATTTGAACAATCTGCTCAACAAGCTATCAAAGCAATTTCTTTAGCTGATGTTCAAGATGTTATCGGCTAAATATTGTTTCTAAAATAATAAGTAATAAGTAAAAAAGGACTTCACTAGAAGTCCTTTTTATTGTTTATAATTATTAATAGCACTAAAAAAAGAGAGCATTGCCCTCTTTTTTTATATAGATTAAATCAACTATACAGCTTTAAATTCAACATTAAGTTGTTCAGAAGTAGCATAATTCATTTGAACATTTGCAACTTCTGTTGCGTATGTTTTTTTATCAACTGCAACTTCAAATTTTGCTGATGGATTTTTTTTGTATGTATTAGCAAAATCTCTTGCATTAAGTTGGATAGAAACAGATTCCATATCTTTTCCGTAAATAGTACCTGTCAAAAATCCTTCGCTTCTCAATTGTCTAGGGTTTTTATCCATATTTCTTTTTTCAGCTGTCAATTTAAGTGTATCAGTCATATTGTTCTCCTTTAAATTAATTTTAATCTTATTTATTAATTATAATATAAACACAAAAATATGGTAAAATAAAATCGTTATGCAAAAAAATATTAACGTAAAAATCGCAAATAAAAATAATATAGCTTCTGAATTGAAATCAATCAATTATGATAAGGAATATCTTGAGGTTGGAGCTAAAAAGTTTCAAAATCATACTTTTAAAATATTTTCACTAAAACCTGCTGAAGCTAATATCTTAAAACAACTCTGCTTGTCATTAGGGTTCGATTGTGCAGTGAGCCGAGATACGATAACTTGCAAATGCGAAACGACAGATTGCGTATTGAATGCAACAAAATCTCAATTGGATAAATTGATTAAGAAATTAGCACTACAACCTTTTAGGCTAAAAGAATTGTCAATAATTTTAAAAGACAAGCTCACGCAAACTCTTACTCCAATTAGGCTAAAAAGAAGCAGAGAACTGTCTTTTTCAGAACCAATTCTTATGGGAATACTGAATGTTACACCTGACTCATTTTCTGATGGTGGCTGCTACAATTCACCACAAAAAGCCTTGGAGCATGCTCTAAAACTAATCAAGAATGGGGCTCAAATTATAGATATCGGTGGCGAATCAACCAAACCGGGGGCTATGGAAATAACTCAAGAAGAAGAAACAAAACGGGTTATCCCTGCGATAAAAGCAATCAGGACAATAGATAAAGATATCATAATCAGTGTCGATACAAGAAATTTTGAAACAGCTAAAGCGTCTATAGAAGCAGGTGCAGATATCGTCAACGATGTTTCGGCTCTTGAACATGACCTTAATTTGAAAGATTATGTTTGCCAAAATAATATACCGACTATAATTATGCATTCAAACAAAGTTCCGGCTCAAAGCAGCATAAAAACCGAAAATGCGACAGTTGATATTGTTGAGGAAATTTATTTTGACCTAAATAAAAAAGTTAACGACTTAATAGAAAAAGGTTTAGATAAATCCAATATAATTATTGACCCGGGCATCGGATTTGGTAAATCCATCGATGACAGCTATGAAATCATAAAAAGAATCAATGAATTTTCGTCAATCGGTTGCCCTATTTTAATGGGAATTTCAAGAAAATCATTCATCTCAAAAAAATTCAATATATCAAACGAAGAACTTGACGAAGCGACAATTGCCATTGATATGTTCTTATTCTCGCAAGGAGCAAATATTATAAGAGCTCATGAAATAGCTAAGCATAAGAATTGTTTAAATGTTTTAAAAATGGTTTTCTGATTTATTTTGAATTATCCGCACTAATAGTCTTTTTATTTTGTTTAGATGCTTTTTTCATAACATTTTCAAAGACTTCATCAAACTCCTCAATCGGAGAAAATGAATAGCCACACTCTGGGGCTAAAATCGCACCCATTGTAAAAATCTGCTCCGATGGGTATCTTCTGCAAATCCCGGGTCTTTTGTCGTGAATTGTGCAAATTTTGTTTTCTTTATCAAATTTAGTGCACTCAAAAACCAGACCCAAGTCATCTTCATCAATAATGTTCAAATACGTATAAAACGGGTGAAGATGTTTTAGCTTTTCAAATTCTTCTTTTGTATCAATAACAGATTTTTTGTGACGAACATATATTCTTTGGCAGCAAATGCCGCAACATGCACATTTTCCATGCCTGTAATAGGTTCTTTTTAGTATATATTTATAGATTATTTTTTTGATATTTTTGATAATCGTAAACATTCATCTTTTTTTCTTCTGATAACAGCGATAATTTGCGTATTATCTTGTGCATATCCCAAAATTTTATCACAAAGATTTATAGCGGCATCATAATTTGAATCTTTCATCAGCTTGGTAACCATTAGTTGCATAGAAGATATGACTCTCAATTCAGGATGTAAAAAGTCGTGCATTTTTTTTAAACATGATTCGATTTTTTGTTTATTTGATTTGGTTAAAACCAAGGAGTGCTGATATTCAATATTTGCCATCAAAAAATTACTCTCTTGTTCATATTTTTTAGCCAGATTAAAATGATAATCAGAATAATTAGAATCTTTTGTATAAACAATAACACCGAGGTTTAAAAGCTTCTGTTTAATAATTTCGGGGGACAATGCAGTTTGCGACTGACTAGACATCAAAGTATAATAATAAGCATAAGCATAGCTTGGTTTGTTAAGTTTTTCATACGCTAAAGGCATCATACCGATATAAACAGGGTTAAAATCCGAAACAATATAAGCATCAGACCAACAATCGATAGAACCTTGATAATCATTCATCATAAAAAGCATGTTGCCGACAAGATATTGTATTTTGGGCTGCAAAGGATAATTTTTTATTGAAGTTAAATAGCACTCCAAAGCCTTGTCATAATGCTTAGCATTGTAGTATCTAGTACCTATTTGATTATTTTTAGATGCAATATTTCTAAGTTTTGAAACCATTGAGTGGATTTGTTCATATATTGAAAAAGTTTTTTTTGAAGAATAAGTCACTATTTTTTGGTAATATTGAACAGCTTGAATTCGTAATTCTAATTTAGAATAAGCAGATGCAAGATTAAGGAGCAAAGACGAATCGTCAACGACCAAAGTATTAGCAGCCGTCCAAAGCAAAATTGCTTTATGGACATCACCTTCTTGATAATACATATTCCCCAAAGCAATATAAGGGTGGGGCGTAGTTACGGGAAGCTCAATAGCTTTTTCATAATAGACTTTTGCTTTTTGCAAATCGCCCATTTTTTTATAACAATTACCAATACAAGTAAAAGGCAGAGAGTTTTTAGCGACCTCCACTATTTCTAAAAAAGAAGCTAAAGCTGCAGCATTATCACCATTATCAAAAAGAGCAATTGCCGCTATCAATTTTTTTTATGTTCAGGAGAAAGAACAATTTGTTCTCCCTGCCTACTATTTTCAGTCTCTTCCATTATTGTCCGATTAAGTCATTTAAGAATTTATTATTATTAAACAAAGAATTGATAATTTCATTGTCATCAAATTGAATATCACCTGATGCAATTTTTTCTGCAACCTGACTGTTATGAGAATTGTTTTCAGGGTCAGAAATAGCCAACTTTGTAAACTTCTTAATATCCAAGTCTTTTTCGTAGAGCTTGAAAGCATTTTGCGAAATATCAAGCTCATCAACAAGAAGATTCTTATCAATTTTCTCAAAAGGATTACTTTTGCCGAGAATACCGGTTTTATCCATCCCGGTTGTTTGAGAAACTTGCTGTTTTTGTAAATCTGTACTATTGTTTATACCGTTTAGCATCTCTACTCCTCACATATACATTATTACTGATTTTTGCAAGAAATCCATAAACCCAATGATGTATTTAAATAGACCATGTGGTCAATTTTCGTCTTTTTAGTGTAGAATTGAATTGAATAGTTTTTATTAAAAAACAAATCGAGAACGAAAGAGGAGAAAAATGGAACATATTAATACAATGCTTGCTACTTTAGGCATTTTTATAGAACATGTGATAAGTCACTTCGGACCTGCAGGAATTGCGTTTTTAATGGCTATAGAATCTTGCAACATACCACTCCCTAGCGAAGCAATATTACCTTTTGCGGGTTATTTAGTTTCTAAAGGAATAATGACAATTCATACAGCTGCTTTTGCAGGTGCAATAGGTTGCGTAATTGGTTCCATACCCTCATATTATCTCGGATACTTCGGAGGAAGACCTTTTATCGAAAAATACGGCAAATGGTTTTTAATCAGCAAAAAAGACTTGGATATAGCAGACAAATGGGCAGACAAATGGGGAGAACCAGCATTTTTCCTCTGCAGAATGCTTCCCGTTATAAGAACTTTTATCTCACTTCCTGCGGGCATTTTAAGAGCAAGAAAAAGAACATTTTTTACATATACATTCTTAGGTTCATTGGTTTGGAGCTATGTACTTGTTTTTGCAGGATTAAAACTCGGCGAGCACAGCGAAATGCTTAAAGCTGTTTGGCACAAATTCGATATCGCAATCGTTGTAATATGTGCGGTTCTGTTTGTATTATATATATGGCACCACTTCAAAAACTTGCAAGAGTCATAAAAGATATTATTCAAACATTTGTGATAAAGGTTGCAGCGTTATATTAGCGACTTATAACCAATAATTCATCATTAGTTTGGGGAGTCCTCCAATAAAAAGTAAACAATTGTAAACAATCTAGCAACAAATTTTTTGTTAGCGTTATTATATCAACGTTGTTTATTATAGGAGAGACTGAAAATGAGAGTAACATCCATTGGCAGCGTATTTTGTGCACCAAAAACTCAAGGTATCCAAAAAACGCAAAGTAACAATTTACAATTTATTTCAACTGTTTCAAAAGCAGATCAAGTATCCTTTTCAGGTAATTATCAAGTTAAACCTGTTAATGTCGATATAGATACAGCAGAATTCGTAGCAAACAGTTTATCTACATCAACATCTGGACACAGAGCTCCTTATGGCTCTGAAAAATTCAGCAAAGATGTTGTCCAACTTTTAACTCTTGGCGTTGCTAAATACGCTAAAGACGTAGCTAAAGAGCAAGACAAGAAACCTGTTGTACTAATAGGTGGCGACACAAGACAAGCTTCTAAAGAATGCTTGCCAATGGTTAAAGACACTCTATTAGGACAAGGCGTTGACGTATTATATATTGACAAGCCCGTTCCGACACCATTACATGCATTAGCAACAAAAGACAACGACATTGATGTTGCCATTCTTATGACAGCAAGTCACAACCCTTGGGCTGACGGCGGATACAACTTGGTTACTAAAGCAGGTGCAATTGCTCCACCAGAAGTTACAAAAGAAGTAGCTAAAAACATGGTTCAAATTGCTAAAGAAGGCACATTTGTTGAAAATAAGGCGTCTAAAGCTAAGGCTACAAAAATGTTCCCTTATGAAGAATATAAAAATACTTTAAACAGCTATGGCATTATCGATTGGGACAACATAAAAAAATCAAATATTTCAATCCACTATGACCCGCTAAGAGGTACCGGCGAAAACGCTTTGCCTAAACTTTTAGCTGATTACAATATCCCTATGGAAAAAGTTCACTCAGGCGAAAAAGAAGGTCCAAACCCGACAGGTGCAAACCTTACAGAAATGAAAGCTGATATTTTAAGAGATAAAGCAAATTTGAAAATCGGAATAGCAAACGATGGCGATGCTGACAGATTTGGCGTTGTCGATGAAAACGGCAAGTTCATTGAGCCAAATGATGTAATCTTACTAACAGCTCATCACCTTGCAAATAACAAAGGCAAAAAAGGTGATATTATCAGAAGTCAAGCTACATCTTCTCAACTTGACATTTTCGCAAAAAATAACGGAGTAGACGTAATCGAAACCCCCGTAGGCTTTAAATATATAGGTGAAGATATCATTGACCTTAGAAAAAAAGGTGGCGATATTTTGGTTGCAGGTGAAGAATCAGGAGGCTTGACAGTCAACAAGCATATCCCTGAAAAAGACGGAGTACTAGCTGTTTTAACAATGCTTGACCTTGTAGCAACCGAAGGAAAACCAATATCTCAAATCCTATCAGATGTAAAAAAAGACCTCGGCGTAAGCTTCCAAGCTGACAGCTTTAGCAAAAAACTTGAAAAAGAAGAAGATAAAGCCGTCATAATGAACAGAATGAATGATATTTATAATGACGCACTTGATGGCAAAACAAGCTTTGGCGACTATGAAATTGATGTAGATAGAACAAAAGCACATCAAGACAGCATGGAATCATATAAAAAAGGTGGCGACGGTGTAAAATTATATTTTACAAACGGTGACTCTGTTCTAGTAAGAAAAAGCGGCACTGAACCAAAAGTAAAAGCATATATAGAATGCATTGGCGACACCGACGAACAAACCTCTAAAGACAAATCCGCACTCAGAAAAGAGCTTGATGAAGTCTTTACAATATAAAAAAACTACATAAAACAAACTAAATAACTACACCAAAAGTTCAACGCTTCAGAGACACTTTTCTTTGAAGCGTTACTTATTAAAAAAGGAGAAAAAATGTTAAATATCAACTGCATCCATAATATACCTACTTCCATACGCCCTCTACCTACTGAAGCAAAAGAACAAACAAATCCTATTGCAAATCAAGCTCGTTCATTGGATAATACAGTTAAGGTTCCAAATTGGGCATATAGAGGAGTAACATTTATGCAAAACACTATGCAAAACGACGTAACAACTAAAGTCGGTTCAACTAATTTATCAAAATACGCTGAAATGGGCGAAAATGCGGTTCAAGATGTAAAATCAAGAGCCGGTAAAAAAGGGCAATTTTTGAATTGGATTGGGAAACTTCCTGAAAACCAATTACAAAATATTGACTCTCTTTATGACTTGGCAAATGAAGCAAAAGAAGGTAAATATACTGATATTGCTGTTCTCGGTATAGGCGGTTCTCGCCATACTACTGAAGCTATGATGAAAATGCTTGGTAAAGATTCAAACGTTCACTTCTATTCTTCAGTTGACCCAGAATCTTTCAAAAGATTTGCAAACACTTTGGATTTAGACAAAACTAATTTTTTAGTAGTTTCTAAATCAGGTGGCACTCTAGAAACGACAACCGCTTACAATGAAGCTAAAAAACTTATGCAAGAACACCTAGGCAAAGAAGATGTTTCTGATAGATTTATAGCAATGACTGACGTTTCAAGCGAAAAAAGCAACTTAAGAAGAATTGTTGACTCCGGTGAAATCAAACTTTCAGGCTTGGTTCATGACGATGTCGGCGGTCGTTTCTCAATCTTTGATGACGCTACTATCTTCACAATGGCTTACGCTGGAGTTTCAAAGGAAAACACTATAAAAATGCTAAAATCATCACTTGAAGCTCAAAAAGAATTTTTAAACCCTGAAATCAACGAAAACCAAGCTCTACAACTTGCAGCTTTCAATGTAAATTCTAAAAATGCAGGCAAAAACAAACAATTTGTAGAATATTTCGGTGACGCATTCCAAGGTACAACCTTGTGGGAAAAACAGCTTAAAAATGAATCTTTAAAAGCTAATATTTCAACTGACACAAATGTTGGACCAGGATACCTCCACTACAACGCAGAAGCTGACCTTGATGAAGCTAACAAGGATTCTTTCTTCACTTTTGTTTATGCTAAACCGCAAGATAAAACAACTAGTGCTGTTTTAGAAGGTGTTTTGGCTGCTTATTCAGCTCAACACCCTGTTTCACAAATAGTTTTGAAAGACTTTAGTCCTGAATCTATAGCAAGATTTATTGAATTAAAACATTTTGAAACTTTATATACAGGAAATATCCTAAGACAACAAAAAGGTAATGTTACTCCTGCAGAAGAAGCTATGCCTGAAGTTCTTCAACCAAATGTTGAAAAATACAAAAAAGAAGTAAAAAAAGCTATGCAAAAATAAATAATTTTGAAACTTTTTAACAACTAAAACAAACAGGGGCAAGTAAAATTGCCTCTGTTTGTTGCCATTACTAATTGCCAATATTTAAATGCGATGTCTGTTTCAGCCGCAGGGGCTGCTTCTTGCGTAGTTAATAACAAAGAAACTTCAAACGGACAAAAAATAGTGCAAATTACTGTATTTAATATTATCAGGAGACTTTTTCATTAAAATATTTTTCCCATAAATAAGCCTCTTTTTTAGAGAATTTTTTACGCTCAAATTCAAAATAATCATTTGGACGATATGGTCTTCGTAAAAGCTTCATGTGGGCTTCTTTCGGTGTTCTATCGGCTTTATGCTGATTACATTCTTTACAGCAGGCGACAATATTTTCCCAAATATCCGGTCCAAATCTTGATTTTGGAAAAACATGGTCAAGAGTAAGTTCTGACGCAGGAAGTCTTTTGCCACAATATTGACACGTATAATCATCACGAATAAAAATATTCTCTCTACTAAAAGGCAGTTCCAAACATGGAACCGCCAAATCATAAGTTAATCGAATTACTTTTGGGATATAAGTATTGTCTATTTGGATATAGTCATCAATATTATCGAGCAATTTTGAATATTCAGCCTTGCCCTTGATAATCAAGACCAATGCCCGCTTCCAGCTCGTAAGATTAAGCGGTTCATCGTCTGAATTTAACAACAATACCTTTGACATAGCCTGCTCATTTTCTTCTACACTTGTAGTATTCCACATTTTAATTAGATTTAAACATTCATGCTATTATGACTGTATGATAAACGTATTTTCTATATATCTCATTTTCTTAAAGTTGGGACTACAGCTTATCGGAGGCGGGTACGTGATTTTGCCGATGCTGAAAGATGAATTTGTTACACAACATAAAATACTAAAAGAAACTGAAATGATAGATTATGTAACCTTAAGTCAATGCCTCCCCGGACTAATTTCAATAAATGTTTCTATCTTGATAGGATACAAATTAAAGGGGCTAAAAGGTGCTATTGCTGCAATTTTAGGAGTTATCACTTCACCTTTTTTAATAATAATATTTTTAGCAAACATAATTTTATACCACTCAAATAATGTTCTTATTCAAAATATATTTTGGGGCGTTAGGATTTCTGTTGTTATTTTGCTGTTTATGACAGTTGCGGACTTATTCAAACCAAGTACAAAAGGTGTATTCGGGAAAATAATGTTTTTAGCTGTGACAATCGTAATGCTAACCAAAGTTTCACCTGCATTAGTGGTTGTTACTGCAGGGTTAATTGGTTGGCTATATACAAAAAACAGAAGCAAAAAGGCTAATTTATGATAAAAACATGCTTTTTACTTTTTTTTGAATATTTCAAAATCGGCTTGCTATCTATCGGTGGAGGATACGCAACAATCCCTTTTCTTTATTATTTAGCAGAGCATTATCCTTGGTTTTCACCGGCAGAGCTAACAAATATGATTGCAGTTGCAAACATAACCCCGGGGCCTATTGGCTTAAACATGGCAACCTACGCAGGCTTCAGCACTGCCGGTTTTATCGGTAGTTGTATAGCAACACTTGGTCTTGTACTTCCCTCTTTGTTAATAGTAACAACCGTAGCAAAATTAATGAAACAAGATAATATTTGCGAAAAAATCAATCGCTTGTTCACAGGATTACGACCAACAGCTTGTGCGATGATTACAGCTGTCGGACTAAAAATGTTATACCAATTAATGATAAATACCTCAACAAAAGAGATTGACACAAAAACACTAGTAGCCTTTATAATTATTTTTATCATCTCTTTTACAAAAGCAAACAAGCCTATTTTTATAATACTTTTCGGCGGAATATTAGGAATTATAATTAAAAGTTTTTAGTTGCATTGTTTACAAAACTTCACGAAAAAAGTTTATTTAGTAAATTTCTGATAAGAAAATTTTTTTATATAAATACGGTAGGTTAGTTAAAAATCCAAATAGAAATTTGGTGGAGGTTAGTTATGACAACAGCAGTAAATTCTGTAGGCAATTATGCTTACGATTCAACTCAAGATTACTTTGGTTTGAACTCAGGTACTTCAACAGCAACAAGTACATCATCACTTTACAACAGTTCAAACATCTGGGGCACAAACAGTGCTTATGGTTACAATAATCCGTATTTGGCTTATAACAACAAAATGGGTGCACAAAATCTGGCAATTCAAGACCAATGTGCAGCTATAGCAACAGTCGTAGGCGGTGGACAAGAAGATGAAATTTTAGAAGAATTCAATGAACTTGTCACTACATTGAAATCTCAAGACCAATATTCTCAATGTTCTGACCAAGAATTAAAAGCAGTAGCAAGAAATATATTCCAAAACACAACTGGTGTATCTCTTAATGAAGCTATTAACAAAAACTGCTCAGGTAGCTTTATGACGGGATTAAAAAATGCAATTAATCCATTCGGAGATGACAAAACAAGTAAAGACGATTTAATATCTGAAATCAACGGAACTAAGAAGAAAAAAGGTGCTAACGAAGCAAAAGTTGTAGGCTCAGCAATTGGTATTGCAGGTGCAGCTGCAGCAGGAGCAGGCATAGGATTTGCCGTAGGCGGTCCGATTGGTGCAGCAATCGGCGGTGCAATCGGAGGAGTCGGCTCTTTCTTGAAATCATTGTTCTAAATCAATTTTAACAACTAACCAAATAACTAACCAAAACTATACCTAGCAAATTTAAAATGGGCTTTAACAGCCCATTTTTTTTAATTTTTATTTTTATTTTGAAGTTGCTCTCGTATTTCTTGAATTTCATATTTCATACGGTTTAATTGGCATGTAACAGGGTCAGGAATTCTGTTGTGCATAAGTTGACCTTGAATAAAGACTTTTTGATGCACAATACGTCCCGGAATACCAACAACAGTGCAATCATCAGGAACATCATCAATAACAACAGAGCCTGCACCGATTCTTGAGTTTGAGCCGATAGTTATATTTCCGAGGACTTTTGCTCCCGAGCCTACCACAACATTGTCACAAACCGTCGGGTGACGTTTTCCGTGTTCTTTGCCTGTACCGCCCAAAGTAGCTCCCTGATACAAAAGAACATCATCACCAATTATAGCAGTTTCACCAATTACAACTCCCATTCCGTGATCAATAAAAAAACGTCTTCCGATTGTAGCAGCAGGGTGAATTTCAATTCCCGTAAAAAACCTTGAAACAAAAGATATAAAACGTGGAATAAATGGAATGTTCCAATAATTCAGTTTATGAGCAATCCTATGAGCAATAAGAGCATGAAGCCCGGGATAGCATAAAATAACCTCTAGTATATTAGTTGCTGCAGGGTCTTTTTCATAAATAGTCTTAATATCTTCTTTTATTTGGGTAATTGCTTTTTTCAAAAGTCTCATTTTTAATCCTTAAATAACGGTGTTGACAAATATCTTTCGCCAAAATCCGGCAAAATTGCAACGATAAATTTACCTTTATACTCATCCAGTTTTGCAAGTTCAAGTGCAGCATACATTGCAGCACCTGAAGAAATACCAGTCAAAATGCCTTCTTTTTTTGCAAGATTTTTAGCAGTTTCTATGGCTTTTTCAGTAGGAACATCAAAAATCTCATCTACAAACTCTGATTTATAATTTTCAGGCACAAAATTTGCACCAATACCTTGAATTCCGTGAGAACCAGCGTGTCCATGGGAAAGAAGAGGACTTTCTTTTGGCTCGACGCCAACTGAATAAACATTTTCCTTGAGCTCTTTTAGACGTTTTGCAGTTCCTGTTATAGTGCCACCAGAGCCTATACCGGCAATCACGACATCAACTTTACCATCTGTATCTTTCCAAATTTCTTCTGCTGTTGTCAACTCATGAATTTGTGGATTATATTTATTTGTAAATTGCGAAGGAATAAAGCTGTTTTGATATTCTTTCGAAAGTTCAATCGCTTTATCAACAGCACCCTGCATGCCTGCCGTAGCTGGCGTCAAAACGAGCTCCGCACCATAACCTTTAAGCATTTTTTTTCTTTCTTCGCTCATGCTTTCGGGCATGGTCAAAATCATTTTGAGTCCTTTTTGAGCTGCACACATTGCAAGCCCGATACCAGTGTTTCCGCTTGTAGGTTCGATAACGACTGTATCTTTATTGACAAGACCTTCTTTTTGAGCCATCTCTAGCATATATTTTGCAGCTCTATCTTTTAGAGAATTCGAGGGGTTAAAATACTCCAATTTCGCTAAGATTGTGGCGTTGCCATGATTTATATTATTAATCTTAACAAGTGGTGTATTACCGACTAATTCAGTAATATTTTCGTATATTTTCACTTATTGCACAGCTTTCATATATTTTCTTTTACCTACTTGAACGACAACAGGAAGCTTGTCCAAAGTCAAAACGTGTTTGACATCAGTACATTTTTCGCCGTCTAATTTTATTGCATTTGAAGCAAATAATCTCTTTGCCTCACCTCTGCTTGGTGCCAAATTATTATCTGAAATAAAATCCAAAAGCGGTATATCTTGAGTCAATTTAATTTCAGGGATATCTTCGGGGATACCTTTATTTTGGACCACATTTACGAACTCATTTTGAGCGTTATCAGCAGCTACATCATCATGATACATTGATGTAATCAAATGTGCCAGTTTCATTTTTATATCACGAGGATTTTGCGTTTTTAAATTTTCTTCAACTATACGTAAATCAGAATTTGAGATATCAGTTAAAAGGGCATAATATTTAGCAATCAACTCATCAGGAATAGACATAAGCTTTCCGTACATATTTTTTGCATCATCAGTCAAGCTTATGCAATGTTCAGGATAAGATTTTGACATTTTCTTTTCGCCGTCTGTACCTTCGAGCAATGGTAACAAAATTACCATTTGAGGGTCTTTTTTGCCGTATGCATATTGAATTTCACGACCCAAAAGTACGTTAAATCTTTGGTCAGTACCACCAAGCTCAATATCTGCATCAATCGCAACTGAATCATAAGCCTGCATTAAAGGATAGAAAAATTCATGGATTGATATAGGTCGCCCCTCTGCATATCTTTTGGCAAAGTCATCACGTGCCATAATTTGAGCAACCGTAACTTTTGACGATAGTTGAATAATATCTAACAAATTCAATTTATGTAGCCAATCAGCATTGTTTACGACCTCTGATTTTGAGATATCAACAACTTTTGACATTTGATCAAAATAAGTTTTAGAATTGACTTCAACTTCCTCTTTTGACAAACTCGGTCTTGTATCAGATTTCCCAGACGGGTCACCAATCATAGCAGTAGCACCACCAACGAGTAAAACGACCTTGTGTCCCATTTCTTGGAACTGTTTAATTTTTCTCATAACCACGGTATGTCCCAAATGCAAATCCGGTCTTGACGGGTCCATACCCAGTTTTATTCTTAAAGGTCGATTTTCATCGTGTGCTTTTTGTAATTTCATAGCAAGCTCGTTCACGCCACCGGGCAATACTTCAGCACCACGAGCCAAACGCACGGCTTGGTCTAAAAATTCTTCTCTTATAACAATTTTTTCTTCTGTTTCAGTCATTTTAATTCCTTTATACTAACATCTGCAAAAGTCGTTCTGTGTCTTTGTCACCACGACCTGAAATATTTACAACAATAATATCATCTTTAGACGTATTCGGCATTAATTTTTCCAAATACGCAACGGCATGTGAAGATTCAATCGCGGGGATTATACCTTCTAATCGAGAAAGACGGGCAAAAGCCTCGACAGCCTCATCATCATTTATAGGACAATACTGAGCCCTACCGATGTCATGCAAATAGCAATGTTCGGGTCCGCATCCGGGGTAATCAAGTCCTGCTGAAATACTATATGACTCTTTGACATTCCCAGCGTCATCTACTAAAACATATTGACGTTTGCCGTGCAAAATCATCTTTTTACCTGCTGTAATACTTGCAGCTGTTTTACCTGTTTCAACGCCTTCGCCACCTGCTTCAAGACCTATCAGCTTAACATTCTCATCTTCTAAAAAGGCATAGAAAGCACCAATTGCATTGGAGCCACCGCCGATACAAGCCAAGACATAGTCAGGAAGTCTATTTTCTTTTTCGAGAATTTGACTTTTGATTTCAGCACCAACAATTGATTGAAAATTTCTTACAATTTTCGGATACGGGTGAGGCCCGACAGCAGAGCCAAGGATATAAAAAACTTCATCAGCATGTCTTAACCAATAATCGATAGCAGCGTCACAAGCATCGGACAATGTTTTCGCCCCTGTATCAACTGAATGAACTTTTGCACCTAATAATTTCATTCTTTCGACATTTAAGTATTGACGTTTAATATCAGTTTCGCCCATAAAAATTATGCACTCAAGCCCCAATAAAGCAGCTATTGTAGCAGTAGCAACACCATGTTGCCCTGCACCTGTTTCAGCGATAACTTTCTTAGCTCCCATACGTTTAGCCAACAAGCCTTGTCCGATAACATTATTTATTTTATGGGCACCTGTATGATTGAGATCCTCACGTTTTAAATATATTTTGCCTTTACCATAATGGTCAGAAAGACGTTTCGCATAATAAAGAGGAGTTGGTCTACCTGAATAATCTTGCATCATTGCATATACTTCGCTCATGAAAGATTCATCAGCCCATGCCTTCTCGAACTCATCATTCAATTTTGTAAGAACAGGTTTGAAATTGTCAGGAACAAACGCTCCTCCAAATTCACCAAAAAATCCGTCTTTATCGGGAAGATTGTAATTCTTGTGTTGAACAAACATATTTTTCTCTTTCTATTACTTTTATTTTTATTTCTATAACATTTTTATACGAAAAAAGAGCCGACCCACAAGCCGACTCTCTAAAATTAATTTTTATCAACAGTTATACTAATTTAACTTTTGTTGCAGTACCTTTTTTAGAAATATCGACTTTGCCTTCTCTAGCTAGCCAACCAAGACCCATTTCAGCAAAGTTTGCCTTTAAGTCAAGATCCTTTTTCATTTTTGCCAAAGAAACTTCACCGTTTGAGCTTAAATATTCCCAAATTTGTCCTGCAGATTGTCCTATCATTTCCATCATAATGCCTCCTTCGTGTATCAAAATAAGTCTAGTTAAAATTAAAATTTGTATTTAGTTTATAATTTAATATATAATACAAATTGACTAAATTGTAAAGGGGGCTATATGGCTAAAACACTAAAAGGACAGGCATGGGTTTATAAAGACAACGTTGACACTGATGTAATTATTCCCGCAAGATACCTTAACACTTCGGATGCAAAGGAACTTGCTAAATACTGTATGGAAGATATAGACAAAACGTTTGCACAAAACGTAAAACAAGGCGACATTATGGTTGCAGGCGAAAATTTTGGTTGCGGAAGCTCAAGAGAGCATGCCCCGATTTCAATTAAGACAGCCGGCATCTCTGTTATTATCGCTAAAACATTTGCCAGAATCTTTTTCAGAAATGCAATAAACATAGGTTTACCAATTTTAGAGCATCCTACATTACCTGATGAAGTTAAAAAAGGTGACGAGATAGAAGTGGATTTATCTCAAGGTATCGTTAAAAACCTTTCCAGCGGAAAAGAATATACATGTGCTAAATTTCCACCTGCTATCCAAGATTTAATCAACAAAGGCGGACTTATAAACTACACTAAAGACAAAATGGGAGTTTAAATATAATGAAAGAATATAAAATCGCTCTATTACCGGGTGACGGCATTGGTCCTGAAATTATGGACGAAGCAGTTAAAGTTTTAGCAGCTATAGAAAAAAAATTCGACTATAAATTTGAATACAAAAAAGCTTTAATCGGTGGCTGTGCATACGAAAAATACGGAAATCCTTTGCCGACAGAAACTTTAGACATAGCAAAAGATTCTGATGCGGTATTTTTAGGTGCAGTAGGAGACTGGAAATATGACACATTACCTCCTGAAGTTCGACCGGAAAAAGCTCTTTTGGGCATAAGAAAAGGCTTGAACTTGTTTGCAAATCTTCGTCCGGCAACCGTGTATCCTGAGCTGGTTTCATCATCACCTTTGAAGCCTGCCATAGTTTCAGGCGTTGACATCATGATTGTTAGAGAATTAACCGGCGATGTCTATTTTGGAGAACCCAAAGGTGTCGAGGTTATTAACGGCGAAAAAACAGGCTACAACAACATGATTTACAAAGAATCTGAAGTCAGAAGAATTGCCAAAATCGCATTTGAGACAGCAATGAAAAGAAACAAAAAATTGTGCTCAGTAGACAAAGCAAACGTCCTTGATGTATCAAGATTGTGGAGAGAAATAGTTCTTGAAGTTGCTAAAGACTACCCCGAAGTCGAACTATCACACATGTACGTAGATAACGCTGCAATGCAATTAATCAGAGACCCAAAACAATTTGATGTTATTGTAACAGGTAACATTTTTGGCGATATTCTATCAGATGAAGCTTCTATGCTATCAGGCTCTTTAGGGCTTTTACCAAGTGCTTCTTTAGCAGAAGAAGGTCCGGGCATGTACGAACCTATCCACGGTTCAGCACCTGATTTAAGAGGGCAAGATGTTGTAAACCCGATTGCAACAATACTCTCAGCAGCCATGATGCTAAAATACAGTTTCAACGACGATAAAGCCCATGACACAATCGTAAAAGCTGTAAAGACAACCCTTCAAGAAGGTTACAGAACAAAAGACATTTTCTCTGAAGGCATGACGTTAGTCGGGACAAAAGAAATGGGTGACATCATTGCAGCACATACACTCGAAGCCTAATTAATAACTCTAAAGAATTAGCAAAAAATAGCTATAAACTATACTCTATAACCATTCTTTAGACCAGTGAAAACATCTTAAAAATACTTTAATATATGAATGTAGATCGATAGACAATAGTCCAAACACTTATTCGGGGTTGCGATAAAGATTTATTCTTTTTCAAGGTTTGGTGAGACTATCGGTCTATTTCTTTGTTTATACATATTTTTATAAAAGTCGAATAGCATTTCACCTCGCTTATTCGGCTTATTAATTTTTTGTCTTTTATATGGTAATATATAGAGTGAAAAATATTATTTACAGAGGTTAATATGAAAAAAAAGTTTGATATACGTTTTTTAATCGTCAGTTTTATCATTACAGCAGGGGCAGCATTTGCTATCAGTTATGCACCGTTAAACGCTTCTACGCCTGCGACTAAAGCACCTGTTGAAGTAACCGCTACTCAGCAAAATCAAATAATTGCAGTAAGTCCACTCGAAATTGTAGCTTCACCAAACAAATACCTAAACAAAAATGTTAAGTTTGAGGCAACTTTTGATAAATTTTCAACACTTGGTTTAGACTACAAAAAAGCAATGCGTTCTTCTCAAAATTATATAGGTATGCTAATAAAACGTGACAACATAACTGACCATACAGTGCCTCTTTCTGAAATGAAATTGTTTATGAAACGCACTGACGCTGAAAAATATATTGACCTTGAATCAGGTGACAAAGTATCTATTACAGCAAAAGTTTTTTCATCAGCTTTGGGCGACCCTTGGTTGGAAATCAATCAATTTACTGTTTTAACACAAAAAGCAAAAAAAGATAAAAAATAATTAAATTTATTGACTGTTTAGGAGTTGAAGATGGGATCTAATAAAAAATACTTAACAATACACGGGCACTTTTATCAACCACCAAGAGAAAATCCTTGGCTTGAAACTATCGAAATGCAAGATAGTGCTCAACCTTTTCACGACTGGAATTCAAGAATAGCGTGCGAATGCTATACTCCAAATTCGGTTTCAAAAATTGTCGATTACAAAAACCAGATATTAGATATTGTCAACAATTATTCATTAATGAGCTTCAACTTCGGACCTACATTAATGTCATGGCTTGAGAAATACACACCGTACACATATGAAAGAATTATTCAGGCTGATGTCCAAAGCAGCTATGAAAATTCAGGTCACGGAAATGCAATTGCTCAAGTTTACAACCACATAATTATGCCTTTAGCAAATTATAGGGACAAAGTTACTCAGGTTAAATGGGGCATTAAAGATTTTCAATATAGATTCGGGAGAATGCCTGAAGGCATGTGGCTGGCTGAAACAGCATGCGACGATGAAACTTTAGAAGTTTTAGTCGACTGCGGAATAAAATTCACCATACTTTCGCCTTACCAAGCTCAAAAATGCCGAAAAATCGGTTCTAAAGATTGGATTGACGTGAGTTGGGGAAATATTGACCCGGCTAAACCGTACAGATATTTTATAAAAAATAATCCTGAAAAATATATCGATTTATTTTTCTATGACGGTGCAATCTCAAAATCTGTTGCATTTGACGAATTATGCACCGATGGCAACAAATTCATCTCAAGATTAAAAGACGGCGTTTCTTATTCAAGAGAATATAACCAGCTCGTACATATTGCCACCGATGGCGAAAGCTATGGACACCACACAAAATTCGGCGACATGGCTCTTGCTTATATCTTAAGAATTCGAGCAAAAGACGAAGGCTTTACTATTACCAATTACGCAAACTACTTGGATTCAGAACCTGTATTAGACGAAGTTGTCGTTAAACCTGTGTCGTCTTGGAGCTGTGCTCATGGAGTCGGAAGATGGTGTGATGACTGCGGTTGCTCAACAGGTGGAGCCGTGGGTTGGAATCAAAAATGGAGAAAACCGCTTAGAGAAGCTCTTGATTATTTGAGAGATGAAATCATTTCAATCTTTGAAGCAGAAGCACCTAAATACTTTAAAGATGGCTGGAAAGCTAGAACAGCATACATTGACGTCATTTTAAACAGAAACGACAACACTGTTAAAACATTCTTTGAAAAACAATGTAAACCTAACCTTGAAAACAATGACAAAGTTAAAGCATTAAAATTGATGGAAATTCAACGCCAAGCTTTATTAATGTACACCAGTTGCGGTTGGTTTTTCTCTGAACTTTCAGGGATTGAAACCACTCAAATAATGAAATATGCGGCAAGGGCAATTCAGCTTACTGCTGATTTTTCAGATATTAACATTGAAGAAAATTTCCTTAATATATTACAAAAAGCTGAAAGCAACATAAAAGAGTTCGGAAACGGCAGAAACATTTACAAAATGTTTGTTAAACCTTCAATTGTTACGACAAAGCAAATTGCAAGTTTGTGGGCACTTTTATCTTTATATCAAGATTTTGACAAAACAGAAAATCTTTATTGCTACGAAGTAACCCAACACGCTTATAAGCATGTTACACGTGGAACAACAAATCTCGTCATGGGAAGAATTGAGATAAAATCAAAAGTTACCTATGAAAAATCAGACTTAATTTTCACTCTTTTACAACACTCTGAAGGTGATTTCCACTGTGCTATCAAGGAATATGGCGACACCGCTGAATGCAACAAAATCGCAAAAGAATTAATTGAAATATACTTAGGCGGTTCTATTACTGAAACTATCAGATATATTGACGAGCACTTCGGGCGTGATTTCTATACATTAAAAGACATTTTCATCGAAGAACGCAGAGATGTTTTAAACAAAATGATAAAGAAAAAATTGGCTCGTTTTTCAAATATATACAAAGACGTCTACAACCAAGGAAAAGGCTCTATCGTTCAGCTTAGAGCTTTGGGGCTTGAGGTTCCTCAAGAATTTAAACTTGCAGCACAATATGTACTGTCCCAATCTTTCAATTCTTTATTCGTAAACTCTCCTCAAATTACAGACAGCGTAATTCAAAAAGCTCTCGAAATTAACAGCGAAGCCCGATATCTCGGTTTACAACTGGATAAAGAAGAAACAAGTAAATTCTTCTCTCAAGAAGTTTCCAATCGTGTGTTCAACTTTGCAAAAACTCTTGACGCTCACAAGCTTGAAAAAGCACTTGAGATTTTCAAATACATTGATACTATAGAAATTAAAGTCGACATTGCTGAAGCTCAAAATGTTTATTTCAAAAGGATTTTCAGCAAATTCTCATCTATTATAGAAAAGATTGCAAAAGAAAATGAAATTGAAGCTAACAGAGCAAGACTGCTTGCCGTTTTAAGACTCGGTGAATATTTGAATATAAACACTGACTTTTATAAAACAGCTTTACTCAAAATCACGGCAAAATCTGTTTAAGCTCTTGTAACAATTTGTTTACC
This sequence comes from Candidatus Gastranaerophilales bacterium, assembly GCA_028693235.1. NCBI lineage: Bacteria > Bacillati > Candidatus Melainabacteria > Candidatus Gastranaerophilales > Candidatus Gastranaerophilales bacterium. The sequence continues at coordinate 66,212 of JAQUVW010000003.1, forward strand.
TGTTGTTCAAGTTTGGCTAAATCACCATTGTTGTCAATGACAAAATCGGAAGCAAGAATTTTATCCTCTTGAGAAATTTGCGACTCTAGCCTTTTTCGTGCATAATCTTCTGAAAAACTATTGCGGGCAATAAGGCGTTGCAACCTTGTATTATAATCAGCAACAATAAGCACAACGTAATCAAACATAGTATTAAAGCCAGTTTCAAAAAGCTGAGGAATAGAAACAAAGGCAAAGTCTTTTTCTGATTGAGAATCAAAATAATTGTCCATTTGTTTTTTTATTTTTGGGTGAATAATTGCTTCAAGACCTTCCAGTTTATCAGAATCATTAAAAACTATTTTGCCGATTTTTTCTCGGGACAAAGAACCTTGAGAGGTATAAATATCTTGTCCAGCAAAAAGCTCGGTAATTTCCATCATCGTATCATTATCATGGCTCATCAATTTGTGTGAGGTTTTGTCTGTATCCATAACCGAATAGCCCTGTTGCAACAATATTTTTTCAACTGAAGACTTACCAGATGCAATATTTCCCGTAATGCCGATTTTTAACATAATTTCCACCTAAAGATTTTAATGATAAGATTATAACATTGAGGAACGAAAATGGAAAAAATATTACTAACAGGCAAAAGCCAAGAAGAAATTTTAGCTTTGACACAAAAGATGGGAGCAACCCCATATAGAGCAAAGCAAGTGTATCAATGGATATATCTAAAATCTGCAAATACATTTGAAGAAATGACTAATCTACCAAAAGATTTTAGGGCACAATTAGATGAAAAATTTACACTGTCATCAATGTCTGTTAAAGACAAACAAGTCAGTAGAGATGGTACTATAAAATATCTTTTTGAACTTAATGACGGGAATTTTACAGAATCAGTATTAATGAGATTTGACAACAGAGCAAATCTGACTGCCTGCATTAGTTCTCAAGTGGGCTGCCCTATGGGGTGTGATTTTTGTGCAACAGGTAAATTAGGATTTAAAAGAAATTTAAAAACTGAAGAAATTATTCAACAAATTCACCTTATACAAAACGATACAAATTTAAAAATTACCAACATTGTTTTTATGGGGCAAGGTGAACCTTTGTTAAATTTCAACAACGTAATAAACGCAATGACTATTTTTAACAAAGACTATCAAGTCGGCTCTAGGAGAATGACGATTTCAACATGCGGAATTATTCCACAAATAAACAAACTTGCAGACCTAAACACGCAATCAACGCTGGCAATTTCGCTCCATTCTTCAAACCATCAAACCAGGGCAAGAATAATGCCTGTAGAGATGAAATACCCCATCGACGATTTAATTAAAACACTTAAATCTTACACTCAAAAAACAGGTCGCAGAGTAACTATTGAATACACTTTAATTAAAGGCGTAAATGATTCTATCGATGATGCCAAAGAATTAGCGTTACTGCTTACAAACCTAAAAAGCAATGTTAATCTCATCGTGTATAATGCAAATGAATTTTGCAAGTATCAAAAACCTGACAAAAAAGATGTAATGAAATTTAAATATATTTTAGAAGCTTCAGGCAAAAAAGTTACCGTAAGACTTGAACGTGGTGGCGACATTGATGCAGCCTGTGGGCAACTTAGTGCAAAAACCAATAGCCCGAAAAAGTAATAAATGCTATAATTCCACATATGGCAACAATTTTTGAAAAAAATTTAACAGCAATTTCTCGTTATGATGATGAACTTGCAAAAAAAATAGAAAATATTCAAAAAGTTGACAACAACTTTGAACTTTCAGAAACTATTTTAAAAGAGCCAAATCTTTTGTATAACGGCATTAGCGTCCATTCCGAATCTGGTGCAGACAACGAAGCCTTGAGGATTTTTAATGCGTCAAAAGATTCTCCCAAAAGCGTTCATGTTATATATGGGCTTGGGCTTGGATACTTGTTAAAAATATTCGCAGAAAAAAGCCAAGGCAAAATCATATTATATGAGCCGAATTTGGAATTTTTGCGTATCGTGATGGAAATTGTCGATTTTTCAGACATACTTCAAAAAGAAAATATTATTATATGCAGCACCACAGAAGCTTTATATCAAGCACTTGTAATATTATCCAATAGAAATTCAAATATTAAACTTAACTTTTTAAATTTTCATAAAAATTTATTTGCCAACGATATTGAAGCCTTTAATCAAAAATTATCAAGGTTATATTCGCAAACACTTGATGGAAAAAATTTTTCAAAAAACAACGCCATGAGATTTCTTCTTTCAACTTTAAACGGATTTAAAAACAAAATAGAAGCTATTCCATTCAAAGAACTTGAAAACAAAGCTCAAGGGATAGCAGCAATAATTGTTTCAGCGGGGCCTTCTTTACACAAAAATCTTGAAGCTCTAAAAAAGCTAGAAAACAAAGCTCTAATATTTTGCATCGCCCCCGCTTTAAATACAATACTTGAGGCAAAAATAAAACCTGATTTTATAAATGTGATTGAGCCATACGACACATCTTCACAGATAAAAAGGCTCAATACTGCAAATTTAAACATAATCGCTGAACCATTTACAAACAAAGGTTTCTTTGAAATTGACAATAAAACAACTTTTATAACATTTTCAGACTCATCTCCAATAAACAAATGGTTTTCAGACCTTACAAAACAAGACCCAAAAGGCTACGAAGCAAATGGAACAGTATCCTATCAGGCATTGAACTGTGCAAAATTACTGGGCTGCAACCCGATAATTTTATTAGGGCAAGACCTCGCTTACACAGATGAGAATTGTTACTCAAAGAATTCACCCTATGCCACATTAAAATGCAGAAAAAAAGCCAATTGTATAAAACCGCAAATAATTGCAGATGATATTGACGAATTTGCAAATGCACTTTTAGGCAACCCTGATATACCATCTGAACTAAAACGACAAATTGCACAGTCAAGAATTGACACACTAAACAAAAGTCTAACATTAGTTAAAAGCCAAGATGGAGAGCTAATTCCGACAGAATTGGGATATGCATGTTTTATAGATTACATTCAAGATTTTGCTGAAAAAAATACTAATCTTGAATTAATAAATACATCAACAGGAGGTGCTCAAATTGACGGTTTTAAAAATATAAGTCTTAATGATATAACCTTAAACACCCAAAAGCCAAATGTTGACAAATTTATACAAAATATAAACTATGAACCGAATATAAACAATATTTTAAAAAAATTGAAACTCGACTCAGAAAAATGTAAAACTGCATTAACTCAATCTGAAAAAGGATTAAAAGAAACAATTACTACAAAAAAACTCCTCTCAAAGCACAATATATTGGACGAAAATGCAATAAAATCAATAAAAACAACGTTAAATTTTTATATGGATTTTATACAAAACACAATTGGGGACAATCCTCTTTTAAATGCAGCATGTATAAAAGAACAAGACATGATAAATCAGCATATTTGCCAAACAAATTCGACAAATATAATTGCGGATATCCCATATCTAACAGATGATTTACAAGGATTTTTTGAAATCACAATAACAAATATTTCAGCTATAGCGAAGCTTTTAGACGAAATAAACCAATCATTAGCAAAAAACAATCAAATTGAAAAAATTTAATACTTGTCATTTCTTATTTTTACATATAAAATAGAAAATGAATTATATCCTATGCAAGTTACGGAGAGGAATTACATTTTTACTTGCAACATAAAAGGGGCTAACCTAAATGTATATTAATAAGTGCACTAAATGTGGAGCAGAGTTTGAGACAAAGAACCCTAAGCGTGTTATTTGTCCTAATTGTTTGTATCCTGAAAAAAAATCCACAGAATCTCAATCTGGAACTGAGGCTGAAAAGCCTGTACAAAGAGCATCCTATAGTTCTGAAGCCGAGTACGGTGACAGAGAACGACGTCCTTATAATGCTGATAGAGGCGGTGTCAGACCTCAATACAACAGCTACAATCGTGATAGAGGCGACCGACCTTATAACAACAATTATAATCGTGACCGTGGTGGCGACAGACCTTACAACAATTATAACCGTGACCGTGGTGGCGACCGACCTTATAACAACAACTACAACCGTGACCGTGGTGAGCAGCCTGCTGACAGACCATACAACAACTATAACCGTAGCGACCGTGGTGGTGACAGACCCTATAACAACTACAACCGTGACAGAGGTGACAGACCTCAATACAACAACTACAACAGAGGCGATCAGCCAGCTGACAGACCATACAACAACTATAACCGTGGCGACCATGGCGGTGACCGACCTTATAACAACTACAACCGTGGCGGTGGCAACAGACCTCAAGGCGGATTTAACCGCAGACCTGGTTTTAACAGAAGACCTCAAAGACCTAAACAACTTTTGGTCAGCAAAGAACAACTTGAACAAATTGAAATACTTTATAAAAAAACTTTACCTTTGCCAAATCCTGATATTCACGAAGTTATTGGCTCTGCTATTGATTTGGAAGCAAGAAAAGTATTCTTTGGTATCAATTTAATCAGACAAAAAATGATGCTACCGAAACTTCCTTTCCCAAAAAGAAAATTGGCAGTTTCACCAGATCAACTAATGGCAATAAAAGCACTTTATGAACCATTACTTCCATTGCCTCCAATCGGCTGTCACAAGATTATCGCTATCCAATTGAAAATGGACGAATGGCGAGTTCATGTAGGTATCGGACTTGTCAGGAAACAAATGGGACTTGACCGTTGGAATCCTGATAGACCTGATGCACCTGAGGAATTTAAGAAAAAAGATTAATCATGGAAAATCTTATTTCAGTTGCTAAAATAGTGAATTTTCACGGAATTAAAGGTGAAGTAAAAGTCGGCTTTACAAAAGGTAAAGACGAGCAAATAGCTTCTACAAAATGCTTTTACCTAAAAGTGAACGACTCGACAACTAAACTAATTGTCAATTCAGTCAAATTTCACAAGGGGTATGCAATAATTAAATTTGATGAAATTAACTCAATTAACGACGCCGAAAAATACAAAGGATTCAACTTGTATCTTGAAGAATCACTGGTCAAAAATAATCTTGCTCAAGATGAGTATTTGGTTAGCGATCTCCAAGGTATAGAGGTATTTGATACTGACAACAAAAAAATCGGCGTGGTTTGCTCCGTTGGAGAAAATAACGCAAATGACCTACTTACAGTTATCGACACAAATGACAAAAAACACTTAATTCCATTCGTAAAAGACCTCGTTCCTTATGTTGATTTAAAAAACAGAAAATTGATTATTAACAACATAGAAGGACTTATAAATTGAATTTTAATGTCTTAACTCTGTTCCCAGAATTAATCAAACAATCTTGCAATCATAGCATTATAAAACGTGCTAAAGAAAATAATTTTATACAAATAAATACAATAAATCCTCGTGATTTTACCCTTGATAAGCACAAAAAAGTTGATGATTCACCATATGGTGGCGGAGCAGGCATGGTTTTGGCATGCCAACCTTTTTTAGATGCATTAAAAAGCATAGAAAAAATCGATAATGCTGAAACAATAATACTAACTCCTCAAGGTGAAAAATATACACAACAGATTGCTTGGGAATTTGCAAAAAAAGACCAACTAAACATAATTTGCGGTCACTACGAAGGTTTTGACGAAAGAATCAGAACATTATCTAAAGCAAGAGAAATTTCTTTAGGAGATTTTGTTTTAACTGGTGGCGAATATCCGGCATTATGCATTATAGACAGCGTTTCAAGACTTATCAAAGGGACACTTGGAGATGATGATTCGGCAAAATTCGACAGTCATTCAGAAGGTCTTTTGGAATATCCTCAATATACAAAACCTCGTTCATACGAAAATTTAGATGTCCCGGAAGTAATACTCAACGGGAATCACGCCGAAATCAACAAATGGAGAAGACTGCAACAATTTATCAGGACTAAACAAAAACGCCCCGATATGTGGATTAACTTTTTAAAACAAAATTTATCTAAAATTGACATTAAAATATTAAAAGAGTACAAAGATATTTTAGAATAAATTGAACATTATTTTTTAAGTGCTAAAATCATATTTGGAAATTTGAGAGAATATGTAATGAAAGTATCGTTGATAAAAAACGGCAAACTAGAAATAGCCGAATTAGACAGACCAACATTAAATAAAAAAGGTGCAATCGTAAAAGTAAACGGTTGCGGGCTTTGTGGTTCTGATTTAGTAAAATTAAGAACAGGTAAAGCAAAAGAAGGCACTGTTTTAGGGCATGAAATTGTCGGAGAGATTGTTGAAATAAATTCTGATACAAATTTTGAATTGGGAGATAGAATAATACTTGGACACCACGTGCCATGTTTTGATTGCCACTATTGCTGGGGTGAAAATTACTCCATGTGCAAGCAATTCAAAGAAACAAATATTCTCCCGGGGGGCTTCGCTGAATACATTTTCGTGTCAGAACTACACTTATTAAACACAGCTTTTTGCCCTTCAAATCATCTTTCTGATGAAGAAGCATCTTTCTTAGAACCATTAGGATGTTGTGTAAGAGCCGTAAAAAGAAGCGAACTAAAACCAGATTCAAACATTTTGGTAATTGGATTAGGCTCAATAGGACTCTTAATGGGACAAGCCGCAAAAGCCTTAGGATATAAAGCTTATGGTTGTGACCTATTAGAAGAAAGGGTTAATCTTGCATTAGAACTTGGGTTTGAAAATGCCTTTATTTCTCAAAATGACGAGCAGGTTGAAAAGATAATTAAATCTAAAATTTCCCCTATAGGAATGGATGCAATTTTTATGACATCAGGTTCAGACAAAACTTTAAACCTTGCACTAAAAGCCATTCGTGACGGCGGCACATTGACAATCTTTTCAAGTATAAAAACAGATGCCGGATTTAAAAATAACGACATCTATTATAGAGAACTAAGAATACTTGGAAGTTACTCACCATCACCCATGGATTTAGAAGATTCCTTTAATTTTTTAGAATCAGGAAAAGTAAAAGTTCACAACTTATCCACACACTACAAAATTGATGACATAAATAAAGCAATAAACGATACTGTTAGTAACAAAATATTGAAAGCTTACATTGAATTATGAAAATGAAATCGGTACAATTTTACGCTCCTCAAGATATAAGATACGAAGAAGTAAACATAAAAGACCCAAATCCTAACGAAGTCTTAGTGAAAATCAAAGCTGCTTTAACCTGCGGTACAGACTTGAAAACATATAGACGAGGACACCCCGTTTTAATAAAAAAAACCCCATCCGGTTTTGGGCATGAATTTTCCGGAATAATTGAAAAAGTCGGAAAAAACGTAACCGATTTTCAAGTAGGTGACAGGGTTGTAGCTGCAAATTCAGCCCCTTGCGGAAAATGTTTTTTTTGCAGAAAAGGTGAATACAATTTATGCGAAAATTTAAGTTTTCTAAATGGTGCTTATGCCGAATATATCACAATTCCTGAGCAAATTGTCAAAAAAAATCTGATAAAATTGCCTGACGATTTAAGCTTTGAAAAAGCCGCTTTTTCAGAACCTTTAGCAAATGTTGTACACGGTATTGAAAGAACGGGAATTAAAGAAGGTCAAACAGTTGGCATTGTAGGAATAGGACCAATAGGCTTAATGTTTGCAAAACTTGCAAAGCTAAAAGGAGCCAGAGTAATTGCAGCAGGAAGAAACCCATTAAAGCTCAAGCTTGCAAAAGAGTTCGCAGGAGTTGATGAGGTTGTCGATTTGAAGAAATACCCCAACCCTGAAAAAATATTTTTAGCTTTCTCTGAAGAAAAAAAAGGACTTGATGTAGCAATTGAATGCGTTGGGCAACCTGAAATTTGGGAAAGAATGTTCACTTTTGTCCGAAAAGGCGGAATGGTGCATCTTTTCGGAGGTTGCAAAGGTGGTACAAGTATTAACATTGACACTAGGCGTCTACATTATGATGAAATAAAAGTAATTAGCGTTTTCCATCACACACCAAAATACTTTAGGCAAGCTTTACAGCTTATTGCTGACGGGAAGGTTGATGTAGAGAAACTAATAACCTTAAGAATGCCGCTTGAATTTACCAAACAAGCACTCGAAATGCATGCCAAAGGTGAAGCAATAAAAGTACTTTTGACGCCATAGCAGCTATTTATTAAGTTTTGTAAAGTTAAATTTTATTATACAATAATCAAGGAAATTAGCCGTTTGGAACCCCAACAGACTAATTTTAAACACAAAAAACAAGATTTTTGTTAGAATTTTCATATCCAACTAGCAAATTATTTTTTGAGGCTTGTTGAGATATATGTGTAGGCTAATGGAAAGTGTAAACATGAAAATAGGTTTAAATGAACACTTGGCCTTTAGGGGCAAACAAGGAATGGTGGGGTCAAATACGACTCAAGTGCAGTATGGTGCACAGCCAATCAGAGAGAATTTACAAGGAATTAATACGACCGCGAGTGAGATGAGAAATGCTACGAGCGGTCGTTTAAGTTTTAAAGGTGCATCAAGTACACTTAATAAAGGTGCTTCTGAATTTGCACAAAATATGGGCGAAAAACTTGCTTATTCAAAAAGTGCCCAAAAATTATTAACTTGGGTCAACAACAATAAAATGCTATCAGAAGCGATATTCGCTGTCGCTCTAACTTGCGTTTTAAGACCTCTTACAATTATGATTACACCTTCAAAAGATGAAGAAAATAAACAAAAAAACAGATATGCAGCTGCAAAATCAGTTTCTTCCGGTTTAATCGGCTTGGGTGCTACATTCTTGATATCTCAACCATTTAAAAGCGGAACTGATGTTGCTAAAAAACAATTAAAAGCTAATAACCAAATTATCGACGGTGATTATATCCCATCTTATGCGGAATATTTAGCAAAATCTAAACTTTCAAAAACTGCACCTGAAACTTTAAAAGAAGAATTAATTACAAACGTTAGAACTGCTTTCAAAAAATCAACTATTTCAAAACTTGAAGACGCAGGTCAAGCAATAGTTGAAGACGAAATAATGAAAAAAGCTCCAACTACTGAAACTATTGATACTTTACTTAAAAAAGCAAAAGATTTGGTTTCTGACAAAGATTTGGACAAAATGTTAGACAAAATCCAACATCCTAAAAAAGTAGCGGAAGCCGCTGCTGATGGAGCCAAAGATGTAACAAAACAATTAACGAAAACTTTAGAAAAAAGATTATGCAATTATGAAAGTACCGTCGGCGGTGTCCTAGAAAGAGTACACTCACCTGTATTCTTGCCATTAAGAGCTATGGCAACTATCGCTTTAGTCCCGATTATCTTAGGTGCCTTGGGAATTAAGAAATCACCAAGCAAACCAAAAGAAGCTGTCACAACTGCTTCAAACCAACCACCAGCTCAATCAGCTCAACAAGCTGCACCTATTCAAAATGCGGCAACGCCTCTACCTCCAAATATGGAAGTAAAACAAGTGTTCCAAAGCTTTGCAGGAGTAACAAAATAATGAAAATTACAAATTCTACTATTAATTACGCTCAAAATGCTAATTTAGACAAGTTTAAAAAACCTTCTTCTAAAAACCAAAGTTTTGGTCACAAACTTCCAAACTACGATGATGTGCTCAAAACAGTTGGTAAACCTTTAGGCAAAGGACTTGCTGGGTTGGCTGAAAAGTCCGGCTTCCAAAAAGCTGTTGGTAAATTTTCTAAATGCAGCAATTCTTACAAACATTTGCTAACATTGGAAAGCTTCATCATAACAGGTTTCTATATGTTTAATACATCAAGAAACAAAAAAATGGAAAAAAATCAAAAGTTCCCATTGATGCTAAACGACTTTTTAGTAACAGCATTTGCAACTGCTGTAGGATATGCTGTTGATGGAAAAATCAATAAAACGGTAAGCGATGTAACAGATTGCTTTAAAGAATCAGTAAAAAACAAAACGATTATGGAAACAGGCATCTTATCAGCTGTACCTAAAGACAAATTAAAAGCTGCTGCCGGTTCAATAAAAAAAGACGGCTTGAAAAAAGGAATTGACGGTTTAATCGAAAATATCAGCTCAGTAGTTGATGAAAGCACAGCAAAAGCCGTTAGAAAAGGATTAACTGACAATGCGGTTTCTGGTGCATCTGACGCAGTAACAAAATCATTAAAAAACATTGACAAAGCAGCCAGAGGTCTTTCTGCCGCTAAGTCGCTCGTAATCTTCGGATTTATCTACAGATACTTAGGACCGGTTCTTATGACACCTATTGCAAACAAATTAAGTTCTAAAATTCAACATAGAAAAAAAGCAAACGCAGAAGGTGCACAACCAGCAGCGGCTCAACCAACAACAACTCAAGTAACTGCTCAAAATGCAAAACAACAAGAAGAAAAGCCCCAAACTGTAGCTCAACAAGCTCCGCAACAAGCCCAACCGGCACAAAATACCAAACCGGAAGTTCACAAAGAACACGATGATGACCATGATCATGATGACCACAAAAAAGACAAAAAAGATGATTAGATAATTAAAAACAGGGATTTTTTAAATCCCTGTTTTTTTGTATAAATTTTTAAATTTAAACATAATCAATAACATCAAGAGGATATTCAAACATTATTTCTTCTTTTGCTATAACAGAAATGTTTGGTATAAATTGAGATAGAACAATAAAAAGGACATGTCTTACTGCCATTGGTGCAACCAAAACGATATCTTGCAAATCTAAATCATTTTTCTTTATAGATGATTTTATGCGAGAAGCAATTTTTTCAATTTTTGAACTTTCAATTCTAACAACATCATCTGTATCTGTAGCTTTTGTCAAATATGCAGTCATTTTTTCATCCAGAGCAAATGCTTGAATTGTACTATTTTTTGTTGCTACAGAACGGCAAATTTGTCTAGCCAGAGCAATTCTAAGCCTTCCTAACAAATCTTCTTTTGAGGGTTCATCTGCAAAATCATTAATTTTCTCAAATACATACATAATATCTTTTATAGAAACTTTTTCTTTGACAAGATTTGCTAAAATGTATTTTAACTCTGCTATAGAGAGATAATCGGGTATAATATTTTCGATTAAGTACAAATTTTGATTTCCGACTATTTCAATATAACGATTTACGTCAGAATAATCAAAAATTTCTTCAATATGCTTAGTCACGACAAACTCAATTGCACGGGATATATATTCTCTCGGTTCAAGCCCTTGAGTCCAATAATCTTTTGTTTTAGATTTTTCTATCCAAACAATATTTTTACCTGTAATATAGTCGATTTCCTTAATTGAGTCTTTTGGCAACTTAGAGACAGCCAAATCGTCACGGAAATACATAATATGTCCAGAATAAGCAGTGGCTCTAAAGACAGGGATACCACGAACATTTACAAAAAACTCATTTGCTTGCAAGTCATCATCTTCGGTAATCATAATTTTGGGAATAATATAACCGAGTCTTTCAGTGAAATCTTGTCTAACTTTCACAATTTGTGCAATGAGATTTGCTTCACTGTCAGGATTGACAATATCAAGAAGTTCTTCTGATAAAGCAATACTTAATTTATGTTCGCCGAGTTTATGTTCCATCACATCAGGGGACATAATCTGTAATAATTTCTTTTTTAAATCAGATAATTCTTTTAAGGTAACAGACATTTCCACATTCAAATCAGCTCTACTATCTTCTGAAGTAGAATCCAAAAAAGACTTAATCTGTGCAATTTTTTGTCTTTTATCACGTATTTTTTTCTGAATATCAAGGCAGATATCAATAGGCTCCAGAGCAGGGTTCATTATTCTTTCCATTTTAGATTTAAAGCCCAAGAAATCGAGTGAATCATCATCGTCATCTTCAGGAGAAGAATCTTTTACAAAAATACAATTAAAATTGATAGAATCATCGTTTTCTGCTTCATGCATAGAATACAATTCCCAACCGAGTTCTGACATTGAATTAAGCAAAGTTTCCAACTGTTCAACATCGTCACAAGGACAAGATTTGATGCAATATTGTGCATGCGACTGTTTAATCATTAAAACTACCTCATAAAACTATTCTGCATTTTAATCATAACATTTTTCGCAGAGAATTTCATCTCTTATTTATATATATAGCCTTTTGCTGAAACGTCGACATTATTATATTTTACGATAAAAAAGCCTTGCCCTGAATCCAAAATCTCAGCACGCATTTTTGCTTGTTGTTTCAATTTATAATTTTCGTATTCTTGTTTAGCTTGTCTATATTTTCGATATCGTTTTTTCTGATTTTCAGATTCTATTTTATTCAAATATTCTTGTTCTTCTTCAAGCTCTTGTTGAGTTTTTTGAGCAATCACAACATCAAAAGCAGGAATTTTAGCTTTAAGAATATTACTTTGAATAAGTAACAAAAACTTTTTGTCATCAGACAATGCAATGGAATAATAGCCATCAGATAAAAAATCACCTGTATTATCATATATTTTTTCAGGAAGAACAATCACCGGATATTTTGAAGACTCATAAGCATGGGTATAAATAGTCTTTTGATTGTCCATCACCCCCGAAGGACAACTTGGATTTGGCAACAAATCCTCCGGATTATTGAGTTTTACCGCAATCATGTCCATGTTCATAATATAATATTATCATATAGTCACATTAAAGTATTGTTCAATTTATACAAAGTGGCTATAATTAAAAACATAGTTCTAAATAATCAGAAACAGAGGATAAAATGAACGATAGACAAATTTTAAACTACGTACCTACTGTCATTGAAGCTTCATCCAGAGGTGAACGCTCATTTGATATTTTTTCAAGACTTTTAAGAGAAAGAATTATTTTCTTGGGAGAAGAAATTGACGATGAAATGGCAAACTCAATAGTTGCTCAACTCTTGCTTTTGGACAGCGAAAATCCAGAAAAAGACATTATGATGTATATTAACAGCCCTGGAGGTGTTATTACTGCAGGTATGGCAATATTTGACACAATGAAGCATATCCGTGCCGATGTAAGTACAATCTGTATCGGGGAAGCAGCAAGCATGGGAGCTTTCCTACTTTCCGCAGGTACAAAAGGTAAAAGGATGTCACTTCCACACTCCAGAATAATGATTCACCAACCGTTAGGCGGTGCAAAAGGACAAGCTTCTGATATTGAGCTTGAGGCTAAAGAAATTTTAAGAATGAAAAACACCTTAAATTCATTGCTCGCAAAGCATACCGGTCAACCAATTGAAAAAATAAAAGAAGATACAGAACGTGACCACTATATGGGTGCAGATGAGGCCGTCGAATACGGTTTAATAGACAAAGTTATTGAAAGCGTTAATCAAGCATAATATATTAAACATTGCAAAAAGACAAAAGAGTGCTCATTCATTTAGCACTCTTTTTATATTGTATAAGTGTAAAATAATTAGGATTGCGATTGAAGAATTTCTCTATTCATAGTATCATTAAGCCACGATGTTTGATAATTTATCAGAAAGATTACAAGAAATAATAAGAAAAACTTCAGGTAATGACACATTAACTGAAGAAAACATGCAAGATGCCTTGCGAGAAGTTCGCAGAGCATTACTTGAAGCTGATGTAAACTTAAAAGTTGTAAAATCTTTTATAAGCACAATAAAAGAAAGAGCTGAGGGAGAATCCGTTTTAACTAGCGTGAGCCCAACTCAACAACTCATAAAAATTGTCCATGATGAACTCGCAAATTTACTCGGGAAAGAACAATCCACGTTAAATTTGGAGGGAAATCCTGCTTTAATTATGATGCTCGGATTGCAAGGTTCCGGAAAAACAACTTCCAGTGCAAAATTGGCAATGAAGCTATCAAAAGAAGGTAAAAAACCTCTTTTAGTCGCAGCTGATGTCTATAGACCTGCTGCAATTTCTCAGCTTAAAACACTCGGAGAACAAACAAATACAACCGTATACACCATAGATGGTTCTAAAGATGTCCAAAATATCGTTAGCTCTGCAATCAACTATGCAAAAGAAAATAATTTTAATCCTGTTATAATAGATACCGCAGGACGTTTACAAATCGATAACGAAATGATGGCTGAACTTTTAATTATTGATAGAGTATTCCAGCCACAAGAAAAACTCCTCGTAATTGACGCAATGACAGGTCAAGAAGCTATCAATATTGCGGAAAACTTTAATCTTCAATTAGAGATTTCTGGCGTCATTTTAACAAAACTAGACGGCGACTCCCGTGGTGGTGCCGCTTTAAGCGTCGTACACTGCACTAACAAGCCCATAAAATTTACAGGCATGGGCGAAAAAATAGAACCGCTTAATGATTTTTATCCTGCAAGAATGGCTGACAGAATCTTGGGGATGGGCGATATCGTTTCTCTTGTTGAAAAAGCTCAAGAAGTTTTTGACGAAAAACAAGCTGTTGAACTTGAAGCAAAAATGAAAAAAGCCGAATTTTCATTCGATGACTTTTTAAAAATGCAAAAACAAATGAAAATGTTCGGCTCTATTGAAAATATCTTGGGAATGTTGCCAATACCCGGGCTTAACAAAGAAAACAAAGAAGCCATCGCAACAGAAGGTGAAAAACAATTCAAAAAAATCGAATCTTTTATCTCAAGCATGACACCAAAAGAACGAGCTAACCCTGAATTAATAAATTCCAGCAGAAAAAAACGAATATCTGCAGGCTGCGGACTGCCTATGCATGAGATTAACCAAATCATCACTCAATTTGACCAAATGAGAAAGATGATGAAAGGATTCTCGGACGTTAAAGAAAAAGTTAAAAAAGGCAAACTTAAAATCCCAAAAGGAATGGGTAATATGCCAACAGGATTTGGCAAAGGATTTCCCTTTAAGTAGCCCGACTTTGACGATTGTGCTAAAATAGTATATGAATATTTTAAGTTGGATAAATAGAAAAATATATTTAAGAGAGACAAAATGGTCAAAAAAGCAATGATAATGGCGGCTGGCGTAGGTTCAAGATTAGACCCGTTGACCCAAAATATTCCAAAGCCTTTGGTTCCAATAGCCAATATTCCCCCAATGGATATTTTACTTAAAAATCTTTCTAAATCTGGAATCAAAAATATTATTGCAAATACATTTTACCTTGGTGATAAAATTAACGAAAAATACAGAAACTCTGATATTGATTGCTCTATAGAATTTTTAAATGAAACAGAATTATCAGGAACTGCCGGCGGCGTAAAAAAATGCCAATTTTTCTTCGATAAGAATGAAGATTTTATTGTCATGTCAGCTGACGGGGTCACTGATATCAATATTATAGAGGCAATTAACGCTCACAAATCATCTGACGCCATTGCAACAATGGTAACCAAAAATGTTGATAAAAACGAAGTAAATAAATTCGGTGTAGTCGTAATTGACGACAAGGGATTTATTCAAGAATTTCAAGAAAAGCCATCTATTACAGAAGCTAAAAGTACTTTAATCAACACCGGAATTTATATTTTCAAATATGAAATTTTTAACTTTATTCCTAAAAATACGACTTACGATTTTGCTAAAAACGTTTTCCCGAATATACTTGCAAACGGGATTAAAATAAATACTTATACAACTGACTGCTATTGGAGCGATATCGGCTCTTTAGAACAATATATAGAATCAACTCATGATATTTTGAATAAAAAAATAACTATTCCTGATGTCGATATAGAAATCACATCAACTTATAAATTAGTCAAAGGAAAAAATACATTTATAGCTGACAATGTAACTCTTTTAAACGATATCGTTATCGGGGATAATTGTTATATTAACGGAAACGTAACTATTGATAACTCTATAATTTGGAATAATGTCAAAATAAAACCTAACGTCCAAATAAAAAATTGCATTATAGACTCTGGAGCTATTGTCAACCAGTCAATTGAAAACGAAATTTTTGAATGTAAAGAACTTATATAAAAGGACAAAAAATATGATAATAATAATGGAACCAAACGCAACAGAAAAAGAAATTCGAAATGTTGTAAACCACCTTGAAAAAAAAGAATTTAAAACAATCATAAACAAAGGTGATGTTATGACGGTCATCGCTGCAATTGGCGATAAAAGACTTATTGAGCCACACGCAATAGCTTCTTTTGAAGGTGTCAGACGTGTAAAACTTATCCAAGAGCCCTACAAACTTGCTTCAAGAGAAGGACGCTCTCAAGATACTGTAATTGAATTTAGTAACGGCGTAAGAATCGGTGGACTTGAAAAACCAGTAATGATGGTTGGACCATGCTGCGTCGAAGAAGATATCAACGGGCTTTTACAAGTTGCAGACGCAGCAAAGGAAATGGGCTGTCAATTTCTTAGAGGTGGTGCATTTAAACCAAGAACTTCACCTTATGATTTTGAAGGACTAGAAGAAAAAGCACTGGAATACCTTGCTATCGCCAGAGAAAAAACAGGTCTTTTAGTTGTTACAGAAGTTATGGACACTCAAGAATTGTCATTGGTTGAACAATATGCTGACGTTATACAAATCGGAGCCAGAAATATGCAAAACTTCAAATTGCTAAAAGCTGTCGGCAAATCAACAAAGCCCGTACTTCTAAAAAGAGGTGGAGCAGCAACAATAAGAGAATTTTTACTCGCTGCAGAGCACATCATGTGTAACGGCAACGACAAAGTTATTCTTTGCGAAAGAGGAATAAAAGGTGTAGACAATAACTACAGCAGAAATACTATGGATATTGCATCTGTACCGATTATCAAAAAATATTCACACTTGCCAGTAATCGTTGACCCTAGTCATGGAACCGGCAGAAGATATTTAGTAGAGCCTATGGCAAAAGCAGGACTTATAGTCGGTGCTCATGGCGTTATGATGGAAGTACATCATGATCCTGAAAACGCATCTTCTGATGGAGCTCAAAGCCTTAATATTAAACAATTCAAAGAAGTTGCTAAACGCCTTAATAAATTAATCGGTAGGATTGATTACGACAACAAAGCATTGGCTCAAGCCAATAAATAGAAAAATAGGTATAAATTGTATAAATTTGATTTTGAACTTGATGACTTTCAAAAAGAAGCTGTCAATTATATAAATGACGGCAAAAGTATTGTCGTTTGTGCTCCTACAGGAGCCGGAAAAACTTGTATTGCTGAACATGCTATACACAAAGCTCTAGAAGACGGAACAAGAATATTCTATACTACTCCGCTGAAAGCTCTTTCAAATCAAAAATTTACTGACTTCGGAACAAAATATGGCGAAGATAAAGTCGGACTGCTAACCGGCGACACCTCAATTAACCGTGATGCACAAATTGTTGTCATGACAACAGAAGTCTTTCGTAATATGCTTTACGGCACAAATTTGGGCTCAATTGCTGAAAACATTAAAAATGTTAAATACGTAGTTTTAGACGAAGTTCACTATATGAATGACGAACAAAGAGGAACCGTATGGGAAGAAAGCATTATCTATTGCCCTCCCAATATCCAAATTATCGCATTAAGTGCAACTGTTGCAAATTCTCAACAATTATGCGACTGGATAAACACCGTCCATTCTAAAACACAACTTGTCTATACAGACTTCAGACCGGTTCCGTTAAGATTTTTCTACTACGATTCATCAAAACCGAACGATATTTTGCCCCTTTTAACACCAGACGGTCAACTTAACAAAAAAATTAAACCTGAAAAAAAACAAAAAGGATTTAAAAGAAACTTTGGACTAAAAAACACAGCAAAAGATGTAATATCAGTTTTACATGAAAAAAATATGCTACCTACAATATATTTCACTTTTTCAAGAAAAAAATGTGATGAACAAATGGAAAAATGTTCTGATTTATGCTTGGTTTCAAAAGATGAAGCAAAAGAAATCAGAAAGATTGTCGACACGTACTTAAAAGAAAATCCATATTTAGCAAAAAATAAACATTTAGATTACATATACTGCGGCGTTGCCTCACACCATGCCGGATTGCTTCCGGGCTGGAAAGTCTTGATTGAAAAGTTATTCCAAAAAGGTTTAATTAAAGTTGTATTTTCAACGGAGACACTTGCTGCAGGTATAAACATGCCGGCAAGAACAACCATAATTAGTGCAATAAGCAAGAGAACCGACTCTGGACACAGAATATTAACTGCAAACGAATTTTTGCAAATGTCAGGACGTGCTGGTCGTCGTGGAATGGATGAAATCGGGTATGTCGTAGTTGTCGGAACTCCTTTTCAAAGCCCTGAGGAGGTTGCAGAGCTTGTTACAAGCAACTCAAACCCATTAGAAAGCCGTTTTGCACCGAGCTATTCAATGGTATTAAATCTGCTTCAAAAATTCACCGTAGAAGAAGCTCAACAACTTATCTTAAAAAGTTTCGGATATTTTTCTTCAACAGACAGGCTAAAGCCTCTTCTTTCGCAAGAAGAACAAATGTCACAAACCTTAGAAAAATTAAAAGGTTTCAAATGCCCTTACGACCTGTCAAACAAAGACTTGATTGATTTCAACAAGCTTAAAGAAACTTTTGTAACTTACCGCAAATTAACAAAAACATTGATTAAGCAAGCAAAGGGGCGGGGCGAAAAAGATGCTCCCGAAGTCAATGAATACATGGCAAAAACTAAAGGCTTCCAAAACCAGTTGAAAGGTTATCAATGCGACATCTGCAGAAACTATAAAAAACACATGAAAGACCTTGAAGTAGTAGAAAGATACGAAAAAAGATATAAACAATTATCTAAAAATATTGAAAATGAAAAAGATATTTATTGGAGAAATTTCATTTCGCATATGAATGTATTAAAAAATGCAGGCTACATCGTTGATGATTACCCGACCGAAAAAGGAAAAACATGTTCAGCATTAAGAGCTGAAAACGAATTATTTCTATCAGAAGTAATTTTAAAAGGAATTTTAGACGAGCTCTCACCAGGGGAACTTGCAAGCGTTATTTGTGCTGTAACAACAGAAGATTTAAGGACAGAAGTCTATGCTCAACAACCAATTAGTACAAATGTAAAACGAGCACTCAACAAAATTAAAGATATAAGGAAACGTGTCGCAGTTTGGCAACGAGATGAGGATATTAAAACTGAAATGTATATAAACTCATTCTACTCACCATTAATTGAGATGTGGGTAAACGGTAGCGATTGGGACTTTATCATCAACCAAGTTGAGCAAGCTGAAGGCGATATCGTAAGATGCTTCAAAAGAACAATTGATGTTTTGCGTCAACTTTGCGTTGTACCGAATGTGCCCGAATCAATCGCATTAACAGCGAAAGAAGCTATCATGAAAATACAACGCGAACCAATTGACATTGACTAACGAATATAATGCCCGAACTTTTGTTGAAAAGGAACAAATGTATTGGGTACATTACTGCTAAAAGCAAATTTTGAGTCTAATTGCTGCTTAAATGACCGTTTGTCATAATCGGCAAATGATTTATAATCTTTTAACTCCTCCATTGTCAACATGCTTGAAATTCTCAAAGCTTGGCGTTGCTGCCCAGTAGTATATATTTCAGCAAGTGCACTTGGTATAAACCCTACAACGGCACCTAATGCAGTATATAATCCTTTGCATTTTGTAGCTTTGACTGTCTTTGCCAATTTATCACCAAGAAAGCCTCCAATAGCTGTCGATGCAATTTCAATAGGAGCCAACGCTATTTCAGACAATGCCTCAATGCTTTCAGATAACTTTTGATTATTGTCTTCGACAGAATTTATAGTCATAAAAGTGTTACGTTGCAACAAACGTGCATCGTCTTGTTGTTCATCTGTTAATTGGATTTTGCGTTTTGCTTTTATATTTTCTTTTAACAAAGGTAAATCTTCAGCCCTAAACCTTTTATATTCTTTCATTTCAGCACAAATTCTTTTAACAAACGGAATAATCCCTTCTTTCGTCTTTTGGTTTTCATTTTTAGCATCATTAACGTTGCTCAAATCCTCGTCACTATAGACATTGAAGTCTTTTTTATTATTAACCAAGTCTGTAAGGTTTTTGTATCGGACAGACTTAATTGCTCCATTTTGAAACTTTGCAAGATTTTTATTCAAAAGCATATATGTAAGCAATGGAATCCCTAAAGACAATGCTTTGTTTGCTATAGGATTTTTTATATGAAGTGCTTTAACTGCAGTATCAGAGAGCAAATACTCCAAAAAGCCACCAACAAACAAAGAGCCGTATCCGACATTTACAATTTTTTCAACTCTTTCTAAATCGTCTTGGGAATTTAAGTCAACTTGTTTTAAAATATTTTGAAAAATTTGCTTATCTTCTTTTGCTGTCTTTTCATCTTCAAGTGACAAAGGCTTATTAAAATATGCTTCAGATTTTTTCAAATTAGTTTCATATTGCTCTTTTTGAGCCAAATAATGTTGTTTACCTTTCAATAAGTCTTTCACTTCGTTAATAGATTTTGGTATATTTATTCTATCTAAAGCATCTTGAATAGTATCTGTAAACTTAGCTTCTTCGTTAGATTTTACAGATTTATTATTAGAAGCTACAGTATTTTTAACTTCTTGTTCTTGAGCATCATTTAAAACTGAAAAATCATGCATATCAGAAAGTTCATTTTGCATAGTTTCAAATTTTGCTCTACGAGTTGCACCTATTTGATTTTTTACAAAATCAGTAACGGTCGGGATATAGACAAAAGCAGAAACAACTGCCGCAACGCCTGTAAGAGCCTTAGAAACAGGTATTTTAAACTTACCGATTTTTAATTCCGCTTTATCATATTTTTGCAATAAAGAAGCTGATTTTTTTGCAATTTGTGAATTTTCACTATGTTTTTCTAAAGCAGGTATAGTCTTTTTGATTAAAGTAGGGATAGACGTGACGGCAGACAAACCGGCAAGCAATTCTATTTGCAAAGTTTGAAAAACGGCCTCAACATCTTCCGCCTTGGATTGTGCAATACTATCCAAAACAAGCATTGAATCAGCAACAACTCGTGCTTTTTTTTGGGACAAATCAATATTAGAATCCAAATTTTTCCCCTGGGAGTTTAGAACCTGGCGTTTGTTGTCCAAATTATTTTGTTCATTTTTCCAATTATTATATGGAGTTTCATATCCCCTAAAAAGTCTGTATGTATCAAGTATTGTCAACTCATATATCGCCTTTATTATGCTATAAGTACATACATTTTAAATTGAAAAAATATTTTTTTTGCGTTTTGAGAGAATAACGTTTATAAATATTAACAAAATAGGGCTCAATTAGCTTTAAAATCAATATTGTTTGGGTTATCATAATAATAAATTATCGATTGAGAAGGAATATAATAAATGTCATTAAACGTTTACTTGGGGATAGATGTAGGTTCTGTAACAACTAAAATAGCTTTAGTTGATGAAAAAGGAAAATTTGTCGACAGTTACATGGTTCGCACATCAGGTCAACCTGTTAAAGCTGTCCAAACGGGTCTTAGACATATTATAGAACAAGCACTTTGCGAATACAGCGTTATGGGAGTAGGGACTACAGGAAGCGGAAGAAACTTGGCAGGAGCTCTTGTTGGTGCAGATATTATAAAAAACGAAATCACAGCACACGCTGTAGCTGCAAGCACTTATGTACCAGGCGTTCAAACAATTTTGGAAATAGGCGGTCAAGATAGTAAAATTATTATATTAAGAGATGGAATAGTTACAGACTTTGCGATGAACACTGTTTGTGCTGCAGGAACTGGAAGCTTCTTGGACCAACAAGCCTCAAGACTTAATGTACCTATCGAAAACTTTGGCGATGTGGCTTTGAAATCCGAATCACCAGCAAGAATCGCAGGGCGTTGTGGCGTTTTCGCAGAAAGTGACCTCATCCATAAACAACAACTCGGTTATCCAGTAGAAGACCTTTTGTATGGACTTTGCCAAGCTTTAGTTCGTAACTATTTAAGCAATTTGGCTTTAGGTAAAGAAATTTTACCAACCGTAACTTTTCAAGGTGGCGTAGCGACTAACAAAGGTATGGTTAAAGCATTTGAAGAAGCTTTGAATACAAAAATTGTTGTTCCTGAAAATCACCAAAATATGGGTGCAATCGGTGCTGCTTTGCTCGCTATGGAAAACCACCAATATACCGAAACTCCTACAACTTTTAAAGGTTTTGAAGTCGGTGAAATGACATTTAATTCGTTTACAAACCAATGCTCAGGCTGCTCTAACAGTTGCGAAATTATCACAATTGTTGAAGGTGAAGTTTCAAACCATGAACTTTTAAAAGCAAAAGACGCACACCAAAATATTATTGCTCGTTGGGGTGGCACTTGCGGAAAATGGGATATATAAACTAAACCATAAACCGACTGAATACTTTATAAAATATATAAAGCGACATTATTATAAAAAGCACGCCGCTCATTTTCATAAGTATTTCCGTGAATTTTATCATTGCTCTTAAATTTTTAAGCATCGAAGTAAATAAACCGCAAATTATGACAATTAAACTTTGTCCCAAAGCAAATAAAAACAACATTGCGACAGAAAACAAAATATTTGCAGATAATGATGCCATAGCCATAATTGACGCTAATATGGGTGATGAACATGGCGTAGATGCTAATGCAAAGAATAATCCGACTAACGCAGGATATACAAAATAACTATTGCCTTTCGTCTGGGGAAACTGCTTAACCAAAGTCGGAAAAGGAATGTCCACTACCCCTAATATATTAAGCCCGAACAACATTATCAATGATGCCAAGAGCAAAATCCATATCGGAGATGAGAACCCAATGAAAGCCTTACCGGTAAGAGCACAGGCGACTCCAATGATACTAAGCATAACAGACAAGCCAAAGGCGAAAGATACTAATTGAATAGCGATTTTTTTATTTCCGTCTTTCGCATAGCCTCCGATATATCCAATAACCAAAGGTAAAACACCTAAGCTACACGGTGACAAAGAAGCCAACACTCCACCCAAAAAGGACACCAACAAAATCAACCACGGCATATTGCCGGATTGAACAAAATGAGTTAATGTTGAAATCAAATTATCCATCAATTAACGCCTTTAGTTTTTTTTCAAGCTCTGATTGTGTCATAGAGCCTTCTGTTCTCATTTTTTGTTGTCCTTTTGAATCTAAAAATATCATTGTCGGAACCAAATAGATTTTATTTTTTTTGACTAAAGATTGAATTTTTGGATCAGCAGATGCCGCATCTAACTTCATAAAAGAAATTTTGTCTGTATATTTTGGCTCAACAACAGCAATAATTTTTTTAAGTTTTTGACAATCAGAACACATTGCTGAGCTGAATATCATAACCACAGGCTTATCCCCGGCTTCGGCAACTGAAATTATATCGGAATTTTTTTTGTTATCTAAAGTAATATATGCAATAACCGGCAACAATATTACAAGTAAAATTATGACCAAATTTTTCATAGACTCTCTCCCTTGTCTTATGTAAATTCTAACACAACTTACTATAACATATTACCGCCGGATATTGCATAGTCGGTTATTTTTAAAGCTATACTTTTAAATGTCTTCGGGAATATACAATTCTTGTGCATTTAATGCTGCTCGGATTTCATAATAACTTTTCTTTGCATATGTAATTGACTGATATTCTCTTACAATGTTTATTACATCATCTGTCGAAACTTTTACAATTCTTCTTCCTTTTGGATTTTCAATTATTGTAGCCATTTTCTCTCTCCTTTGTAATAAAGATATCGACACAATTCTCCAAAAGGTAAATATAATCAGCGATTTGGTTTAAAAATCATCATACAAAATATAATTATCATAATAAGAATCTCACAAATACCTCAGATGTAAATAGCTAACCAGTCCATGTTTTTTACTCGTGTGTCTAATTTTCGAATAGCTTTTAGTCAGCTACAATACTTTCGAGACATAAGTAGAGTTAGAAGGTAACAAGACTATGAACAATTCCATACTTACAGCACCAAGCGTAGAAATGAAAGATTTAGAATCACTATTTATCGAAATGACAGGCAAAAATTGCAATTTAAAATGTAAACACTGCTATATAGAATTTAATGAACAGAAAAAAATTAAAGATTTCATTCCGCTGGATAAAATAAAAAATGCACTAATAACCTTGAAAAATGAAAAACTAAAATTTATACATCTCTCTGGAGCGGAGCCAATGCTTCATCCGGATTTTAATTCAATACTTCGATATTGTCTAAAGCATACATCAGTCGTAATTCATACAAACGGTATGAGCATTAATGACAAAAAAGCAAGATTCCTAAGAAAAGTTGAAGAAGAAAATGATGCCGGTCACGAAATAATTTTTCGTATCGGAATCGACAATTTTGACGAAAGAAAAAATGACGAATTAAGAGGCAGAGGTGCCTACAGAAAAGCCATACATGCAATACAAAGCCTTGTTAAATACGGTTTCAATCCGATTTTAACAATCGTCAATTACTGGAACATGGACGAAAATGAAATAATCGACAATTTCAAATTAGTTTTTAACAAATTTGACATAGAAACAGACGAAATAAACTACAACATTGTCCCCTATATGAACAAAAACGAGCTTGCACAATCTCAACAAAGCACAAATTACGACCTTTCCATGCTTGATTGTGCAAAAGGCAGAGTCTTGACGAACTCAGGCATCTACAACTGCCTATTGCTAATTGGCGACCACCGAGGAAGGTGTGGCTCAAACTTTGAAGAATATTCAAAGAAAAATTATCTTGAAACAAATTTTTGTTCACAATGTATAAAAAACAAGCAGCCATTATTCTCTTTAAGACTTAATAAATCTTAATTAAAGTTGAATTGTAAACGAATATTAAGTATTTATTTTTGATTTTTATAAATATTTTTTAAATACAAAAAATATAAACAATATATACTATCTACCTATCAAAGCCTGTTTTTTGGATAATAAATACACCTAATATCCAATAATATCAGGCTTTTTCTCTAATTTCGCTTATTTTAAAAAAACAAAAAGGAAAAAGCAATTCTCTATTTTAATTTGTTTTTATTAAAGTACGGTTAGTAAATAAAAACTTAAAGGTAGGAGAAAAGGTTATGTACGCGATTTTTACAATGCGTAAGTTGATGCTCACAAACAGAGTCAACAATTTAAACGCAAAATTAATGGAAATCTCACAAAAGACTCAGGATTTAGCTAATTATGCAGCGAATATCTCTGATGGTGTTATAACACCTGAAGAAGCTGCTAACTCATCAGCATCTTTGTTCCAACGTCAAAGCAATTATATGTCAACAACATTCAACAACTCTATGGCTCAAGCAAATCAAGCTACACAAGCTTATACTGCTCAATATAATGCTTTAAATCAACAATCAAACGGCTCACTTGCTAATACAATTGACCCGAGTGGAACTACTTCTTCATTGAACACAAGTGCTTTATACCAATCTTACTTAAAACAAGCTATGCAAGCTGCAGGCAACTCTGAACAAAAGAAAATCGAAGCGATTGAAAAAGAACTTGACCAACAAAGATTGAAATTAGAAACTCAATTAAATGCGGCTCAAGCTGAACTTACAAAGGTCGAAGAAGCAGAAACAAAAGCAATCGAAAAATCCGCTCCAAAATACAGCGGCTAACAATAATTACCAACCGAATAACCGAATCTCTCTACTATATCAAAAAGCCCCTATCAGGGGCTTTTTTATTTGCAAAAAATATTTACTCTGCAATTAATTTGGCTGGAAGCCCCATTGAAGATATTTGAGAATGTAGTGTTTGAGCCTTCTGCCTGTTAGCGTAAGAACCAGCCTGCACAACATAATATCCGTTGACTTGCTTGATAAACGGGGAAATATTCAAATCTGAATCAATCAAACGATTTTGAACAGATATAGCTTGGTCTAAAGAAGAGTAATAACCAACAATAACTTTGGACATACGTAATGGTTCAGTAGCAGAAGTCGAATGTCTAATTGCCTCAGAACTTGTCGGCACTGGAGGCGTCAACTTTTTGACAGTAGTACCATCTTGAGAATTTTGAGTTGATGCAGGGTTTTTAAATTCTTTAATTTTATCCTTTTGAGCCTGTGCATCGTCCTCTGTTTGAGCATTCTGTTCACCTAAGCGTTTTGAAACGCCAGGCATATTATCCTCAAATTGTATCCATTTTAATCTATCATCAACCGCAGATGAGGCAGATTCTGCTTCATCAGGAGTTTCCTCTGTAATTTGGTCAGATGAATCGTCACCGATTTCGACATCAACATTTGGAGAAAGGGCTTTAATTAAAAAACCAACAATAAACATACTCAAAAAGAATGTCGCAAAAAACAAATAAAGAACTCTTTTATTTTTAGCTTTTTGCAAGCTTTCATTATTTTCGGGTTCCATATTCCATTACTCCTCTAACTTTACAAGTTGCATCTTTTATATCTGCAATCTCATTTTTGTAATTCTCTAATATATTTTTAGCAAATTTTTTGCAATCTGTCACGTTTAAGTCAGTTTGTAAACCTGAAGCATTAACAGGAGCACCAGTCGGGTCAATATTTATACCTGTATGAATTAATACTGAATTTATAGATTTTGTTGCAATAGACACTGTAAGTTTTTTATCATTTATAAAAATGTCGTCACCATTTCTACGAATTTTCACATCTGGATAATTTTGTTCGATATATTCCTTTATCGTAGTAATCAAAAGACGTTGACGTAAAACACCTTCTGGTAAATTGATATTGAAATGCTCTAAGATAATATTTATCATAGACTTACTGTATATGGGTTCATTGTTAATAACGTCTTCAATATCGACCATTTCGGTTAAATTAACTTCGCATTCACCGATAAAAGCGACAGCAGCATCACCAAGTATGTGAAATTTTTTATAAATCCAATGAGGAGCCAATTCAGCCCCTGTATATTTTATTGGTTCATCAACAACTTTTATTTTCATAATTACATTTTCATCTAAAATAGTAAATTTATCAAGTCATGCCTGTTGTTACTTGCCAAAGCCCGTTTCAGCCTAAGGCATGATTCACATTCTCCGCAATGGGAATCACCATCGAGATAACAACTTCTAACCAATTTCAACGGGACATTTTTTTTGACCGCAATATCAACAATTTGGTTTTTATCATAGTCAATTAAAGGGGCAATAACTCTGACTGGTTGATTTACAGAATGTTTCAAGGATAGGTTTACAGCGTCCACGAACTCAGGAGTATTATCTTTAAAAGTCGCACCTTCTTCTTTGTTTGCACCAAAAACTATATGAGTAAATCCGAAAGAATCAGCAAAAGAGCCTGCAATATTTATAAAAAGTCCGTTTCTATTCGGTACCCAAACAGCCTTTGAACTTTCTTCGGTAAGAATTTTTTCATCTAGGTCTTCATTATCCAAATAAGGCACTTCTTCATTGGCGACTAAAGAAGTATGCGTAATCAAAGCAAGCCAATCTAAAGATATAACTCTGTGCTGAATACCATAATAATTACATATATTAGAGGAAGCCTCTTTCTCTTTAACAAAGGCTTTTTGACCATAATCAAAAGTCAATGCAGTGGAAATATTGTACTCATCTTTGGCACAAGCAAGGCTCACCAATGAATCCAAACCACCTGAAAGTAGAATCAACCCTTTATTCATTTTCATCATCCTCATCATCATGAGCAATCTCATCAAGCAAAGAACTCGCTTCAAGTTTTGCAAAATCAGAAGAATCTTCTTTATGTAAAATTTCTGCCAATATTTCTTCCCCTTCAAGATTATAAAGGGCAATAACAGCATTTTTTACAACTTCTTGGTCAATATCATTCAACATTGACTTTATTAAAGGAATAACTCTATCGTCATCTGTATTCATTAACGCTTCA
Organism: Candidatus Gastranaerophilales bacterium; assembly: GCA_028693235.1. NCBI lineage: Bacteria > Bacillati > Candidatus Melainabacteria > Candidatus Gastranaerophilales > Candidatus Gastranaerophilales bacterium. The sequence goes on from JAQUVW010000003.1 coordinate 93,984, forward strand.
ATGGCGTTAATCCTGACTTGAACAGATTCATCTATCAATGAATTTTTCAAAGCCTTAAAGACTCTATCACTTTTAAAATTAATTTTATTCAAGGCTTCGATTGCACGCTCTTTTAAAAAAGTAAACTTATCAATAATGCCTTTTTTCGTTTCAAGAATAGAAACAAGCGGGTCAACAGCTTTCATATCACCAAGCATGCCCAAAGCGGTAGCAGCAGATTCTTTGATATAAACAGAAGATTCATTTTCATCTTCGAGCAAATCAACCAATGGTGAAACTGCATATTTATCTCCGATTTTGCCCAGAGCTTCTGCACAGCTTAAACGAATTTTATAATTTTCATCTTTATTATTAAGGCAATACAGCAACGGGTAAACGGCTTGAGTATCTTTCAAATTAGCAAGTGCCTTTGCAACCATAACTCTAATTTGAGTTCTTGAATCTTCGTCTTTAATTCTGTCTTTAAATTTTTCACGCATAATCAAAGTATCAACAAGAACGCTGACACTAGACTTGTCACGCAATTTATCAATCAGTCTGATGAGGAGCATAATCACCTCATAGACAGTGCTTCTATCAAAAAAGTAATTATAAATAAGCACCAAATCAGACTCGTCATATTGTTTGGCGAGCTCTTTAATTAGACCGATTGTTTCAGATGCTTCAACAGCAGTGTTGAGTTTACATTGCAATGCGAGTTCTTCTAAATTTAAAGAATTATTGTTTTGCATATATCCACTGTCTTCTTATTTCCTATTAGCATATAAAAAAAACGAAATAAATTCAAGGAATTTAAGTGTTTAGAAGATTTTTAAAACAGGTTCAACGTTAAAAAATGTTCAAGACTTTTTGTATTTATAGCAATATCAATTTCTTTTTTAACATTGAAATCAGGCATAAAATCAGACAACATTTTCGGCAAACATATATCGGCAGTGGTTTTAACACCTATAAAGCTGCCATCGTTAAGATTTAAAAATTCTTTATATAAAGAGAGAATTATTGTTATTTTTTTATCCAAATTTACATTTTTACTCAAATAATACTTTGCATCTCGAACATACGTTTCTAAATAAACCGTAATAAAATCAATTTCTTGATTAAAATCATAATTTTCAATTTCATCTGGAGTCATGGACGCAAATACATTTCCTGAAAGGGATCTGGGGTAATCTTTGTATTCATTGACAAGAAAATATGCCCAAAGCAAACAACCTGCATAAAAGCCAACGTTATTCTTTATCAAAGCAAAGATTTTGGGCTCAAACATTCTGTATTTGAGCTTTTTCTGATTAAAATTTTTGATAGAAAATAATACTTGATGGACAATGTCAATAGAAGATGAAAAATTTTCAACAAGTGGAGCAAATCCAGGGTCAAAAGGTACAACTTCAGGCATTTTCAACCTCTCTGACACATATATTTTGCTCAATCAATTTTTGTTTTAACTTAGGAACAGGAAGCATGCCAAAATGGAAAATTGAAGCAGCTAATGCGGCATCAGCTTTTGCATCTTTAAAAACATCAACGAAATGTTGAGAATCAGCACCTGCACCACCAGAAGCAATAACCGGAATACCAACAGAAGTAGACACCAACTTTGTCATTTCAATATCAAACCCGTTTTGAGTGCCGTCAGCATCCATAGAGGTTAACAAAATCTCACCCGCACCAAGTTCTTCGACTTGTTTACACCAATCAGAAAGTTTAATTCCGGTATTTTTTGTACCTGCATTAATAAAGACAAAATAATCATTATCAACAAATTTTGCATCAATAGCAACAACAACGCACTGCGAGCCAAAATAATCCGAAGCTTCTTTTACAAATTGCGGATTTTTTACAGCAGCAGAATTTATAGCTATTTTATCAGCACCGGCTTGCAATAATATTTTCATATCATCAACAGATTTTATCCCACCACCGACAGTAAATGGAATAAAGACTTGTTTTGCTACTGCTTCGACCATTTTCACGGTTGTTTTTCGTGCTTCGTTTGTCGCAGTGATATCCAAGAAGACAAGTTCATCAGCACCGCAATCAGAGTAACGTTTAGCAAGTTCAACCGGGTCACCTGCCGAACGTAAATTTTCAAAATTTACCCCCTTTACGGTTTCACCATTTTTAACGTCCAAGCAAGGGATAATTCTCTTTGCAAGCATTCCAATATCCTTTAAAATTGTTTTAAAAATCGTTTGTCATTATTGAAGAATAAACGAATATCATCTATCGCATATTTAAGCATGGCAAGTCTTTCAATCCCCATGCCGAAAGCAAAACCCGAATAGACTTCAGAATCAATATCAACATTTTTAAGTACATTAACATCAACCATGCCTGCACCCAAAATTTCAAGCCAACCTGTACCGGAGCAGGTTCTACAGCCTTTTCCTTCACACATTATGCATTGAACATCTATTTCAACACTGGGCTCTGTAAATGGGAAATAGCTTGTTCTAAAGCGAGTTGGTCTAGTGGAGCCAAAATATATTCTCAAAAATTCATTCATAACACCCTTCAAATCGCCAAAGGTGATATCTTTATCAACGACAAGTCCTTCAATTTGGTGAAAAAGGTTATTTTTGCGGGCACTAACCGTCTCACATCTGTAAACTCTACCTGGGTCTATAACTCTAATCGGAGGTTTATGGTCAAGCATTTCTCTAATTTGTGAACCGGATGTTTGACTTCTCAAAATAACATTCGGAGCAACTTTTGTATAGAAAGTATCTTGCATATCTTTAGCAGGGTGGTCTTGAGGGAAATTAAGCATGTCGAAATTGATATATTCAGTTTCGACTTCAGGACTTTTTTTAGGTTCAGCTAAAGTAAAGCCCATGCCTTGAAAAATATCAACAATCTCATTGACTGTTTGAGTAAGAGGATGAACTTTTCCATGAGGAACGAAATCCCCTGGGAGCGTAATATCAATGGTCTCTTTTTTTAATTTTTCATCTAATTCTTTTTTATAAAAATCTTGTGATTTTTCAGCCAATAATTGTTCTAATTCATTAGATATTTGATTAGCCAAAGCTCCAATAACCTTTTTTTCATCAACAGAAAGGTCTTTTAAATTTTTTTTAATATTATTTAACTCACCTTTTCTGCTTAAATATGTATTTTTTATTTCATCCAAATCAGCCGTAGATGTAGCATTAGAGATAGCTGCAATGGCTTCCGATTTTATATTTTCAAGTTTAGATTTCATATTACCCTCACAAAATAATTTAATTATAGAAACATTATAGAACAAACAATGTCATTCAGAATAAAAATTTTTGCTATAATGTAAGCATGAAAAGATTTATAAAAATATTATTAGCATTATTAATAATCTCAATTCCGACAAAAGGGATTGCGACACCTGAATATAGAGGAAATGACTTACGAACTTTGTTTTTAAACAACAAAGCGATAATTTATGGCGTAAATTTGAGAACTTTTAACGCAAAAGACCTAAACGGAAACGATATAATCGAGCCTGAAAAAGGTGAAGAATCGGGTACTTTTTTGAACGCAATTCAAAGATTGAACGAACTTCAAAATGAAGGAATAAACACTATTCACCTGCTTCCGATAACTCCAACAGGCAAGATTAAAGCATTAGGAACTGCAGGTTCTGTATATTCAATGAGCGATATTACGTCGCTAAACCCGCAACTTGTTGACAAAAAAAGTTCTATGTCGGCACTTACACAAGCTCGTGCCTTTGTTGACGAGTGTCATGCCAGAAATATAAGAGTGATTGTGGACCTTCCGAGTTGTGGTTCTTACGAAATGTTTATAAAAAATCCTGATTTATTCTTGCAAGATAAAAACCAAGAACCGGTTATCCCTGCAGATTGGACAGATGTACGTTTGTTTAAAACCCAAAATGATAACGGTTCTTTAAATGAAGATTTGCTAGAAGCACATAAAAAGTTTATCAATATGGTATTTACGATAGGTGCAGACGGCATAAGAGCAGATGTAGCAACTATAAAGCCATACGATTTTTGGGTTCAAATTATCAAATACGCTCGTTCAAGAGACCCTGAATTTTTATTTTTAGCAGAATCTTCTGACTCTTGGACAGAACCGGCATCAGACAAAGCTGTTTTTACAAATTATGAGAAACTGCTACAAGCAGGCTTTGACGGTTACTACAGCAGCTATTTTGAGTTAAAGAACTGGACAAGCTCCGACCAATTGAAAAAACAAGTCGAAAAGGATATGGCTTTAAATAACGCAAAAACAGGGAAAAAAGCTGCTATCGGTAGTTTTGCAACCCATGATGAACTTAGCCCAATATTAACAAGTCCAAAACTTTCAGAAATTATGATTTGGCTAAACGCAACTTTGCCCCTAAATCCATATTATATCGACGGATTTCCGACTGGGGACTCATACTTATATAAATATTCAAACAAAAAGGCTGATGTTACATACACTGATGATGATTTTTATCACGTGCACCGTGGCAAAATTGATATTTTTAATTTTTCAAGAAAACCGGGAGGCACTAACACAAAACTTCAAGAAATGTTAAATCGCTCAATTCGCTTAAAAACAAAAGCATCTAACGTTATTTCTAAAGGTAATTTTAATATGTTAAACATAGCTGACAAACAAATATTCGCCTATACCAGAGACTATGAAGGTAAAGGTATTATCGTTATTATAAATACCAATCTCAAAACAGAAAAAAACTACAAAATAACCATTCGTAAATTAAAGAAAAATGCAGATATAATTCCCGTAAACCTAACAAACGCCCCTCTTTTAACCAAAAACACGCTACGAGGCAAATTGTCACCGGGTGAATGCGTGGTATTCTACTCGGAAAACTTTTCAAATTAAGTTATAGCCATAATTCGGATTTTATACTATAATCAAGTTATGAATTACAGATAAGGATTTTACAATGGTAAAGCATGTAGATACAGTTCCAATAGAAGTTTGTATTTTGACCGTCGATCACGACATCAAGGGTGTCGTTCACGTTTCTAAATACACAAACAACAACAGAGATTTGACTGATCTATTAAATGATAAAGAAAAAAGATTTTTAGCTGTTACCAATGCTGAAATTATGCCTAAAAACGGTACTGCACCACCTAGAAAGTATAATTTCTTAGAAATTCATATCGACTATATTTTGATGGTTCATCCTTCCAGTCAAATTGTGTTCAAAGAATCTAACAGAGCTCAAGAAGACATTGCCAGATTTAGAGAACTTAGAAATAAATTAAACCAAACTAAACCTTTTTAACTATGAAAACATTCAAAAATATACTTTTAATAAACTTTGGCGGAATAGGTGATGAGATATTATTCTTGCCGACGATAAAAAGCTTAAAAAAAACATATCCGAATTCTACCATCACATTGGTTCTTGAGCCAAGAAGCGGGAGTATTAAAAACCTTTCGCCGATTATTGATAATACTATCGGCGTCGACATAAAAGGTAAGCATAAGTATTTTGAACTTTTGAAATTTTATTTCAAAGCTTTGTTTGGCAGATACGACCTTGTTGTCTCATCTGGAGGAAATAAGCTCATACCGTTTCTTTTATATTTTACAGGAATAAAAACAAGAATCGGCTATGACACAGGGTTAATTTCTCAAAAATTATTGACTCAAACACCCAAATTAAACCAAAATCAATATGCTGGCAAAATGTACCATGATTTAATTCAGGATTTAACAAAACAAGAATATCAAAACCCTGAGATTGTATTAGAAGATGAACCAACCATCCAGAACTCGGTTATCGTGCACCCTGGCGTCAGCAAAATGAGCATCAAAAAAAACATCATAAAAAGTTGGTCAAATCTTACTTGGGCAAAACTCATTGAACAACTGCTGAAAAAAGGCAAAAATGTTATGCTCGCAGGTGGTCCTGATGACAAAGAATGTATCGAAGAAATAAGAGAATATTTGAAAGATAAAAACACTGCAAATTTCTCAGATATGTATGGCAAAACAAAAAATATAATCGACCTTGCGAAACTAATTAAAAAAAATGAAATTTTAATATGCTCAGATTCTGCCCCAATGCACATCGGAGTCGCCACAGATACAAGGACAATAGCCATTTTTGGCCCCACCGATGAAAGTAAACTACTACCAAAAAGTGAAAAATATACCGCAATAAAAAACAATATCCACTGTAGACCTTGCCTTTGGGATAAACGTCAAACAAGTTGCGAAACAAAAGAATGCTTAGACTTAAAAATAGAGCAAATAACAGAGCTCTTATAGGTCAAGGTTACCAAAATAAAAGTTGCTCACATTACACGAAAGCCAAGTTTTATACTCCACAATAAAAAAAATCATTGATGCGGTTAAAATGGCAAAATCTAAACTATTAGGTAAATAATTCTACAAAATTGCAAAATTATTGAATATAGACCAATATTATGTTATAGTATAATATCTATCAAAAAAGGATATCATCGTGCACAAATCAGCTAGAGCTAAAAACTTTAACTTATATTGTCTGAGTTTATTGAACACACTCAGCCATGTTTTTGCTGCACAAAAACAAAATGGAAAAAACAATATTTCCAGGTGCGAAAAATTAGTATAAAATAGCGGGGTAGCAACTTCTCTATCTCGCCAGAACAATTACTATATTTTACACGGATGTTTTATTCGTGCATCGTCGCTATACTGCATTTTGAAAGGATTTAAAATGAACTCATTAGATAATTTACAAGAAAAAATTAAAGATAAAGACAAATTGGTATTAGTTATCGACTACGACAGCGATATCACCCCGTTACGCCCGGAACTTAATCCGCCGCTTTTAAACAGCATCTTTAAAAGAATATTGGAAAATTTTGCAAAAAAAGAATATATCAACATCGTTTTAATAACAAACAAAAAAATCGATGAGTTCAAAAAAGATTTCGCAATAAATACAGAAAATATAAAATTGTGCGGAAACTACGGAGCTGAAATTGAGTTCAATAAAGAAAGGAAGAGCGACATTGATACAAATGTAGTTAAAAAGATGACAAGTATATTTTCAAAACTAAAAAAGAATTTGACAGATTATGCAAAACTTGGAATAAAAAATGAAAAATATTTAATACGTCTAGAGCTCAAATCAGTAGACAAAACACTAATATCTGAAATTAAAACTACAACAAAAAATGTTATAAAAAATATTAAAGATTTTGATATAAAGCTAATAGAAAAGAAACAATATTTTGAGATTATGCCTTCTTCAATCAGTAAAATAGGCATATTAAACAGAGTTATAACAAAATTCGAGGGTAATAAAATTTGCTATATTGGCGACGACGAAAAATTAATCTCTGAAGCAAAAAAACAGAAAATCACGGCAATAGGCATAAGACCGCTCTCTCAAACCTCAATGAAACTATCCGATTTTACAATAACTCAAAATGAACTTGAAGAATTTCTTATAGATACAAACAACTTATATTTATAAACAAGTAAAGGCATAGCAAATATGCCTTTTTTTCTTAACAAATGAGCATGTTTTGATTATAATAGAACCACATGAGAGATTAAAAGGAGCAGACAGTGATAGAAGAACGCTATTTCCCACAAGAAATTGAACCAAAATGGCAAAAACATTGGGATGCAACAAATGCAAACAAAGTTGAAAATGACCAGAGCAAAGAAAAATATTATATCCTGTCTATGCTGCCATACCCATCAGGCAAACTACACATGGGACATGTCAGAAACTATACTATTTCCGACGTTGTAGCTCGTTATAAAAGAATGCACGGTTTTAATGTATTGCACCCTATGGGCTGGGATAGCTTCGGTTTACCTGCTGAAAATGCGGCAATTCAACACGGCATAAACCCTAGAACTTGGACTTTAGACAATATTTCGTATATGAAAAAACAGCTTAAATCATTGGGGCTTATGGTTGACTGGGATAGAGAAGTAACAACTTGCCTTCCTGAATATTACAAATGGACTCAATGGTTCTTTATTCAAATGTATAAAAAAGGACTAGCTTACAAAAAAGAAGCTGCTGTTAATTGGTGTGACAAATGTGGCACTGTTTTAGCTAACGAACAAGTTATTGACGGTAAATGCTGGCGTTGTGACAGTGTTGTCGAAAAAAAATACTTATCTCAATGGTTCTTAAAAATTACTGATTATGCTGATGAATTATTGCAAGATATCGACAAACTCGACGGATGGCCGGACAGCGTTAAAACAATGCAAAAAAACTGGATTGGCAAATCAAAAGGTGCCATCTTAAAATTTAAAGTCAAAGAAATTGAAGGAATGGAAGTTCCTGTATATACAACAAGACCCGATACAGCATGCGGAATCACATATTTGGTTGTAGCCCCTGAATATAAAGATATTGAAAAACTAACTACACCAGAAAACAAACAAGCAGTTGAGGAATACAGAGCTAACGCACGCAAGATGACAGAAATTGAAAGACTCTCAACAGACCGCATCAAAACAGGAGTTCCTTTAGGAACTCACTTGATTAATCCTTTTACAGGTGAAGAATTCCCGATTTGGACAGCGGACTATGCTTTAGTAGAGTATGGAACAGGTGCAGTTATGGCAGTTCCAACTCATGATGAACGTGACTATGACTTTGCTAAAAAATACAAATTGCCAATGAAAATCGTCATCCAAAATAAAGAAAAAACATTAACCCTAGACGACATGCCCTATGTTGACCCCGGGGTTATGGTAAATTCAGGTGAATGTGACGGACTATCAAACGAAGACGGAAAACTCGCAATGATTGAAAGAGCTGTAAAAGGTGGGTTTGGTGAAGCAACTACCCAATACAGATTGAGGGATTGGCTTATTTCCAGACAAAGATATTGGGGTACACCTATTCCAATGTTGTATTGCGAAAAATGCGGTACAGTGCCTGTTGACGAAAAAGACCTACCTGTTTTACTTCCTGAAGACGTTGATTTTTCAGTAGTAGGAAAATCTCCAATAACGACATCTCCTACATTCAAAGAAACGACCTGCCCGATTTGTGGCGGCAAAGCTACAAGAGAAACCGACACAATGGACACATTTATGTGCTCAAATTGGTATTACCACAGATATGTAGACGCAAGAAATCAAGAAAAACCATTTGATAGAGATTTAATCAACTACTGGTCACCTGTTGACCAATACGTTGGAGGAATTGAACATGCAATATTACACTTGTTATATGCTAGATTTTTCACAAAAGTATTGAGAGATTTGAAAGTTTTAGATTTTGATGAACCTTTTAAAAACCTTTTGACTCAAGGAATGGTACTAAAAGACGGCTCCAAAATGTCTAAATCTAAAGGAAATACTGTAGACCCTGACGAAATCTTCAAAAATTACGGAGCAGACACAGCTAGATTATTTATCTTATCAGATTCACCTCCAGCTAGAGATTTCGACTGGTCTGACGCAGGCGTTGAAGGGTGCTACAAATTCTTAAACAGATTTTGGCGTTTATACAGCACGAATCAAAATAATATTACAATGGATTACAAAATCCCTGAAATATCTGTTTTAACAAAAGACAACAACGCTCTTGTAAGAGAAACGCATATGGCTATAAAAAAAGTTACTCACGATATTTCAAATGAATTCCAATTTAACACTGTAATATCAAAACTAAGAGAATTCACAAATGTAATTTATGATTACTTGGCTAAAAAGCAAGACTTTACAGATGAAGATAAGCAGATATTGAGCTTTGCGACTATTACACTTTTAAAGTTGGCTTCGCCTGTAATTCCGCATATCGCAGAAGAATTATACAAAGATTTCGGCGGAACTTGCTCGATTTTTGACTCAGCTTGGCCGAACTTTGAAGAAAATCTTGCAAAAACAAGCTCAATTACGCTTGTAGTTCAAGTAAACGGAAAAGTTAAAGACAAAATTGAAGCTGACTCTGAAGCTAGCAAAGAGGATTTGCAAAACATAGCATTAAACAGCGAAAAGATAAAAACTCAAATCGACGGAAAACAAGTCGTAAAAGTCATTGTTGTCCCGGGAAAACTTGTAAATATCGTTGTTAAATAAAACAAACAATCAAAAAGCGAGGCCTACCCCCTTGCTTTTTTGTTAAGAATTTAGTATTATAAACAAAAAAATGAATAAGGAATGTATATGAGAAGAATATTTTTATTAATAACTGCGTTATTTTTATCGACTATACAAACCTACGCCACTAATTGGGTTCCGATTACTAATGATAACAAAAATTTTATAGATACAGAAAGTATCGAATATTTTACTGATACTTTGAACTATCGCTCAACAAATAAATATTCCTTTTGGACTAAATCATTGAACGACAAAACTCAACTATATACATTTATTGAAAAAAATTACCATAAAAAGCCATGGTACAAATTAAACAAACAGGTAGTTGACTGCACAAACAAAAAATTAGGATTGGAATCATTAATAGTATATGATTTAAAGGAGCAAGTAATTACAAGCGATGAATATAATATCCTTTTGTCAGATTGGCACAGTATAGTCCCTGATTCCTATGGTGAACTTTTATATGATGTAGTCTGCAAATCACAAAAAATCGAATAATATTATATTTCGACATCTTGCATCATTGATATCAAAGTATTTATAGTATTTTGCATATTAACGCTGTCAGAAACTTTTTGTTGAAGGAAACCGTTAATTTGCGGCATCAACTCAATAGCAATATCAAGCCTGGGGTTTGACCCTGGCGTGTACATACCAACATCAATCAAATCTTTATTTTCCCTGTATAAAGCCAATAGAGTTCTCATTTTGGCAGCAGCAGCCTTATGCTCTGGGGTACAAATTTCCGTAAACAAACGGCTGATACTACCTAAAACATCTATTGCAGGATAATGATTCATCTCCGCAACTTTTCTGGATAAGAATATGTGTCCGTCAACAATACCACGGACAGTATCAACAATCGGGTCGTTAATATCGTCACCTTCCATCAAAACGGTGTATAAGGCGGTAATAGAGCCACGGGGACTGTTCCCCGTTCTTTCAAGAGCCTTTTGAAGCCAAGAAAAAATAGATGGTGGATAACCTTTCATAGTAGGAGGCTCGCCGATTGACAGTCCAACTTCACGCCCTGCCATAGCACAACGAGTAACAGTATCCGTCATTAGAAAAACTTTTTTGCCTTGATCTCTGAAATATTCACACACAGCCGTTGCCGTTAAAAGGCACTTCTGTCTGATTAAAGGTGGCTGGTCACCTGTTGAACAAACCAAAACGGATTTTTTCATACCTTCTACACCAAGAGAATTTTCAACAAACTCTTTGACTTCACGCCCACGTTCACCGATTAACGCCATTACATTGACATCCGCCTCAGAATTACGAGCAATCATTCCCAGCATTGTACTTTTACCAACACCAGAGCCTGCAAACAATCCCATACGTTGCCCACCACCCAAGGTTAATAGCGAATCTATTGCTCTTACACCGGTCGAAAACGTATCTTTAATAATCGGTCGGTCAAACGCCCCTGGTGGTGCATTATCAATATTAACCCATTTTGCAACAGATGTATCAAGGGGTCTTCCATCGATAGGCTCACCCAAAGGATTTATTAATCTGCCTAACAAAAAATCCCCGACAGGAACAGTAATCGGTTTTCCTGTAGACTGAACCAAACTTCCTTGACCAATCCCGGCACCATCATACAAAAGCAATAATTGAGCATATTCACCTTTAAAGGCAACAACTTCTGCAGCTTTTCTTTCGCCTTCGGTTGTTTCAATAAAGCACAAATCGCCAATTTTCAGACCGGGGAGTTTTACTTCAACAGTCAAGCCAACAAGCTTCGAAACGGAACCTTTATAATGAAATAATTGAGTATTGTGAATAATCTCAAAAGCTCTTTTTTTCATATATTCAATAGATTTTTCGGTGCTTTGTTCTATCACGATTCACCGCCGAAACTATAATCTGAAATGTACGATTCACCAATTGTATCAACAGCTTCGACACGAATGTCAGTAATTAATTCAGAATAAGAAATGACAACAATAGTCGGAATATGTCTTTCTAACAATTGATATAAAGGCAATCTGATACGAGGAGAACACAAAATAACAGGCTGTCTGCCGATATTTTGATGGGCTCTCATCAAAGTTGACGCCGTAGACTCAATAAGCTCCTGCACTTGCAAAGGATTTAGCAAAAACATAGTACCAAGCTCAGTTCTTTGACAACTATCATCTAATGTTTTTTCCCAATCTTGCGACAAAGTAAGTGCATACAATACTTTTTCTGGATTTACATTAGCAAGACAAATCTGACGCCCTAAGGCTGCTCGCAACCTTTCAGATAAAATATCAGGCTCTTTTGAAAAACGTGCATAATCACAAAGTCTCTCAAAAATAAATATAATATCTTTTATGGATACTTTTTCTCTAATCAAATTAACAAATATTTTCCGCAAATCACTAGTCGAAATAATAGTCGGGACCAAGTCATTAACCAAAGTCGGGTCTTGACTCTTAACAAGCTCCATTAGCTTCAAGACATCAGTTTTAGTCATAACTTCATCTACATATTTTCTGACAGCTTCTTGCAAATGGGTTACTATAACATCAACTGAATCAACAGCAGTAATTTTATCAGCAGCCTCAATAGACGTTGGATCTAGCCAATAAGCCTGTGTTTGGTAAGTAGGATCCACTCCAACAATAGCATCTTTGGGAACATCTTTGCCTAAAGCGTCCCATTGGTCAGCAATAACCATGTTTTTTCCAGGGTAAACCTTACCCGTAGCAACAGTATTACCACGAATCGAAATCAAATACTCATTGGCATCAAGAGCCGAAGAATCCATAATTCTTACATTAGGAATGATATATCCGAGCTCATCAGTCACTCTTTGACGTAAAGCAGCAATTTTCGGTAACAATTGACCTTCTTGATCCGGGTCCGCAATAATCAACAAGCCTGAACCAACCTGCAAACTTAATACATCAACCCCCAGTCTTTCATACATTCTGTTTGGATTAACCAAATCTTGCATGTTTTGACGAACATTTTCCAACTGCCCTAACTGAGATTGGACATCTTGATTAACTAAAACAGAAAAACTTGCAACAGCAATAACAATGATATAAATAACAAAAGGCAAAGCAGGAAGCCCTGTCCACGGACTTGTAACAGCAATAAGCCCCAAGAAAATACAAGCAAATCCTAAGCTATAAGGTTTACTCAAAATTTGAGCAGCTAAATCACCACCTAAAGAAGCCCCTGTAGCTGAAGAACGTGTCATTACGATACCTGCTGAAATAGCCATCAATAATGACGGCAACTGAGCAGCCAATCCATCACCTACTGTTAACACTGTATATTTTTGAACGGCGTCCCCTGCCGGCATACCGTTTTGAAGCATCCCAATTGCTAAACCACCGACAATATTAATTATTACAATGATAATACCTGCAATAGTATCACCTTTTACAAACTTCATGGCACCATCCATAGAACCGAATAAACTTGATTCTCTTTGGAGGTCTTCACGTTTTTTTACAGCTTCTTCTGGTGAAATCAACCCCGCATTAAAATCGGCATCAATAGTCATTTGTTTTCCAGGCATTGCGTCTAAGGCGAATCTCGCAGCAACTTCTGCGATACGTTCAGAACCCTTTGTTATAACCATGAATTGGACAACTGTTATAATCAAAAATATAACAAAACCTACAATTAGGTTACCACCCGTAACGAAATTACCAAAAGCTTCAACAACTTCGCCAGCATTACCTTTAGCCAAGATTAACCTTGTAGAAGCAATGGACAAAACCAACCGAAACATTGTACCAATCAAAATGATAGAAGGAAATGCCGCCAATTCTAAAGGTTTCTGTATATACAAAGAAATCATCAATAAAACAATTCCTAAAGTAATATTGAAAGAAATTGAAAAATTAATAACCCAAGGAGGCATTTCAACAAGCAAAATTAATATTAGCAAGATTACACCTGATGCTAACATTATTTCACTGACTGGATTTTTTGAGCCTCCGGCTGCCAATTGTTCCCCCTATATTTTCTTGAAAGCTTCTTGTATTATTTGGATTTGTGACTCTATTGTAGCATCAATGATTCCATTTGAGGTTTCAATAATTGCTCCCCCCATAGAAATATCAGCATCTGGAACTACATTTATTTTCACATCATATTTTGAGTCTGCCAACTTATCTGGCAAGTTTTCCTTTACATTATCAACGTCATCGGGCATAACTTTTATGGTTATTCGATTTTCGCCTTTTGCATTATCATCCAAAATACCTTGAATAATATTCAAAATAGCTTCATCATTAGTTTTCAATTCATTATTAAGGATTTTTTTTGCAATTTCAACAGAAATATCAAAAATACCCGAAGTCAACTCCTCGTAGACTTTATCCTTGTATGCAAAGAACTCGTCAATTGAAGAATTCAAACGAGCAAGGTCTTCTTTTGCAGATTCAATACCGGCTAGTCGACCATCTTTAGTTGCAATTTCCTTAATAGAAATAGCTTCTTCTTGAGCTCTTGAAATCAAATTTCTATCATCAATCCTGCGATAGCCACGACGTCTGCTTCCCTGCCTACGTTCAGCCCTTTGTTCAAAATTTATGTTATCAATACTAAATTTTGCAAGAATATCTTCTTCAACAGGTGGCTCAACTTTAGTTTTTTCAACCTCTGTTGGAGTCACTTCTTGTTTGTCTATTTTTTTTTCGATATTACGCTTTCTTTTGATAATCATCTATTTTGTCTTCTACATGCTTACAAATCAATTGTATCACCCATGGTGAAAGATTTCTTCTTTCATCAAATGCTTCATCTAATATAAATTCTTTGACCAATGGACGCTCTTGCTCGACAATATTTTCCAAAACTTTGACATCAACTTTAGCCAAAGCCCTACTAAATTGCCCCAAAGTTTTATTAATATTGACCTTTTTCGGCTGTGGCAACGAAGTTTTTATCTCTTGCAAACATTTAAGAACAACACTTGTATCGATTTTTGTTTCAAGGTCATCCATTTGCATATATTGAATTAAAACTTGAGCCTCGGAAGGTGCGAATTTATTCAAAATTGTGCCGACTTTGTCTTTGGGCAACTGTTTTAAAATCATTGCAAAAGCAGCCATTTTTAAAATTTTAGCATCACTGGCACTTTCAATAGCTGCATTATCAGCCTGAGCCATAGCATCAATATTTGACTGGCTCATGGCATTTTTCATTTGTTGATCATTTAATGCACCTTTTTTCTTTAAATCCGCTAAAGCTTCATCAAAACATTTTTTGACGTGATGTTCCACTAAATCAATCATTTGACCCTGTGGTAAATTTTTCGACAAAGACTGTTTGGCAATTTCAAAAACAGTAAATGCAATTTTTTGTAAAATAGGATCTCTAAATTGAGGAGGAACACCGCCTCTAATTAAATCAACAGATTTGTGAAAAGACCATTCACCAATAAACTGTGTAACAACAGAAGCTTGCCCGACATCAAAGGTAACAGTTTTATCTTTAGATAAAGCTTCGCCTGCTAAAAAACAGAAGTTATTTACAATATTTACAATATAATTCTTGTCTTCATCAGACAAATCACGAGGCAAGACAGCTTTTGCTTGCTGAGCAAGGTCAGCTGCGAACTCCTTGTAGTTAAACCCCTCTATCGACATTTTAAGTTATCCCCTTGTTTAAGACTTTTCAATCCAACTTTTTACTTGTTCAATAACAGCATCATCTTCCGCAAAAGCGATGTCAGAAGACACATCAGTAATGGTGTTTTTCAAATCTTCGACGGCATTCGGATTTTGAGATATTTGTTGTTGAGCTTGTTGCTCCATAAGTCCTTGTTGCATTATTGCTTGACGTTCTATTAATTCTGCAGCCTTTAAATTAACATCTCTGAGTTGTTTCTCTTGTTCTTGAGATTTGGCTCTTAAAGATTCTAACTCTTCTTTTTGTTTTAAAGCTGCGGCTTTAAGTTTTTTAGAAATAAAACTAAATCCGAACATCAAACCACCAACCAACAAAGCTATTGCTATCCACCAAGGATTTCCTGTTTGTTCAACTTTTGGCAAACTAACCGGTCTATCGGAAGCCAAATACGGTTCGATAGAATCTGAATAAGCAATTGAAACATTGTTTGGTGAAACTTTTGGAGATGCTGATTTTGCAATTAAAGCTTTTAATTCGTCTTCTGTAATATTTGTCGGAATGGCACCCTCGTCAATCGTTACTGCAATAGAAATATCTTCAACTACGCCCGGTTTAATATACTCATTAACTTGAGTTTTTGAAACTCCGTATTGGGTTTCTTTTGCTATTCTTGAATAACTGCGGTTTTGAGCTGAATCACTTCCACTTGCAGGCAACCCATTAGGCAAATAAACACTGACAGCATTCAAGCCTTTATTGCTGTCTTGAGTTGAATCGCCTAAACCCTCTGAGAAAGTTTGCTCAGAAACTGAGGTTTTTTGCTTCGGATTATACAATATGCTTGATTTTTCAATAGGAACTTGTCTTAGAAATGTACTTACAGTGCAGACATAATTACCTTTTCCAAGCAACCTGTCTAATTGAGACGCGACTTTACCTTGCATATATTGGTCATTTTCCTGCAATCTTGAAAGTTGGTCATCTGTTGAATTTATTAAACTATGATAAACATTCCCGTTTGTATCGGTAATAGAAATATTTTCAGAAGTAAGTCCGGTAACACTACCTAAAAGCAAATTTGTAATAGCTTTTATTTTTGTTTGGTCTAGCTTTACGCCACTTGGAACAACGAGTTGAACTGTAGCTGTAATAGGTTTTTTATCAGCTGTAAACATAGAATTTTGTTCAGGAATAGAGATAAAAACGGAAGCATTTTCAATGCCTTCAATTTTTCTTATCAATCTGGACAACTCACCATTGATAGCACGCGAAAGCCTGATTCTCTTGTCTTCTTTAGTCGAAGTAAAATCACCTTTGTCAAATATTTCAAGACCGACAAACTGATCCATCAATCCACTTTGAACAATAGCCAAAAGAGCAGCATCACGTTGAGATTGAGTATAAGTTCCACCCTTTAAGACAATGGAAGATTTATTTCCTTCATTTACTCTTTGAGCTTCAATTTGCTGTTTTGCAAGCAAGGCTTGAATTTCAAGAGCCTTACCAAGATTATCGGTAGTCAATAAAGTAGCATCTTCTTTAACTTTTTTTTCAACTTGAACATTAGAACCACCGGTAGAGCCTTTTGTTGCAGCTACCATACCCATAGAAACAAATATAACCAAAATCAACGCAATCACCCCAATGATTGTGTATAACAACGGCTTATTTTTTAGTATTTCTTGAAAGTTCATCCTTAATCTATCTATAATTAATAATTACACTCATAATCAGTGTCAATCGAAAAGTTCATGCTCTACGATTTTACCTCACCCATGCTAATATTATACTATTATTTTAAATATAAGGTAATGTTATATTGAAATTTGCATAACTTTTTCATACGTTTGAATGACTTTCCCAGCGACTTGAGTTGCCAAGGTTACTCCCAGTTCAGCTTTAGCCATTGCAGTTGTAACATCATGGATATCAACATTTGAATTTCCCATCATTTGATCTTTTAACAATTCGTCAGGTTTTGACATTTCTTGGTTTAAATTAGAAACCAAACCTGACATTACTGATTTAAAATTCTCAGTTTCAGGTTGCTCTACTGACTTCATTCTCATACCCTCAATTCCAAAATCGGTATATTTTGAAGGCTCTATTCTTTGAAACAAATCAATATTTGGTACTAAATTTTGCTTAATCATCCTATATAATCCTTATCCTAAGTAATTTGCCAATATACTTTTTACGTAATTTTGAGTTTCTTTAAACGGAGGAACTCCATTATATTTATCTACATTGCCCGAACCCGCATTATATGCAGCTAGAGCAAGTATTAAATTTCCGTTATGTCTTTTCAATTTTGATTTAAGATATTTGACACCGCCCTCTATATTTTGAATAGGGTCAAACGGATCTTTAACCCCGAGCCCACGAGCTGTAGCAGGCATCAACTGCATTAGTCCAATGGCTCCACAAGAAGAAACCGCATCAGATCTAAAACCTGATTCTTGCTTTACTAATGCTTTAATTAATTTTTCATCAATGTCATATTTTTTAGCCATGTGAGAAATAATATTCATGATTTGAGATTTTGATGCCTTTACTCCGTGCTTTACAGAAGGCAAAGCAGAAACAGCGTTAACATCATCAGCGTTTAGAACTTTAAACTTTGAATCAATTGCATTACTGGACTTTAAAACATCAGAAAAAGGCTGAACCGTATTATTTGAAGGTTCTTCTAAAACTGATTTCTCAAGATTATTAACATAGGTGTTAATCTGAGCTGCACGTTTAATTGCGGCTTCTTTACCACTTGTATTTATTAAGTTTTGTATATTTTGTGAAAACAACTTCCTACCCTGTACCCTCTGTTATATATAAATTAACTATTTCCCTATTTCACAAGCTCTTTGAGCCATTGTTTTGGTAATATTCACCACCGCCAAATTGGCTTCGTAGGCTCTTTGTGCCATTGAAGCATCTGCAATTTCAACAAGCGGATTTACATTAGATGTCCTTATATAGCCGTTAGAGTCAGCATCAGGGTGCCCCGGGCGATATAACCTATCACCAAGCGTAGGATCCTCTACCACGCCAGACATAGCCACTCCGCCTTGAAGAAAAGGAACTGTCCCCATACCAAACAAATCTTCTTTCATTGAGCTTAATAAACCTGCAAACGAAATATTATCAGTTGCTGTCAAAACAGGGATTTTTCTTACATAATTAGGCGTATCTAAGTTCGCAATGTTCTTAGCACTTATATCCATACGCTTTCCGTGTACGGTCATCCCTTTTGCACCTATATCAATTGAATTTAATAAACTCATAATTATTTACCTACATTCATTACTGTCTTCATATTAGTTATCAAAGAGGTCATATTTCTTGATGCAACATAATACATCAAGGAATTTTTTTGCATCTCAGTTAATTCATTAGCCGCATTAATAGGACCTTGTTGTCTATCTTCAATAATGGCGGAAGGCCCGAGTTTAGATGATAATTCTGTTTCTAATGGGCTATTCATAGTTCCCAAATAAGAATCAAATTTAATATCTTTTCTAACGTAACCCGGTGTGTCCATATTAGCAAGATTGGCAGAAAGAGCCCTTTGTCTTTGGGCAACCAAATCCAACATCAAATTAATTTTTCCAAATGAATCACTCGGAGTATACATACTTTACCTCTACATACTATTTTTTAATTGTTTCTATTGATTTAGTGTAACAGCTTTATTGTACATGTCATCCACTGCTTTCATGACTTTAAAACTTGCAAGCATTGATGCATTCAATCTCATTACGGTGTTGACCTGATCGTACATGTCAACATTAGGTCTTTCCAAATAACCTTGCATAACACTATGATGATTGGTCATAAGGATAGGTTCACCTGAGTCATCTGTACATATAAATTTATTGCCATCGCCACCTTTTAAGCCTTCGGGATTTAAGAAATTAACAACAGGAATTGTACCCAATTTTTTTTCTTTACCACCTGCCTCTAAGACAGCAGTTACGTCACCATTTGGCTTAATTATTATTGCATCATAATTTGCAGGAATTTTTATTCCATCACCAACCAAACAATCATCATTTGTGATTAAATAACCATCTTTATCTAATTTAAAAGCCCCGTCACGAGTATAAGTTACATCACCTGTTCTTGATGTAACGGGAATAAATCCTGCACCTGACAATGAAACATCAAAAGGTTGATCGGTTCTCAATGGAGCCCCCACTGTAAAACTACGGCGAACAACACCGTCTAAATATCCGTTTTCGCCTAGCATTTCATCAAAACGAACCGCCCTATAAGCAGTTGTATTATAATTTGAAATGTTACTTGAAATATAACCCAACTTCTCAAATTGAGTATTTGCGTTAATAATATTTCTTCTTATTACACCTTGAAAACTAGACATAAAAACCTCTAAAATTAACTACCTAATTGTTGAACTGCTTTAGAAAGCAAATTTGCTTGCATTTGATAAAGCTGACGATTTGCATCAAAATTTCTGACTATCGGCATTGCTTGCATAAATTCAGTTGAAAGAGAAACGTTTGAAAATTCATTAAAACCTTGCCTTACGTTAGGTGCCATCACAGCTACGCCCTCAGTTGTAACTACAGAAAGTGTCGATACATAATCAAGCTTATTCGTTTTTTTATTAAACACACTTACATTACCTTCTGTGTCTATTTTTATTTGGCTGAGTTCATCGGGCAAAAAGGGCAGCTTAATTGCAGTTCCGTCGTTTGCAAGGACTTTTTCACCTGCTTCATTCATAAGATTTCCTGTTTTATCAACTTTCAACCTACCATCTCTGGAAAGTTTAACACCATGTTTTCCCAAATATTGAAAATAGCCCTTATTACCAAGAGCAATGTCCAAAGGATTTTCAGACTGCCCCAACCTGCCAACAGTATCATCTATAGCAGTTGAAAGCCCATGTGCTCCAATATATTCAGAAAATGAAGATACAACAGGATCTTTTCTTTGATAACCAATCTTATCAAATCCGTTTATATTTTCACTCGTAATCCCCATTAATTCTGTTTGCAAATGCATTGCCCTGATATTACAAGTCAATCCGTTCTCGATAAAATTTATGCCACCACGTAAGTACATACAATTTCCCTTATCAAATACATATTTTCTATATAATAATATAGGATTGAAAGTCAAAATAAATCATCTATTTAGAAGAAATATGTCAGTATGCAATTTGTTTTCTACATTATTTGTATGAAATGGGTAATATTTTTTAGATTTATATGATAAAATTAAAATGTCGGAGAGCAAGAATGAAAAAAAGACAAAGATGGTACGATAAAAATCCAACCGTAAGTTTAGCCGTAAGTTTGATGAAAAATTCATCAGAAAACAGCAAGCTTGATTGTGCAAATTTAATAATTGCTGAAGCAAAAAACAATAACATTGAATTTCCACAAGGAATTGTCCCAAAAATCAATGCCGTCTTTCGCAGATGGTATGATGAAGAAAAAAGTCTGTCAGACGCAATGGAATATCTACGTTTGTCACCGGAGTCTTTAAGAAAAACAATCGCACTTGAGCTAATTAAAATATTAGAACAAGCCGAAATAAAATAAGATTAAAGTTATGAAAAAATACTTAATATTATTATTAACGTTTATTTCAATTTTAACGATGTCAACCAAAGCAGAAGCTGTAAAGGTCGGCTTAATTACTGATGCATCTCAAACCTACATTGCATCATCAAATAAAGCACAATTGATTAACGCAAGAACAAACCATCTGGCTTATACGTTATCTCCGATGAAAGTCTATTTTCTAAAAGCTCACGGAAATACAATTTTAATGAACGTAAACGGTCAATACTATGACCTCGGCACCGATTCTGTAGTTTTAAAGACAGACAACACAGGGTTTCTTTCAACTAAAAAACGTTGGTATAGAGGCGAATTTATAATAAATAACAGAAATAACAACTTAACATTGATAAACTATCTCCCATTAGAAGAATATCTTATGGGGGTGGTTCCCTCTGAAATGCCATCAAAATGGAATGCTGAAGCACTAAAAGCTCAAGCAATAGCGGCAAGAAGCTATGCCATTGCAAACAGAGGCAAAAGAGCATCTCTTGGATTTGACCTCAAAGATAACACCGAAGACCAAGCCTATGGCGGTGCTACATCAGAAACAACAAAAACAAATGAAGCAGTTCTTTCTACAAAAGGAATTGTGGTTACTTACAATAAACAAGTTATACCTGCTTATTACCACGCCAGTGCCGGTGGGCAAACTTCTAATTCTGGTGGACAATGGGCTCACAATTTGCCCTATCTTCGTTCCGTCCCCTCTTATGATGATGGAATAAAAAAAATGGGGCATGGTATAGGTATGAGCCAATATGGTGCCAATAATCTTGCACAACAAGGTTATAATGCTTATCAAATTTTAACTTATTTTTACAATAATATTAAATTCGGGCGTCTTACTCCGGGATGGAACTTTTAACCTTATCCCCTCTCGCAGTATGCTTTCCCTAATTATACAATTTAGCGAAATAGCTCTATATCCACTTATGACAACGGTTCGTAAAAGTTTTTTTGCAAAAATGCTTGCTAAAATTTGAAAAATAAGTATAATAGCTAAAGTAAACAAAAGGGAGGTTCTTATGAACAAAGAAGAATTAGTAAAAGAAATTGCTAAAAAAGCAAAAGTTTCACAAAAAGCTGCAGCTGACGTACTTAGTGCAACAATCGACACCGTTCAAAAAACAGTTGCAAAAGGTAAAAAAGTTACCTTGGTTGGTTTTGGAACATTTGAAGCTAGAAAAAGAGCTGCTAGAACTGGCCGCAATCCTCAAACTGGTGCAACAATTAAAATTGCTGCAAAAACAGTTCCTGCATTCTCAGCTGGTAAGAAATTTAAAGAAATCGTTAAATAGTAGATTTCAAAATGCATAAAACCTATCCGGAGCAATCCTGATAGGTTTTTACATTATTAATAAAAAAACGAGTGCTAATTGCACTCGTTTTTTATAAAACTAATAAATTATTTACTTATTTGCATTCTTATTTTTTACAGCACCAATTATACCACCGATAGTAGCACCTATTGTACCGTCAATGAAAGCCGTACCGACAAGTCCAATAGCAGTTCCTAAAGCAAATACAGCTTTAGCCTTCTTGCTTGATTGCCCGGCATTAACAGCGTCGTCAACAACTGATTTGAAAGAATCCTTTATAAGGTTACGATTTTTAATTGTACTAGCAAGTGAAAAAGCCAAACTAGTAGCTCCTGCTAAACAAAAACCTTTTTTAGCGTATTCTTTTCTGGTTGGAAGCTTTTGATTATTGACATTAGTAGCGACTGGAGCTGTTTTCATTTTTAATACCTTTCGTTAGGACAATTATTTAAAATTCATCATAGATAAATTTTGCCATTATTCAGTAAAATATACAAATTTATTTACAAAATGTAACTATGGGCAAATAGATTCCCAATCAATATCATCTTCATCGTCATCACCAGGCTCTCTTATTTCAGCATCTTCGTCCATTAGCATAACTTGAAGCGTCCAGCGTAACTGTTTTTTATAATTAGCTAAAGCAGCCTCTCTTGTTTTTGCACAAAAAGCAAAACTCGGAATTTCTTTTATTTCTATATAATGATATTTTTTACCCTCAAAATCTAAATCCGTACCCTCAATGAGAGTCCAATCCAAATTCATATAATATTCAATGTCTTTTTTAGTCATCTAGAGAATTCTCATTTAAAGGTTGTGAAACCATAATGCCCTCGCCACCAAGTACATCTACTTGTTTACCATTCAAATATAAATAAATATTTTGACCTGAAGTATTGGACTTTGCAGTTTTTATCAGCTGATGCATTCTTGAATATACACTATCAGTTCCTCCTCCATATTGGAAATCAGAACTTAAATTTATAATGATATTAGCACCTTGCAAATCTACACTCAATAATTTTGTTCCTCTAGGGATTTCAGAATATATTCCATGATTTTTTTCACTAAATGCCGGACCTTTTAACAATTCTTTAATTGCAAAAGTCAACTTATTCTTCGCACTTGTATTTCTTGTAACAGTTTTAAATACAGGAGCACCATTTTCGTCTAAAGTTAAGAAATATACGCTTACAGGAGCTTCAACTTTTGCGGTTTTCTTTTGAGTTTCCACTTTCTTTTTGACATTATCTTCAATCGGAGTCATTGAGTTTTTAACTTCCCTGACAACCTCCGGCTTTTTAGTAAATATACCAAAATTAAAATCACCAAAAAATTTGACTTTAACATACAAAATTGATAATAAAATCAAAATGACTACTACAAATTTTGAAAAACCACTCATATTAAGCTACCCGTAAAAACTATATTACTTACTATTAATAACATAATTTTTAGGAATAATAAAGACCCCGTCCATGACAATTCGGTCATTATCAATTTTAACATTGCTTACTTTGACGGTGCCTTTTGCGTCATTGGTAACATTCATATCATAAGACAAAGGATTAAGTTTATTTACCAATGGCAATATTTTTTCCATATTCAACTTAGAATTTGAAGAACCTAAATCAAAATCAGAAAAAACAATTTGACCGTCTTTTACACCCAACGAAGAATTCAACGTAAAAGTAGATGCACTACTTGTAAAAAGCATCGGGGTAATAACTTTAAAAGACATGTTTATTTTGTTGTTTGAAATTTTAGCAGTCGGGTCATACACCTTGAACAAAACTGTGTTACCGATTGATATATTCAATTTATTCAACATATTAATATAACTTGATGATAAAACAGTTTTTTTAAAATCATCACTTGTCATAACGGCAGAATAATTCAATATTAAATTTGTAGGAAAATACATTTCTTTCTTGTTTTTTATAACTACTTGGTTATAATCACACAATGTCTTTGCATTAAAATCAGAAATATAAACACCATCGGTAGAAATTGATTTTGAATTTAATGTCATTGATTTGAATTTACCATCGATAAAATTTTTTGCACCAAACGGCTCTATTTGAACTTTAAATTTTGAATTTGTTTGTTTTTTTAAGGATTTTTGAACTTGTGACTCAGCAACCTGCGTTAACAAAAAGTTCATACCAGAAGCATTTGACATAAAATGAGGAAATGCACCACTAACAGGGTAAGGCTCGCTCATACACATTGAAGAATAATCAACGGCAAATGCACCTTGAGCCCCCATAATTAATGCCAAAAATATAATTAACTTTTTCATAATAACACCTTATTAACCTTTATTAAATTATCCTCTACATTCGCCATTGCGACGAGCTTATCATCATAAGTCAACAGCAAAACATTCGACTCAATATCAGTTGTTCTGATAGAATTGCCGTTTTTTATGCGATTAAATTCTTCTTCAGTCAATGATTTTCGATTATATGATAAAACTTCAAGAGGATTAATCAAATGTTTTTTTACAACTTCAATATCAGTAAATTGCTCAAGGTTAATTGAATTTTTTATATAAAAATTTGAAGACTGCGTTCTTTGCAATTCAATCATATAAGCCCCGCAATCCAAAGCCATCCCGATATCATTTACAATAGAACGAATATAAGTGCCTTTTGCACATTCGATTTCTAACTTAGCAGTTTGATTTCCATTATCAAATTCAATAAGATTTATTTTAGAAACATTGACGACTCTTTTTGGTATATCATCGGGAATTATACCTTTTCGAGCCAATTCATACAATCGTTGCCCTTTGTAATGAACGGCACTATGAGCGGGAGGAACTTGGACAATCTCCCCCATAAAAATAGGTAATACCGAAATTAACTCATCTTCGGTTATTTTCTTTTCCGAAAAAGTTTCTATACGACCTTCAGCATCATATGTATCAGAAATTTTCCCCAACTGCATTACGACACAATATGCTTTTTCATCAGAAAAATACTCAAACAGTCTTGTGGCTTTACCCAAAGCAAGAGGCAAAACCCCTGTAGCCATTGGGTCAAGAGTGCCCGCATGCCCAATTTGTTTAATGTGAGTAACACGCCTTAATAGAGCAACAACATCATGAGAGGTTACCCCTTTTGGCTTTTCAACATTGAGAAATCCAAACATTTGAAACTATAATTCCCCTCGAGAAATTTTGTTTATAATCTCAGTAACTTTAGTTCCTCGTTCGATAGAATCAT
Source organism: Candidatus Gastranaerophilales bacterium (assembly GCA_028693235.1). Classification (NCBI taxonomy): domain Bacteria; kingdom Bacillati; phylum Candidatus Melainabacteria; order Candidatus Gastranaerophilales; species Candidatus Gastranaerophilales bacterium. Next base: position 119,760 of record JAQUVW010000003.1, read on the forward strand.
CAGGGATAAATTTGAGCTCAGGAGTCAATCTCAAGCGAATTCTCTTGCCAACCTCATACCTTATTTTTGAAGTATGTTCTTCTAAAGCTTGTATTGTTTTCAGTTTTTTTTCTTCGTCAGTCGCAAAAACAGAAAAATAAACTTTTGCATAAGAATTATCATGAGCGAGTTCAATATCAGTAATAGAAACAACCCCCATAATTCTAGGATCTCTAACTTCTTTTTGTATTATATCAGAAATTTCTTTCATCAAAGTTTTTCTAACACGTTCATTTCTTAATGACATCAGGAATCTCCTTTTTAAAGTTATACAAGCACTTGGCGTTCAACTTCTTCTGTTGTTGAAACCTCAATAATGTCACCTTCACGAATATCGTTAAATTTCGCAAAAGAAACACCGCACTCAAAGCCCTGTGCTACTTCTTTAGCATCATCTTTAAAACGTTTTAACTGGTCAATTTGACCTCTAAAAACTTCAACACCATCTCGGAGAAGAACAGCCGTCTTATTTCTGATAATCTTGCCTTCAAGAACATAGCAGCCGGCAATCTTAGATGTTTTACCGACAGTAAAGATTTGTCTGACTTCGGCTCTTCCAAGTTCAACCTCTTTGATTTCAGGTTGAAGAAGACTCAACATTGTTTGTTCAAGATCTTCCAAAATTTGATATATTATCTCGTATTTTTTGATAACGACTTTTTCTTTTTCGGCAGCTAATTGTGCATTCAAATCTTCCTTAACGCCGAAGCCTAAAATTAAAGCCTCACTTGCACTAGCAAGCATTACATCAGCTTCAGAAATATCACCGACACCTACATGTATAAGCTTAGTAACAATTTCTTTTGATTCAAGTTGAGAAACAGCCTGAGAAACCGCCTCTGCAGCACCGTTTGTATTTGCCTTAATGATTAAATTCAATTTTTTGATTTCTGAATCTTCTTCGCCAACGACCTCATTTCTAACATGAGCAGGCATCATAGCTTCTAATCTTGTATTACGTTCTTTCTCCTTGCGTTCATTTGCTATAGCACGCATTTCCTTTTCATTTTCAACAGCTTGGAAATTGTCACCTGCCTGAGGAACTTCGGTTAACCCTAAGACCTCAACAGGAGTAGAAGGAGCCGCTTTTTTTACTCTCTCGCCTGAATCTGACAACAAGGCTCTAACTTTACCAAAGACAGTACCTACGACTAAACAGTCACCTGTTTTCAATGTACCGTTTTGAACTAATAATGTAGCAACCGGACCTTTTCCCTTGTCTAAATTTGCCTCAATAACAACACCTGAAGCCTTAGCTGAAGGAATAGCTTTTAAGCCTTGCATTTCAGCGACAAGTAAAATATATTCTAGGAGCTCATCAATACCTGTACCTTGAAGTGCACTGACTTTAACGCAAACAGTATCGCCACCCCATTCTTCAGGAACCAAACCGTGTTCAGTCAGTTGTTGAAGGATTTTGTCAGGGTTAGCACCCGGCTTATCAATTTTGTTTACAGCAACAATAATTGGGATTTCAGCGGCTCTTGCGTGGTTTATAGCTTCAATAGTTTGAGGCATAATTCCATCATCAGCAGCAACGACCAAAATTGCTATATCAGTTGATTTTGCACCACGAGCTCTCATTTCTGTAAACGCTTCGTGACCAGGAGTGTCAATAAATACAATTTTTTTGTTGTTTAAAAAAACCGTATAAGCACCAATTGATTGAGTGATACCACCGACTTCTGTTGAAACAATTTTATGCTTGGAAGCTCTGATTGAATCCAACAATGTAGTTTTACCGTGGTCAACGTGTCCCATGATACTAATTACAGGAGCTCTTGACTTTAATAGCTTTTCATCAATTTCTTTCAAAGCTTTTTCTTTTTCTTCTTTTTGAAGTTCTTTTTCTATATAAGCGTCCAAATCTTCTTCAAGGACTTCAAGTTCAAAATTTTCGCAAACTTTTTTTTGAGTTTTAGCGTCAATAACTTGGTTTACAGTAGCCAAAACGCCTTCCATCATTAAAAACTTAACGATTTCGGCAGGTGATTTATCAATTTTATCAGCCAATTCACCGACGGTTAAAACTTGATTAATAACGACTTTGGTTAAAGCCTCTTTAGCTTCCTCTTCATGTTTATGTTTTTTCTTATGTTTTTGGGTAGCTTTTTCAAGACTTATAAGTTCTTGTTGTTCTTCTTTAGATTTATATTGTTTTTCTTTGCCCTTAACGATTTTGCGTTTAGCACCCGGTTTTGAATCATAAATATCTTGAGGAATAATATGTCTTTTTACCGGTTTATAAGGCTCGGTTTTCTTCTGAGCGTTGTCACCGGTTGGTTTTGGACCTCTCGGAGCTTGACCTGCTTGAGGCACGTTATTATTCGGGTTACGAGATTTATCAAATCTACGATTATTATTCGGATAAGGACGTCCGCCTTGAGATGGTCTATTTTGTCTTTCAGCTCTTGCTTTAGCTGCAGCTTCCATTTTTTCTTTTTCGAGTTTACGTTCTTTTTGAGCTTGTTGCTCAGCTTCACGTCTTTTTAAACTGTTACGATTATTGTATTCAAGCAGAGAACGAATATCTGGAGTTTTTTGTGTTTTAGTATAAGTAACAGAGGAAGTATCAGGTTTAACTTGAGGACCATCATGACTGATTATAGTTTTTTTATCAGGCTCAATATTCTGAGTTTTTTCTTCTTTTTTTTCTTCGATTTCAACTTTTTGCACTTCAGGTTTTGCAGCCGGTTTAGCTTTTTTAACAATAAAAGCTTTTGGTTTTTTGTCAGCTGCAGATTTAGATGGGTGCAACATCTCTTTAAGATTAGTTATTTGAGTAGCAGAAAGTGTACTGGAGTGAGATTTTCCTTTTATTCCCAGTTTTTGTTCAAGGCATTCTATAACTTGTTTATTGGAAATGCCCAGTTCTTTAGCTACTTCATATACTCTTTTGTCAGTCATTCGTATCTTTCTTCTCTATGTTTCCTCATATAATAGTTGTAACATAATAATTTATACAAGTACAGTTCTTATAATTTCGTTAAGTTCTAATGTAACATTAGCCCTTATATTTTTTTGAATTCGATTTTTTTTAAATGAATTTTCGATGCAAGCAAGATTTTTGCATATATAAACAGAACGCCCCACGAAATCATTACCAGGATTCAGCACAATTTCACCATTTGTGTTTTTTGTTATTTTTATCAATTCATTTTTCGGGTGAAAATCCCCGCAAGAAATGCATTTTCTTAAAAATTTATCTTTTCTAGACACGGAGCAGGTCCCTTTCATTGACAATGAAAGCATCTATAGAAATTTCATCAGGACTATAAACTGACTCTATATATTCTTTTAGTCTGTTTTTCGCACACGTTACAGTAGTGGCTTCAGAAGTAACAACCGCCCTGTTTGAATTGGAATAAGCAATATCAACTTCATCGTCCTCTTGAATATTTTTATCAATCAAAATCATTGAAAACGCTACATTATCATTAAAATTTATATAATTATAATCATCTGATAAAGAGCCGACCACAGCTGCCAAAAAGACCTCGTATAAATTTTCATTAATTTGAGGCAAAATCGCCTGAAAATCACCTTTTTTGAAAAACGGTACAAATTTAAGAACTTGGAATATATTTTTTTGGAGCAAAACATCAACCCCAATAATACCAACGTATGGTTTTGCAATTTTTGCGATTTCATCAAGCATGGGGTGTAAAACTCTTGACTTGATTTTAGACTCAATCTCTTTAGAGATAAAATAATCAGGAGCAGATATCGATTTGAGATTATAAAAAGGGGTTTTATAACCGTCTTTAAAATATTCTTTTGAGCAGCAACTGCCTATAGGCAAAGCACTATAGCCATCTGTTACAAAATACAAAGTAGCCGTTTTTGCCTCAACAAAGTCTTCAATAACTAATTTTTTATTAAATTCTTCAAAAAACTTTTCAATACATAATTTTGCTTGCGAAAATGTATGGCAAACAGTAGCACTCCCACCATCAACATGTATATCATTTTTTATAATCATAGGATAATTTGCTCGTCTTACATAATCAACGGCAGCATTTTCTCTATCAAAAATCCCAAACTTTGGAGTTTGAACCCTCATTTTATACAATATTTTTTTTGCAGAGGATTTATTTAATGCAACTCGTGCTGAATCAGAATTAGGAGCAAAAACATTCAACTCATTTTGAGAAAAAGCATCTGCAACACCTGCGGCAATGGAGTCTGGATCAACAACAACGGTTAAATGTACCTCATTTGCCTTAGCAAATTCAACTAAACCATCTCCATCTGTCGATGATATTTCAACATTTGTCGCAAAATCTTTTATATTCGGATTTCCTGGTGCAACAAATATAATATCGTCTTTATTTTTTTTATTAAAGTTTTTAGCAAGCGAATAACAATTCGCATCAGAGCCTACAATAAGAATTCTTTTCATGTATCCATTATACAACAAATAATGGGATTAAGACAAATCCGGACGAAGAACTTTAGCACCCTTCAAATAAACATGAAAAATGTCTTTCTGATTTTTATCAGTATTTGCAACCACCAAAACTCTCAAACATTTTTTCAAAGAACCTTCAACTTTCAATTCGTTAAAACAAACCATTGGTATAAAATCCCAATTTAAGGATTCTCGAGCAAATTTAGCAGGAAATGCAGCATCTAAATCTTTAGTCAGAGTAAAAACGACATGTGAAATATCCTCATTTTTAACCTGATTTTTAATCAATAATTCAGTTAAGAGCGTTATAGTAGCCTTTGATATATCTTCTGGAGTATTTTCATCAACTGTAATAGCTCCCCTTATCCCCCTAGTCATCATTTTTAATCTCTCCGTTTTTTTCGATTTCAAAACTTTTGCCTACAGATAATTTTACACCATTTGCCCAAGCTCTTGCATCCATCTCACCCTTACTTTCAGGCTTAACTTTTTTAACCAAAAGACTACCTTCGCCCGTTTTGATTGTTATGCCTGATTTGGAGATAGCAACAACCTCTCCGGAGATTGAATTTAATTCATTTTCGAAATCAACGACTTCAGAAGATAAAATTTTCAAACATTTACCCTCAAAATGCGTATAAGAGCATGGCCAATCAACCATTGAACGAATTTGATTGTGAATTGATAAGGCTGAATTTTTCCAGTTAATCAAGCCATCTTCTTTTACGAATTTTTTAGCCAATGAAACTAATTTTTCATCTTGTTTCTCAGGCACTAACTCGCCACTCGAAATCCCATTTAAAGTTTGATATATAAGGAAAGGTGCTTTTTCGCTGATAATATCTGAAAGCTCCAAATTTGTCATATTATCTGTTATTTCAATTTTTTCAGACATACAAATATCACCGCTATCGAGCCCCAACTCAGTAACCATAGTGGTTATTCCGGTTTCCTTATCGCCATTATAAATACATCTTTGGATAGGATTTGCCCCTCTGTATTTTGGCAACATTGAAGCATGCATATTTATTGTCGCTATTTTAGGAATATTTAAAACTTCTTGAGATAGAAGTTGCCCAAAAGCAAACGTCACAAAATAATCGACATCGAGAGTTTTTAACTTTTCAATTAACGCCTCATCTTTTCTTATCGAAGCAGTCTGAAAGACAGGAATACCATTTTGTTCAGCACAAATTTTTATAGGAGGAGCAACAATTTTTTTCCCTCTTCCTGATGGTCTATCCGGTTGCGTTACAACTCCTAAAATTCTTATATCAGCAAAATTCAAAAGCTTCATGATGCTATTTACAGCAATTTGAGGCGTGCCCATAAATACAATCTTAATCATCTTCGAATTTTTCAACCTTACCTGTAGCAACAACGGCTTTTTCAAGTTCTTCATCTTCAATCAAAAAATCAACATCTATTGGAGGTAAACCATGGTCAATAAGTTCTTTATCCGCAGCAAAGCGATTTCTGGCTCTGTCGATAAACAAAACGCCATCTAAATGGTCGAATTCATGTTGAATTGCTTTTGTTAAAAGTAAATCTTTTTCAGCCTCAACCTCTAATACAAAAGGACGTCCTTTTTTATCAAGAGCTTTTATCATAATGTAGCTATATCGACGGACGTTAGTGTATGCCTCAGGAAAGCTCAAACAACCTTCTAAACTATCCAAAGCACCTGATTTTTTAATAATTTTTGGATTCACAAAAACCATTGGTCTGAGTTTTTGTCTGCCAGTAGATGTGTCGATTACAAATATACGTAAATTCTCGCCAAGCTGTGAAGCCGCTAACCCAACTCCATTTTTAGCATACATTGTGTCAAACATATCATCTATCAATGTTTGGACTTTTTTTGACATTTTATGAACTTCTTTGGATTTTTCTCTTAGAGAAGGTTCTCCATATTTTACTATTTTTCTTATTGTCAATTTCTGAACCTCTCTATTTTTTTGCCAAAAAATTTAGCAATAACATCACGAAAGAAATACCAACTGCGTACAAGAAATATTTCACAAGTGAAGTGCTGACAATCATTGTAGCCAAAGCACCTGAGAACAATGCAAATGTAGCCAATATCAAAACTGTTTTATTTTGTGAAAAGCCTGCTTTTAAAAGCTTATGATGAATATGCTCGGCATCAGCAACAAAAGGTGATGTTCCTTTCGCAATTCTTCGTAATGAAGAAAAAGTAATATCAATAATCGGAACAGACAAAACAATTAAAGGCATATACATAGCAGGAGATGCGGTTTTTGTAATACCGGTAATAGATAAAGTAGCAAGTAAAAAGCCTCCGAAAAGAGCGCCTGAATCACCCATAAATATCTTTGCGGGGTGGAAATTGTAACTCAAGAATGCAAGCATAGAACCGGCTAATATAAATGCAATCAAGGCAGTAACTGTATTTGACGGAACCATTGCAGCTGCTAAAAGTCCTAAAGTTACAGAACTAATCGTAATTACAGACCCGGCAAGCCCGTCGACACCATCTATGAAGTTGATAGCATTACTTATCCCGACAATCCATCCCAAAGTCAAAATATAAGATACTATAGGATTCAGAACAATAGACGCTCCAAAGGGGTTATAGATGGTTTCTATCCTTATACCTAAACAAAAAACAATAGTCGCAATACTTATTTGAATAAACAATTTAAATTTAGCATCGAGCATATAAATATCATCAATTAAGCCCAAAAGAAACATCAGAGAGCTTCCTAATAAAATACCTGAAAGCAAAGAGCCATAAGGATAATAACTCAAAACAATCAAGAACAAAAAAGTAAACATTGTACTCAACCAAATAGCAACGCCTCCAAGTCGAGGAATCGGGATAGAATGGATTTTCCTTGCATTCGGCTGGTCAACCAGTCCCTTTTTTTCTGATATATAAATCACAACAGGAACAATAAAAACACCTAGAATGAACGAGATGATAGCTCCTATTATTTGTGCCTCTGATAGCTGTAGAATTGTCATATCTTAATCCTTAATACAACGGGTATTTGTCACATAATTTTTGAGAACGAGCTCTCAAATTTGCAAGTGCAGCCTCATTATCGCACGCACTAACAGTGGATGCAATAATTTTGCCGACTTCAATCATATCATCTTCCTTGAAGCCTCTGGTTGTAACAGCAGCAGAGCCTAGTCTTACTCCACTTGTAACGAAGGGACTTTGAGGATCATTTGGGACGGTGTTTTTATTTGCGGTAATCCCAACAACTTCAAGGGCATTGGCAATGTCTTTACCGGTTTTGTTGAATTTTCTCAAATCTAACGTCATAACGTGGTTTTCAGTTCCACCACCGACAATATCCATGCCTTCATCAATCAGAGAATCAGCAAGTGCTTTTGCATTTTTCTTAACTTGTTTAGCATATTCTTTAAATTGAGGTTCAGAAGCTTCTTTGAGAGCAATGGCTTTGCCTGCGATAATGTGCTCCAAAGGTCCGCCTTGAATCCCCGGGAAAACAGCCTTGTCTATACCTTGAGCGTATTCTGCATCGCACATAATGATACCGCCTCTGGGGCCTCTCAATGTTTTGTGAGTTGTTGTAGTTACAAATTGAGCATAACCAGCCGGAGAGGGGTGTTCACCACCTGCTACAAGTCCTGCTATATGGGCTATATCGGCCATCAACAAAGCTCCTGCTTTATCTGCAATTTCTCTGAATTTTTTAAAATCAATGACTTTTGAGTAATTACTTGCACCACAAATTATTAATTTTGGCTTGTGTTGCATTGCAAGTTTTTCAACTTCATCATAATCGATTTCACCCTTGTCATTAACACCATAGGAAACAATATTAAAATATAAACCGGAAAAATTAACAGGTGAGCCATGAGATAAATGCCCCCCGTTTGATAAATCCATGCCCATAACAGTATCACCAGGTTTTACAGCGTACATAAATACAGCCATATTAGCTTGTGCACCGCTGTGAGGTTGGACATTTGCGTGGTCCATATTGAATAATTTTTGAGCTCTTTGCTGAGCAATTTCCTCAATTTTGTCGATATTGTCACAACCGTTATAAAATCTTTTGTGCGGTTTCCCTTCTGCATATTTATTAGTCAAGACAGTTCCACAAGCGGCCATAACAGCCTTTGATGTAAAATTTTCACTTGCTATCAATTCGATTGTATTTCTTTGTCTTTGTAGCTCATCTTCAATATATTGAGCAATCTGCGGGTCAGTATTTTTTATAATATCAAGTTCCATGCCTGTCCTCCTCATAAAATATGCACAGTGACATTTTATATAACACAAGAGAAAAAGTAAAATTATTAAGATAAAGATAATTAAATTATTTGACTGATAGACCTATTGATTAGTTGATATTTAGAAAATATTCCGTAAAATGGAATAGAGGAGCCATACAAGGTTGAAAAGTTATTACCAAAAAGATTTGTATAAAATCCTTGAGATTTCAAAAACAGCAACGGAAGCCGAAATAAAAACAGCCTTCCGTAAACTTGCACGGATATACCACCCTGATGTCAACAAAGATGCATCAGGTATTGAACGTTTCAAAGAAATAAAAGAAGCTTATGAAATATTGATTAATCCTCAAGAAAAAAAATACTATGACCAATACAAAGGTTACATCAATAATCGTCAAAACCAATCTCAAGCAAAAAAAGCCTATAACAACAATGGTGAAAAAAGAACATATTCACCTCCTCCAAATGTAAAATACGAAACAAAAAGCAAATTTGATGAAAATTCAACTGACCATAAAAATGACAAAGAACCTTTTACTAAAGTCTTTAACGACATTTTAGAAGGACTATTTACGACCGAAAAAGGAACAGGTAAAAAGACAAACCGTAAACAAAAACCTATAAAAGGGACGGATATTACTATGAAAATCGAAATATCCTACCTTGAATCTTTAAACGGAACAAACAGAAAAGTAAATATCCTGCACACGGAGGTTTGTCCGAATTGTTGTGGCAACAAGTTTATCAATGGTGCTACTTGTCATTATTGCAAAGGTAAAGGGGAAATCTCTTTACATAAAAAATTAAATGTAAAAATACCCGCAAATGTTCCTCAAAACGCAAAAATAAGAGTTGCAAACGAAGGAAACAAGGGTCTTTATGGCGGAAAAAACGGTGATTTATTTCTTATTGTAGATATTGAAAATGATAAATTTTTCAAATATGAAGGACGAAACGTTATTTGTGAAATTCCAATAAGCCCCTATGAGGCAGCTCTGGGAACAAACATAGAAGTTCCGACCTTAGACGGAAAAGTCACAATGAAAATCCCGCCCTTGACATCTTCCGGGCAAAAGTTCAGACTAACACAAGAAGGGATTTTAGACCCTAAAACCTCAACAAAAGGCGATCAGGTCGTAACTATAAGAATTGAAATGCCTCAGGCACTGTCATTAGAAGAAATACAGCTATACGAAAAACTAAAAGCAATATCAAAAGAAGATGTGAGAAAGAATATTAAAAATGGAAAATGACTCTAAAACCAAAATTAAAGAGATTTTTACTTCAATTCAAGGAGAAGGACCTTATCTGGGATACAAGCAACTATTTATAAGATTTTCAAGATGCAACCTGCACTGCAACTATTGTGACACTGAATTTTTAGCTGATTTTGAAACAAATAAATACTCGCCTCTTGAATTAGCAAAAAAAATTAAAAAAGATGAGATTGATTCTATACACAGCATAAGTTTAACGGGTGGAGAACCTTTGATTGAAAATCAATTTTTAAAAGAATTTTTACCACTTACAAATAAAAAAATATATCTGGAAACTAACGGCACACTAACAGAAGAATTGAAATCCGTAATTAAATTTATCGACTATGTAAGCATGGATATCAAACTTAATTCAGCGGGTGGAAACGGCAATCTTTTTGACAAACATAAAGATTTTATAAAAATATGCAAAGATAACAAAAAAGAAATTTTTGTAAAAATAGTTTTTGATAACAACATAACCGATAAAGAAATAAAGCTCTCCGCAGAATTAGCAAAGAACGCCGATATAGAACTGATACTCCAACCTATGATGGCGGGAAAGACCCTTGTTGTATCTTCTGATAAAATTATTGAAGTTTATGATAAATTCAATAATCACTACAAGAAAGTACGTCTAATACCTCAAACTCACAAGTTTTTGGACATTGAATAATGAACTCTAAAAAAATCATTGAAGAAGTTAAAAGTTTCGGAAATAAAGATTTTGCAGAACATCACCAAAAGTTTTTTCAAACTCAAAAGGGTGGCTACGGTGAAGGCGATAAATTTTTCGGGCTAAAAACGCCTCAAATAAGAACTTTAGCTAAAAAATATAAAAATCTCGAAATAGATACACTTCAAATTTTACTACAAAACGATTTCCATGAGGTCAGACTTTTAGCACTTTTTATAATGGTCTATCAATACAATAAAATTTCTGAAAAAAGAGAAAATATTTATGAACTGTATAGAAAAAACACAAAACACATCAACAACTGGGATTTAATTGATTTAACTGCCTATCACATAATAGGACACCACGAGTATATTTTAAACAGAACAACTTTAATTTGGAAGCTCGCCAAGTCTAAAACACTATGGAATGAAAGAATTTCAATCCTCTCTGCTTTTTATAACATAAAACAAAATGACTTTTCGCTTACGCTTGAGCTTTGCAACTTTTTCATTGAGCATAAACATCATCTAATCCACAAAGCTACAGGCTGGATGCTTAGAGAAATAGGAAAAAGAGATGAAAAAGTTTTAACAGATTTTTTGAACAAAAACAGTAAAATTATGCCCCGGACTATGCTCCGATATTCCATTGAAAGATTAACAAAAGAGCAAAAAAATTTGTATATGAAAAAATAGTCATCAAGCTGACAAAATGTAAAGTTATTTTGACAAAATGCCTGAATAAAATGTTTGTTTTAAAATCAAAAAGAGAGATTTTCTAAGGAGATTTAATGTCAAAATTAAGTTTACAAGCAACCGCAATAGGAAGTTTGCCCTATGACAACCAACCTGAAGCTACAAAACTTGTATGGGACACTTTTGAGATACCTTTTTGGGCTCAACTTTCCAACGTAAACCCGATGGAAGATATGATAATTCAATACTCCGAAAATATCCCCGGAATGTATATTGATACAGAAAATCAAATTTTCGGATTTGATGGGGAATCTGAAGCTTTTTACACAGATTTAGAAGAATTTTATTTAGACTATGATGAAATAACAACAGAAAATAACACAGAAAAGCTTGATAAATATGGACTTAAAGCCCCATATTCCTCCACTTTTAAACCTTACATTGATTTAATAAAAGAAAAAAAACCCCAATATGTAAAATGCCACATAACAGGCCCTTTTACTTGGGGAACAAGCATTTCAGATAACGACAAGAAATGTCTTTTCTACGATGAAACCTATAGGGATATAATTGTTAAAGCTCTGACATTAAAGTCATTATGGCAAATTGAACAAATAAAAAAAGTAAGCCCTAATACAACTCCAATAATTTTTATGGATGAACCGACTATGAGTCAAGTTGGGACTTCTGCTTTCATAACGGTTAAAGAAACAGAAATTATCGACAGCATAAAACAAATATCAGATATATTAAAAGCAAAAGGAGCTCTAACGGCTATTCATTGTTGCGGTAAAGCTGATTGGGGTATGCTTTTAAAATCAGGCATTAAAATATTAAATTTTGATGCATACTCATTTACAAAAAACCTGACTGTATATTCTGATGAAATAAAAACTTTTTTAGTTGACGGAGGAATAATAGCCTGGGGAATTGTCCCAACGCTTGACGTAGAAGCTTTAACTCAAGCGACTAAAGACTCACTTATAGAAAAACTGGAAGAAGGCTTTGATGCACTTTCATCTAAAGGTATTGAAAAAGAATTAATCGTCAAACAAAGCCTTATCACTCCTTCTTGCGGAGCAGGTTGCCTTAATGCAGAACTTGCAGAAAAAGCAATGCTAATGACAAAAGGAATTTCAGACACACTTATCAAACGATATGACGAGGTAATTTAATGACTATAACCATTGCTGTAACAGGTAAAAGCGGAAGCGGAAAAACAACTATCACAAAAGCTTTATACAAAATAATGAGAGAATATTACCCTGAAAAATCCGTCTTGCTTTTTGATAACGATTTAACAGGCGAATTAGGTCACAGCTTTGGCAAAGATATTAGAAACACAATATACGGAATAAGAAGCGGAAAACATGAATATAAAACCGGTATTCCAAGCAATATGACAAAACAAGAATATGTCGAATGGGCGTTAGAAGATATATTAGAGCCTCTTGATGACAACACCGATATTATTGTTTCTTGGCTGATTGGCTCTAAAGATTGCCGCTGCCCGATTACTAAGCAAATAAATGACGCACTTGTGAAACTTATCAACCGCTATGATATTGTTATTTTTGATTGTGAATTTGACTTGAAATACCTGCATCAACTTGTAGATGTTGAACTTGATGTAACTTTAATCATTGCAAAACCGACTGAAGAAGCCGTGCATCTGGCTAAAAGAATTGAAGAATTTTCCGCAAAATATGCAGCAGGAGCCCAAATGGGAGTCGTTTTAAACAAAGTTAAAGGCACTGAAAAAGAACCATTGTTTGAACTTCTACAAAAATACAATCTGGAAACTCTCGGGGTTATCCATGACGATAGAGCCCTAAAAGAAAATCCTATGGAAAAAGATTCTGAAACGGTTACAAATGAAGTAAAAGAATTCTTTTACAGACTAAATTTGCCCAGAGCTTAAAAGGAGAAGATATTGACAACAATACTTGACGGAAAAGCACTTTCTTTAAAGATTACAGAAAAGCTATCCATAGAAACGAAATCAATGATTAGAAAGCCGAAACTTGCAGTTGTGCTAGTCGGCAACAACCCTGCAAGCCAAATATATGTTAGAAACAAAGAAAAAACAGCTATTAAAATCGGTATGCATTCATTGGTTTTGCCATTGCCTGAAGATATTTCAGAGCAAAATTTGATTGAACAAATAAACATTTTAAACGGCGACAATGATATAGACGGGATTTTGGTTCAATTGCCACTACCGAACCATATTAATGAGGCAAAAATACTTGAAATCATTGACCCAATGAAAGACGTGGACGGTTTTCACCCGATTAATGCAGGCAAATTGATGACGGGACAAAAACCTTTTGCAATTCCTTGCACCCCAAAAGGTATAATAGAACTTTTAAATGAGTATAAAGTTGATATCGCAGGCAAAAACGCTTTAGTAATAGGACGTTCAAACATTGTTGGCAAACCGATTGCACAACTTTTATTAAATAAAAATGCAACCGTCACAATTGCACACAGCAAAACAAAAAATATTGAAGATATAGCCAAAACAATGGATATAATTGTTTGTGCGATAGGCAAGCCTGCTTTTTTAACAGCTGAAATGGTCAAAGAAAATGCAGTGATAATTGATGTGGGCATCAATAGAGTTGACGGCAAATTAAAAGGTGATGTAGATTTTGAAAAAGTAAAACCAAAAACATCTTTTATAACGCCTGTCCCTGGTGGAGTCGGACCGATGACAATTGCAATGCTTATGCAAAACACAGTTAATTTATACAAACTTCACAATTAGCTCTTGCTTGGTTGATTACAATCTTCAAAATACGGAAATGAAAAGAAAGAGATTTTAGACGACATTAATAAAATTCAGACTCGGACTCAAAGAATACAACCATGCCTGATACAGATACAATTCAATATTCTATATAAGACTATTCAAACAAAGCTTTTACAACTTTATAAGAATCGGAAATTGGATTAAAACTTGAATTCCGATTTTTGTCGATAAATACAGACTGAATAGAATGCTCGATAATTTTTATATTTTTTTTACAAAAATAAAGACACATTTCCATTTCATAGTCAAAGCCATTACCTGTTAAATTTAACAAATCGGGCAACAATGAAAAATGAAAAGCTCTCAAACCTGTTTGAGTATCAAGCAAATCCTTATGTGTTTTTAACTTAAAAAACAAAGAAGCAACTTTATTGCCGATAAAGCTTCTAAAAGGCGTACCAGCAGAGGTAAAATCACGGCACCCAAAGACAACAGCCTCAGGATTTTTCGAAGATAATTGAGCAATTGAAAGGACATCAGAAATCAAATGTTGTCCGTCAGCATCCATCGTAAGCACTCCGTAAGGAGCAACTTGAGCCAAAATATATGTAAACGCCGTTTTCAAAGCTGCACCTTTACCTTTGTTTTCACTATGGTGTAAAATTATAACACCTTTATCTACCAATTTTCCAAATACAGCTTGAGATTGACTACCATCATCAACAATAATTATTTCTTTTGGATAGAATGAAATACAAAGCTCTTCAACCAATTTTATTAAATTTTCATCAGGGTTAAATGCAGGAATAACGACATAAAAACTCTTCATAAAACCTCCTTAAAGCGAATTATAAAAATGTTTCAGTAAAATTGTATCATCTTCAATATTCGGGCTCTCACATACAAGTGCACCTTTGACATCAAACTTTTTAAAAGCTTTCAGCAAATCTTTGTAATTCATATCACTTTCTTCTAAAATCAAATGTTTTTTTTCACCTTTTTCTCCATATGCAATTCCTGCTAAATGGGCATGAAAATTATCTATAGCAGTTTGCCCAAGTTCGTTGCCAATTTTTTCTAATATACGAGAGAATTCATCATAAGTGTTTGAAATTCCATTATAGCGGGCATGTAAATGAGCAAAATCAACACAGGGAAGAACATTGTCAAAGTTTTTTGAAATAGCTATTATTTCATCTAAATCTCCCCATTGAGTAGGTTTCCCCGTTGTTTCAGGTCTAATCCATACATCAATTTTTTCTTTGTCTAAAGTTTCACAAATCTGCGTCATTGTTTTTTCAACTTGCCTTTGCACAACATTTTTATCGCCCCCCATATAAAATGCAGCGTGAAAAGTTATGCTATATAATCCCAATTTTTGTGCCATTCTGGCAGTATCCAAGACTCTTACGATACTCGCCTCGACTTTTTCAGGTTCTTTTGAATTCAAATTAATATAATAAGGACCGTGAGCCGTTAATAAAAAATTTTTTTCTTTAATTATATTTTTTACAAAATCTTGAGATTCAGGTTTCATTCTGACGCCATGTACAAATTCTAATTCCATGCCATCTAAATTTAGTTCCTCAAGGGTTTGAAAAGCTTTTTCATAACCTTGCCCTTCGACTCTCAAAGGAGTTCCGGCTGTCAAAAAGTGTAAATTGTTCATAATTCGAATTTTTCTCCGATTTTAGGTTCAACGGTTTTTATAAAATCTTTTGCGTCACCGATTACATAAGAGCCTATTTGCAATGCTCGAATTTCAAGAATACCATCACCTGTAGCAACATCTATAGTATCTTTAACACAGCAGATTGTGCCGGGGGCTTCTTTTGTACGTTTGTTTTTAACAGATGAAGAATATATTTTAACAAAATCATTTTTATATTTAGTAACAGCCGAGATAAAAGGATTTAGAGCTCTTATAAATCGTTCTATTTCAGAGGCAGGTCTAGTCCAATCAATATAAGAATTACCAAATTTTAAATCTATAGAATTTGCCTTTTTAAATTCACCTTTTGGTTGCGGAAAGCGAGGTAGGGTCGCTGTTTCTTCATAAAAAGCCAAGATTTTCAAAATTGCTTCGGCAGAAAGGTAATTGAGCTTATTAAACAGAGTGCCCATGGTTTCGTCTTTTGAAACAGCTATTTTACACTGAGTAATAATATCTCCTGTATCGAAAGAATCATCCATAAAATGAAGAGTAACACCTGTTTCTTTTTCATTATTAATAATGACATGAGAGTATGGATTTCCGCCCCTGTAATCAGGTAACAACGAAGGATGGGTATTAATAAAACCATCTTTTGCAACTGCTAAAAATTCTGGCGGAAAAAGCCTATTGTATGAGCAGACAACTGCTATGTCTATATCAAGTTTTTTTAACTCTTTTAAGAATTTTTCATCTTTTAAAGACTCATCATACGGAATTACATTGTACCCCAAGCTTGTAGCAAACTGGACAAAATAAGAATGTGTATTATTTTCTTTCTCAGGAGGCACAACACCAACAATATTAACACCCGATTGATAAAGTCTTGATAGACAAACCAAAGCCATATCTGGCATGCCGACGAAAAGAATTCTTTTTTTAAACGAATTTTGCAAAACAAGCCCCCATAAAAGCTCCAAGAACACAAATTAATACACTTAGTAAAATATATGTAATACTTTCAAGGATTCGTCCTTCTTTAATGAGTTCAAAAACTTCAAGAGAGAACGTACTAAAAGTAGTTAACCCCCCACAAAAACCGACTGTAAGAAATAGTTTTAACTGAGGATTAAATCCGGTTTTTGCATTTATAAAATAAATCAAGAAACCGAGTAAAAAACTGCCTGCAATATTTATACCCAATGTGTGCCATGGATATAAAAGCGAGCATTCCTTACCTATAAAATGACAAATTAAATATCTAAAAGAAGCACCAATGCCTCCACCTATGAATACTGATAAAACATTTAACATAATAAATATATTACTACAATAAACGCCAAAAGGTAATACTTAAAGAATTATAATATTTTAAGACTTTTATTATTTTCTTCAATTAGTGCAAGTAAGTCTATAGCATTTAATTCATTCTGTTCAGAAACTTTCCAAACACGCATTTTATTAGGCGAAAAATCACCTGCTACGAAGTAATTTCCCCACTTATTTTTTCCAAATTTAACTTTGACATCAACAAGTTTTAAATTTTTTGCAATCAAATAATCATATATCAGCTTACATACAAGCTTTGAAACTTCATTCAGAAGCATAATTTCATCAAAATTTAATATCTTATTAAGCATCAATTCTTTTTCTGAAAGGATTTCATCACCATAAAAATATTCAACGTAAGGATATGGAAACCACGTGCCTTTTTGAATATTTTGCCTGCTACAAATGGAGCCTGAAGCAAAGTTTCTAACAGCAATAGTCACAGGGATAATACTTAAAGTAGTCGCCAAAAAGCTGTTCTTCTCATTGTTATCAAGGAAATGTGTAGGAATATTGTTATCGTTCAAGATATTAAAGAAAAGTTCATTAAGCTTCAAACAAGCTTCAGCATTTCCACTAACTCCTAACTCTTTAAAAGAAATGGATACAAGCTCTTGATGGTCAGTCTTGAAAACCGCTTTTGTTCTCCCGTTATACAAAATATCTGTATCAAATTGTTGCGGCATTGCCATAAAAATACCTCCATAAATCCCTTGCTTTATAAAATTAACATATTAAACCAGTGGAAGGCTCATTCATTTTGTGTAGTTTTATTTTAGACTTCACTTTTTTTCATATTTTTAATAGAATTAAAAACAGAATGAGAGGTAGTATAAATGCTAGATATTAAACTTATCAGAGAAAACCCTGAAAAAATAAATGAACTTTTAAAAAGAAGAAATCCTGATTTGTCGATAAACGCAGTCATTGAAATCGATAAAGAAAGAAGACAAATACAAACTCAAGCCGATGAGCTAAGAGCTAAAAGAAAAAACGAATCTCAAAAAATCGGTATGATGAAAAAAAATGGGGAAAATACTGACGCTATCCAAGAAGATGTAAGAAAACTTGGTGACGAAGTTAAAGCATTGGAAGAAAAACAAGTCGATTTAGATACAAAACAAAGAAATTTGCTTTTACATATACCTAACATTCCGGATGAAACAACTCCAATAGGAGCATCTGATGCCGATAACGTGGAAGTTTCAAAATGGGGCGAACCGACAAAATTTGATTTTGAAGCAAAAGCTCATTGGGATATCTGCGAAGAAAAAGGAATTGTTGACTTTGAAAGAGGCGTTAAACTTTCACAATCAAGATTTACTCTATATAGAGGCAAAGGTGCACGCTTAGAACGTGCTGTTATAAACTTCTTTTTGAACGAACACACCGAACGTCAAGGATATGAAGAAATTTTGCCTCCATTTATGGCTAATGCTGCAACTATGACTGGTACAGGTCAACTTCCTAAATTTAAAGAAGATATGTATAAATGCGAAAATGAAGATTTGTACTTGATTCCGACAGCAGAAGTCCCTGTTACGAATATTTATTCAGGCGAAATTTTGACAGAAGATGACTTGCCGAAATATATGACTGCCTATACCCCTTGTTTCAGAAGAGAAGCAGGTTCAGCAGGAAAAGACACAAGAGGCTTAATCAGAGTTCACCAATTTAACAAAGTTGAACTCGTAAAACTTACAACTCCAGAGCAAAGCAAAGAAGAACACGAAAAGCTAACAGAAGACGCTGAAGAAATGCTTAAAATGCTAGGCTTGCCGTTCAGACGAGTTGCCCTTTCAACGGGTGACATCGGATTTTCAGCAAACAAATGTTGGGATTTAGAAGTCTGGATGCCGTCTTATAATGCCTATAAAGAAATTTCCAGTTGCTCTAACTTCGGCGACTACCAAGCAAGAAGAGCAAACATAAGATATAAAGAAAAATCTACAGGAAAAGTCCGTTTTGTCCACACCATTAACGGCTCTGGACTAGCTGTTGGAAGAACAGTCGCAGCAATAATAGAAAATTTCCAAAACGCTGACGGCTCAATAACAGTTCCTGAAGTTTTAAGAAAATATACAGGTTGGGATAAAATTCAATAATGAAAAAAGGCTTGTTTATTACATTTGAAGGTGCTGACGGCTGCGGAAAAACAACACAACTAAACAAAACCGCAGAACTTTTAGAAAACATGGGCTATGACGTTGTCAAAACTCTTGAACCGGGTGCCCTTGAAATCGGCTCAAAAATAAGAAACATATTACTCCACTATGATGGCGTCGTTGCTGATAACTGCGAAATGTTTTTATTCCTAGCTGATAGAGCCCAACACTCGGAGACTTTCATAAAACCGGCAATTGAACAAGGTAAAATCGTACTTTGCGACAGACACACTGACTCGACCTTGGCATATCAAGGTTATGGCAGAGGGCAAGACATTGAAAAGCTTGATAAGCTTAATAAAATAGCAGTAAACGGACTCGTTCCGGACTTGACTCTATTATTTGATGTTGATACAGATATAGCCCAAACAAGAGTCGGCAAAGAAAAAGACAGACTAGAAGCTGCAGGAATAGAATTTCACAAAAAAGTACGCCAAGGTTATCTTGAACTCGCAAAAAAATCACCCGAAAGAATAAAAGTGATAAATGCAAACAATTCTATCGAAACTGTTTACAATGACACAAAAGATATTATAATTGATTTATGCAATAAAATGCAAAACAAATAACAATGACACGAGGATTTATATAAATGGATGATTTCAGACGTTGGTATGACAAGGATCCTATACTTAAAGAAGCATTGGAACTCTTGCAAATGCAACCAGATGAAACAAAAAGCAATGCAGCTGATTTTATTATAAAATTGCAAGAACAAGTTGCTCAAGATGTAATAGAAAGCGTATACGACATGGTTTCCCAATACGCAGGAAAAGGAAGCCGTTGGTACGATAATGACCCTGTCATGCTTAAAGCCGTTGAACTTTTGAGAGTTGCACCGCCTGAAACACAACGTAATGCAGCCTTAAAGTTGTTAAAGGCACTTGAAAATAACTCGCTAGAGGATATTAATCTAAATAAAGATGACTAAACTTGCAGACATACAAAACCAAGATGACGCAAGAGGTATCGACATTCAAAAAGTTGGAGTGAATGGAGTTGAAGTACCTCTGATTATTCAGCGTAAAAACGCAGAAAACCAAGTCGTTAGTGCAACTGCAAGAATGAGTGTTGCACTTCCTAAAAAATATCGGGGCACTCACATGTCACGATTTATGGAAGTATTAAATGAATATAGAATAAAAAACCTTTTGGGCATTGATATAAAAGGTATTTTGATTGATATTCAAAAAAAATTGCAGGCAAAAAGTGCTCACGTGAAGTTTAATTTCAAATATTTTATAGAAAAGAAGGCACCTATAAGCAAAGCAAAATTCCCAATGGGCTACGATTGCTCGTTTGAAGGGAATTTACATGGCGAAGATTACAAATTTATCCTTGGCGTAAAAGTTCCCGTTACGACTCTTTGCCCATGCTCGAAAGAAATATCAGAGAATTCTGCACATAATCAAAGAGCTATTATTAAAGTAAAAATAGGTTACGCTGAAAATGACCACATTTGGCTTGAAGACTTGATTGATACGATAGAAAAATGTGGCTCTTGCCCAATTCATCCATTGCTTAAAAGAAGTGATGAAAAGTTTGTAACAGAAGCTGCCTATAAAAATCCAAAATTTGTCGAAGATGCCCTAAGGGACATTGTTGGAATATTGAAAAAAAATAAAATTATAAATTTTTATGAAGTTGAAATCGAAGCTCAAGAAAGTATTCACACGCATAATGCTTGGGCCTACCAGTCCGAAACAAAAGAATAACAAAGGAGAAAATGAATGAAAGAACTGTTTAACGATTACGTTCAATCGCTGGAAACTTACATTATGTTTAAGATTAAGCAAGAAGCACAAGCTTTGACGCCGGAATTGACGAAAAAAAATCGTAAACCTATATATCTTTCAATGGGTGCTCCTGTTCAAGCACCGCCTAAGTTTGTAATCGATAAATTGACTGAATGCCTAAACGAGGACGGAATTCACACGTATTCTACCCCAAAAGGTGAAAGCTACTTTATTGAAGCAGTAAAAGAGCGTATGAAATCACGTTTTGGAGTAGAACTTGACACTAAAACAGAAATTTGCTCTTTAATCGGCTCAAAAGAAGGGCTCGCTAATATAATAAGAGAATTAATTAACCCGACAACAGATAAAGAAGACCAAGAAATCATAATGGTTCCAGACCCTGGATACGCTTCATATTCACAAATGTTGATGGTTTCAGGCGGTCGTCCATACCCAATGCCGCTAACGCCTGAAAATGACTACATGCCAAACCTTAACCAACTATGGGAAAAAATGCCAAGCGAAGGATTCCCTCACAATAAAGTGAAAGCTATGATTATCAACTACCCTAACAACCCGTTAGGGGCTATAGCTAATATTGATTACTACAAATATGTAGTTGATTTTTGTAAAAAGCATAAAATTCTATTGATAAGCGATGCCGCTTACGTTGATATGGTTTTCCCGGGTGAAACAAAAGCCCCGAGCATCCTTGAAGTTGAAGGTGCTAAAGATATAGCAGTAGAATTTCATAGTTTTTCAAAACCATACGCAATGACAGGTTGGAGATTAGGTTGGGTTTGCGGAAACGCTGAAGCTGTAGGAATGTTCGGCAAACTAAAATCAACAATAGACTCAGGACTTTTTAAAGCTCTTCAAAAAGCAGGTGCTGCAGTTTTGAACAGCAAAGAAGGCGACGAGTACACAGAAAATGCGGTTAAAGGTTTCCAATCAAAACAAAAAATATTGGTAGACGGTTTCAAAGAACTCGGCTGGGATATGGACAATCTAAATGTGCCTCCTGCTACTTTCTATTTATGGCTTCCAATTCCACAAAAATACAAAAAAGCCTCTGATTTCACAAGTGATTTATTGAAAACATCAGGCATCGTAATGGTTCCAGGGAGTGCTTTCGGGCAATACGGTGAAGGATATTTCAGAATATCAATTGTAGCAAGTGATGACAACTTAAAAGAAGTTATTTCCAGAATGAAAGAAGACGGTTTTAAATACTAATGAAAACAGTAATTGTAGACTACGAAGCAGGTAACCTTAAAAGCGTTGCGAACATGCTTACCTATTTAAAAACTGATTTTGAAATAACAGACAACCCCAAAAAAATATTATCAGCAGATAAAATTATTTTTCCGGGGCAAGGTCATTTCGGGCAAGCCATGAATAATCTTGAAAGAAAAGGTTTAGCCGACTCAATCAGAGAAGCTGTAGCTAAAGATATTCCGTTTTTAGGCATTTGTATCGGGCTGCAAATATTATTCGAAAGCAGCAAAGAAGCCCCTGACGTAAAAGGGTTAGGAATTTTAGAAGGTGAAGTGAAAAGATTTACAAAAGGTAAAATTCCTCAAATCGGTTGGAACAAAATTTCAACAACAAAAGCTGACAATTTTCTTAAAAATGATTACTTCTATTTTGTAAATTCATACTACGTAAAGCCAAAAGACAAAAATATTATAAGCTCAATGTGCGATTATAACGGAAATTTTTGTGCTTCAGTTCAGAAAAACAACCTAACAGCAGTACAATTTCACCCCGAAAAAAGTTCGACATCAGGTTTAGAATTTTTCACAAGGTGGATAAATTCATAAAATAAAAGATGAATTGTAAACAAATGTAAAAATCAATCTTGAAAAAGCCCAAAAAGCTCAAGATTGATTTTTTTCATTCCGATAATTAAAGAGAAGGTAATAACAAAGGGATACGTAAGAGAATAACATAATTAATAAATGTTAACATATTTAAAGCTCACTCGAAAATAGAGCAATAACAGAATGTTAAATGTTTTTATTATTATGTAGTTCCTTTAGAACTATAAGGAGTTGCAAATGTTCCAAGAAGCACTAACTACAAACGCACAAAAGCTATTGAATTTTTTGCAATACTCTAAATCTTTCTTAACAAGAAAGAACCCATTAAAGCTATTAAGCCAAGGCTTGTCAGCAAAACTAAAAGAAGTTTTGACAGTAAATAAAAAAATAAAAATGGCAAGATACAGACTTAACTATCAAAAATACAAATTGGCACAATTCGAGCAAATAATCGCTCAAAACAACGAACACGTCTTCTTAAAAGGCAGAACTCTTAACGAAATGAGATAAGGACTCAGCAATGGGATTAGCATCATCAACATTCAGATTAATGTATCTTAACTCTTTCAGATTAGACTTGGAAAACAAAATCCAACTCGTAACTGAAAGCAAGTTGAGCTTGACTAAAACCATCTCAGAAATGACCAACGTCGGAAACGATATGGATCCTGAGTCTGAAATTGTTAAACAATTAAATCAAAGAAAAGAAAGATTAAATGCCTTAGACAAAAAACTTGATATGCAAATGGAAATGTATAATACCCAATTAAAAATGATAGACTCCGAAATGGAATCTTGCAAAGCATTGAGAGACAAGAATATACAACGTTCGTTCTCTTACGGTAATTAATTAAATAATTAAAATTTTTACAAACGGTTTTCTAAAAAGAAAGCCGTTTTTTTCGTTCATGGTTTGACAAATAATTTCTAACAAATAAAATTAATATAATGAAGGTATTAATTTCTGAAATTGAAAATTTAGACAATCAATCACAAAATATAAAATTTTGTGAAATCATTGATGAATTCAACCCGAAAAAAGCAGTAGAAGCAAATCTTTCAATCAGCTTAATGGGCGATGAATATATCAACGTAAAAGGAAATATCAAAGCACTGTTAAAATTAACTTGTGATTCATGTTTAAAAGAATTTGAAAAAGATTTTTCGATAGAAATCAATGAAACATTTGCTCGCAACAGCTTGTTTGAAGAATATAAAGATGAAGTTGAACTTTCTGAAGGCTCTTTTATAGAGGACTTAAACGGCTCAAATGAAATTGACATCACCGATTTAATTTATCAATCTGTAATATTAAATATTCCAAATAAACTTGTTTGTGGTATAAATTGTATAGGTGATGAAAATATTAATAAATATATAAAAACTGAAGTCGCTGATCCAAGATTAGAAATATTTAAAACTATCAAAATAGAAAAAGAAAAGGATAATTAGTTATGGCAGTACCAAAGAAAAGAACAGGGCATTCAGCTCAAGGACATAGAAGATCAAACTGGAAAGCTACAGTTCCTGAAACTACAACTTGCAAAAATTGTGGTGCATTAGTATTAACACATACAGTTTGTACAGAATGTGGCTACTACAAGGGTAAACCTGCTAGTATAAAAGCTGAAGGAAATACTGTTGTAGAAGAAGTTAAAGAAGAAAAAAAAGCTCCTAAAAAAACAGCTAAAAAAGCTGAACAAGTAGAAACAGCTGAAACTCCGGCTGAAGAAACTTCTGAAGAAAAAACAGAAGAGTAATTAGATAATAAAATAGGGAAGAGTGGATAAGTATGACAAGAATAGCTATCGATGCAATGGGTGGGGATTATGCCCCTAAAGAAATTGTTGAAGGTGCTGTTTGGGGAGCATGGGCATATGATGTGCCTATTGAACTTGTAGGAAAACAAGACAAAATCGAAAGAGAATTAGACAGAATTGACCAAGAAGGTATTGTCTACCTCGGAGGCGGATTGTTTAAACCTAAAAGAATAAAAATAGACACAAAAAAATTGGACATCAAAATAACCCACGCAACTGAAATAATTGAAATGGGTGAAGCTCCCGGTCAAGCTATCCGTAAGAAAAAGAAATCTTCAATTGTATTGGCAGTAAAATCTGTCGCAGATGGCGAGGCCGATGCAGTAGTTGCAGCAGGTTCTACAGGTGCAGCGATGGCAGCAAGTTTATTCGGACTTGGCAGATTACCGGGTATTGAACGTCCTGCTATTGCAACAACTCTCCCAACAATGAAAAGACCTGTCGTCTTGATTGACTCAGGTGCAAATACAAACAGTACTCCCGAAATGTTATACCAATTTGGAATGATGGGTGCTACTTTTTCTAAAAGCGTAATAGGAATTGAAAACCCTAGAATAGGCGTCTTAAATATCGGTGAAGAACCAGGAAAAGGTAACGACTTAGCAAAAGGTGCTTATAAATTATTTGAAGAAAATCAAGATAAATTGAACTTCATAGGAAACATTGAAGGTAAAGAGGTTTTCCTTGGAAATTGCGATGTAATTGTCTGCGACGGTTTCGTCGGAAATGTTGCATTAAAAACAATTGAAGGTGCTTCTTCAATGCTATTCCACATGATTAAAAAAGAATTTTGCGATGATATTTTATCTGTAATAATAGGTATATTAGCAAAACCTTTTATGAAAAGAATTTATACAAAAATCAATTATGAAGAATTCGGAGGAGCTCTACTTTTAGGAGTTAAAGGTATTACTGTAATTTCACATGGCCGTTCAAGAGCTTATGCGATTAAAAACGCAGTTAGAGTAGCTAAAGAAGCTGTTGAATCCGGTGTAAACGAAAAAATCAAAGAATTTTATGAAGGATAATATAAATATGACTATACCTGTAATGATTGCCGGTGTTGGCTATGCAGTCCCAGACACCGTAGTTACTAATGAAGATTTAACAAAGATTTTAGAAACAAGCGATGAATGGATTTCGACAAGAACAGGCATCAAAGAAAGAAGAATTTGTAACGGCAATGAAGATGCTACAGATTTAGGTATTACGGCGGCTAAAAAAGCTCTTGAAAAAGCAAAAATGAACGGTTCTGAAATAGAATTAGTTATAGCAGCTGCTTCAGTGCCAACTATGGCCTACCCATCAACAGCATGCCAAGTTCAGCTTGCCATCGGAGCAAAGAACGCTGCTGGTTTTGACGTCACAGCCGCTTGTTCAGGACTTTTGTACGCTATGAACATAGCTAAAGCATTTATAAAAGCAGGTACTTACAAAAAGATTTTAGTTGTAGCAACAGATGCCAACTCAAAGTTTGTTGATTGGACAGACCGTTCAACTTGTGTCTTATTTGGCGACGGTGCAGGTGCTATGGTTTTAAAAGAATCAGAAGACGGCGTTGATGATATTATTCAACTTGATATGTTTTCAGAACCTGAATGTGGCAAATTTATAAAAATGCCGATTACAGGACATAATTGTCCACTTGTTGAACCAAATGAAACCCGACCTCAACATATCGAAATGAACGGCAAGGAAGTTTATAAATTTGTTGTGACAAAAATGCCTAACTACATTGTCGATTGTGTTGAAAAATCAGGCTTAAAACCTGAAGATATCGACTATTTAATTCCACACCAAGCAAACGTTAGAATTATTGACGCAATGGCAGACAGGCTTGGCTACGACAACAACAAAGTAATTGTAAATATTGAAAAATACGGCAACACATCTGCTGCCTCTATTCCTATAGCATTGGTTGAAGGTGTCAGTGAAGGAAAAATTAAATTACCTTGCAAAGCAATTTTAACAGGGTTCGGTGCAGGCATGACATGTGCAACATCGGTCGTTAGACTAAGAGAAGGAGTTGCTTAATGAAAAAATTGGCAGTTATTTTTCCGGGACAAGGTGCCCAAGCTATCGGCATGGGATTAGATATATTTAATAATTCACCTGCTGCAAAAAATGTTTTCAAAACAGCAAACAAAGTTTTAGGTAGAAATATTTCAGATATTTGTTTTGAAGGACCAGAAGACGCTTTAAAGCAAACTTTCAACACGCAACCGGCTATATTAGCTGTTGAAATCGCTGCACTAGAAGCTTTAAAAGAAAAAACATCATTAAATATAGAATATACAGCAGGCCACAGTTTGGGTGAATACGCTGCAATATATGCTTCAGGTTCTATTGACTTAGAAAATGCTTTTAAATTAATACAAAAAAGAGCTGAACTAATGGACAAAGCGGCGACTTCCACAAAAGGTACAATGACTGCAGTATTAGGATTAAACAAAGAGAAAGTCGAACCAGTTTTAAACGAATTAAACACGTCAGGAGTTGTGTCTGTAGCGAATTTCAATTCTCCTGAACAAATAGTAATCACAGGTGAAATAGATGCTGTAAACGAAGCTTCAACAGCTTTAAAAGAAGCAGGTGCCAGAAGAGTTATACCTTTAGCTGTTTCTGGAGCATTCCACTCTCCATTGATGAAAGATGCAGCAATGGAATTTGCGACATTTGTTAAGTCATGTGAAATAAATAATTCAAACTTCCCTGTATTAACGAATGTTGATGCAAAGGAAACAACAAATAAAAATGATTTTCTTGAAAAAATGCCCAAACAGATTTATTCATCTGTATATTGGACTCAAACAATTCAAGAAATGGTTAAAAACGGAGTGGATACAATCATTGAAGTAGGTCCAGGTAAAGTTTTAGCTGGATTAAACAAAAAAATTGATTCATCAATTACAACATATAACATTTACGACATGCCATCATTAGAAGCTACAATTGAAGCTTTGAATATGGCAGCTGTATAAGGAGTCAGAAGAAATGACAGATACAAAAGTTGCATTAGTAACGGGAGCATCTCGAGGCATTGGCAGAGCATGTGCTCTAGAACTTGCAAAAGCAGGATACACAATAATTGTAAACTATGCAGGTAACGAAGAAGCTGCAAATAAAACAGTCAATGACATCAAAACTCTCGGAGTAGAAGCAATTGCGATGAAATTTGACGTGTCAAACCAAGAAGCTGTTGTTGAAGCAATAGCAAATATAATGGAACAATTCGGTAGAATTGACGTATTAGTCAATAACGCAGGAATTACTCGAGATAATCTTTTAATCAGGTTAAAATCTGAAGATTGGAACGCAGTAATTAACACAAATTTAAACAGTGCATTTTATGTAACACAACCTGTTTCAAAGATAATGATGAAACAAAGAGCAGGTGCAATAGTAAACATGGCAAGTATTGTCGGAATCTATGGTAATGCAGGTCAAGCCAATTATGCAGCAGCAAAAGCAGGTATAATCGGTTTTACCAAAGCAACAGCCAAAGAACTAGCATCAAGAGGAATCAGGGTTAACGCAGTAGCTCCAGGATTTATTCAAACCGACATGACCAAAGACTTAAAGAACATGGACAAACTTGCAGACGCCATTCCAATGAAAAGACTCGGCAATGTCGAAGATATTGCTAAAACTGTAAAATTCTTAGCGGTCGATGCTGATTATATTACAGGGCAAGTCTTAGCCGTTGATGGCGGATTAGTTATCTAATTGTAAAATCTTTGCAAATTTTTTTTGAAATAGTATAATATGAAATGTATATTCGGTAATAATTAAAATGAGGTAAAAAAACATGAGTACAGTTTTTGAGAGAGTAAAAAAAGTTGTTGTAGAACAATTAAGTGTTGAAGAAGGATTAGTAACTCCTGAAGCTAGCTTTACAGCTGATTTAGGTGCGGATTCTTTGGATACAGTTGAATTAGTAATGGCTTTTGAAGAAGAATTCGGTTGCGAAATTCCTGATGAAGAAGCTGAAAAAATAGCAACAGTCCAAGACGCTGTTAACTACATTGAAGCTAATTCATAATTGTTTCAACGCTAGATAATTAATCTGCGAGGAGTTGCTATATTTCGAGTGCTCCTCGTATTTTATGAGTAGATATAAAGGTAACAATATGAGTAAAAGAAGAGTAGTAGTGACCGGAATTGGAGCGGTATCTCCTTTCGGCGTTGGTGTTGATACACTATGGAATAATGTAAAAGCTGGTAACAGCGGTATATCAACTATTGAAAACATGGATTTAGAAGGTCACACAGTTCATATAGCAGGTGAAGTTAAAAATTTCGATCCGACAGAGCATGGCATAGACCCTAAAGATGCTAAAAAAATGGATAGATTTATTCACTTTGCAATGGTTGCAGCGACAGAAGCGGTCGAAGATTCAGGTGTATCGACAGACAATGTTGACCCTTATAGATTCGGTGTAATCGTTGGATCTGCAGCAGGCGGTTTTAGAACAATTGAAAAAAATCATAAAGCAATGATTGATAGAGGTCCTACAAAATGTTCGCCTTTCACAATTCCAATGCTAATTTGTGATATGGGTGCAGGTAGAATTTCTATAAAATACGGTGCTAAAGGAATTAATAAAGCAATAGTAACAGCATGTGCCACTTCTGCACACTCAGTTGGTGATGCATTCCGCTCAATCCAATGGGGTGAAGCAGATGTAATCATTGCCGGCGGTGCTGAAGCAACTATATGCAATATCGGAGTCGGTGCTTTTACAAGTGCAAGAACCCTATCTAAAAGAAATGATGAACCTCAAAAAGCATCAAGACCTTATGACCAAGACCGTGATGGTTTTGTCATGGCTGAAGGTGCTGGCATATTAGTTCTTGAAGAACTTGAACATGCTAAAGCAAGAGGGGCAAAAATATACGCTGAGGTTATCGGCTATGGGCAAACAGCAGATGCTTATGACATTGTAGCCCCGGCACCGGATGGAGCGGGAGCTACAAAAGCAATGGAAAATGCTGTTAAAGATGCAAAAATAGACCCTGCTGAAGTTAAATATGTAAATGCCCACGGGACAAGTACCGGATTAGGCGACATCGCTGAATCTCAAGCGATAGCTAATGTTTTTGGTGATTTAGATAAAAATCCGGAATTAAAAGTAAGTTCGACAAAATCAATGACTGGGCATATGCTTGGAGCATCAGGAGCTATTGAATCCATTATATGTATTGAAACAATTAATAATGGAGTTGTTCCTCCAACTATCAATCTTGACAAGCAAGATGAAAGAGTAGCGAACTTAAACTACGTAGCAAACAAAGCTCAAGAAGCAAAAGTTGACGTAGCTCTTTCGAATTCTTTCGGGTTTGGTGGACATAATGCTTCACTTGTTTTTAAAAAATTTAAAAATTAGTGCACAATCAAATACAAACAAACTAAAAGACCTTGTATTAAACAAGGTCTTTTTAATAGTTAAAACAAATTACGCTTAAAATCTAAGCATTTTTATTTATACCATCAGCTTTGTGTTTAGCAAGTACACCCGCCAAAACAGTAATTCCGGCACCTACAGCAGCACCTATTGCAGTAAATTTAGGAATAGTTGTTGATGTTAAGAATTTCAATTTACTCGGAAATTCTGCAATAACTTCTTTTAGTGGCATTTTTGTTTTTTGGATTGTTCTAGCTAAACCGGCAGTGCTGACGCCTGCTCCAATTAGAGCACCGGCTGCGGCATTTTTAACAGTCTTTTTTTTCACATCAGCTGTATAAGCTACTGAGTTGATAGATACAGGGTTAATCATTTTTTCCTTCTCCAATTATTAATGGGCAATTATATTATAACATTTTTTCCGATAAAAATTAAAAGTATATAAAAAATAAGCAAAAAAAAAGCTCCGATTGGAGCTAAACTTTTAATAGGAAGGGAAGGTTAGGGGGAAGGTAAGTTAATGTGAAAGTTTATGTTTATTTGTGTTTGCTAACTTTTTAATGTTTGTCTTGCGACTTACATATATATAAAGTATATACTTAATATAGAATTTCACGTTTGTTTAAATTCGTTACATTTGTTTACAATCGAAATTTTAGTATATATTATTTGAAATAATAATTCATAAAAGACTCCTCTCTTAGATATACAAACATTGAGTTTTAGAGTATAATTTTTTTGGAGATACTAATGCTAAACGTCGAAAATATAGTAGATAGAATAAAAGAAAAAATTGAGGATGAAAATTTTTCTCAACTTAAAGGTACACTTGATAGCTATCATAGTGCTGATTTGGCTGAAATTTTAAAAGAATTAAAGCCTGAAGAAAGACTCATTGCATTTAAAAATATCGTCGAAGAAGATAAAGCAGCAGAAATTATTGAGTATTTGCCTCCACAATATCAAGTCGAACTATTGTCTGATCTTGGTGAAGAATATGCTTCTAAATTAATAATGAAGATGCACCACGACGAAATTGCAGACGTTTTGGCAGACATGGAAGATAGCGACTCTGAAACATACTTAAACAAATTGCCGGCTAAATTTTCTAATGAAGTAAGAGAATTGCTTGCTTATAAAGAAGACACGGCAGGCGGAATAATGACGCCAAACACCATAACTGTGAACAAAGATATGCGAGTTGAAGATGTGCTTTCTTTTATCAGAATCAGAGCTGAAAAAGATGATGTTGAGCTATATTATTTGTATGTAATTGATAACCAAAAGCATTTGCTCGGCGTTGTAAGTTTAAGAGCATTACTTACTAAGCCTTACAAAACAAAAGTCGAAGATATAATGACTAAAGATATCGTCAAATTGCATATTGATGACCCGCAAGATGCGGTAGCTGATATTTTCATGAAATACCAATACAGTGCATTACCTGTCGTGGATTTATATAATCGTCTAAAAGGTATGATTACGTGGGATGACGCACAAGACATTATTGAAGAAGAAACGACTGATGAAATTTATACATCATCAGGTATCAACACTGACTTGGTCGATGAAGATGAAATCTTGAGCGGAAGCACAATCAACGCAATCAGGGCTCGCATACCTTGGCTTTTGATAACTCTTGTAGGCGAATTTATAGCGGTAAGAGTTGCCGACCATTTTGAAGCAACCTTGCATGCAATTCCTATTATCGCTATTTTTATGCCACTATTAGCTGGGCTCGGAGGCAACATCGGAACGCAAAGCATAACACTTATGGTTCGTGGTCTTTCAACAGGGCAAGTTTCATTGAGCGGGGCTTTTTATCATATATTTAGAGAAATGAAAGTCGGGCTTACTATCGGGATTATTTTCGGTGCACTTGTTTCTGCCGTAACTTTCGGCTGGCGACATAATGTAGAACTTGGTCTTGTTGTAGGAGCTGCAATGGTTATAAATATGACTTTGGCAACATTCCTCGGCACAATTACTCCATTTGCCCTAAAGAAAATAAACGTTGACCCTGCTATCGCATCAGGGCCAGTAATTGCAACCACTATAGATGTTTTGGGGCTTGCTACATATTTTACATTGGTGACAATTTTCTTGGTAAAAATCATTTAAGGGCATTTTATGAACAATAATTTAATTGTAATTTCAGATTCTAAAAAAATCGCCGATGATTTTATAAACAAAATTGTGCTTTTAAGAAAAACCGATAAAATTTTACACATTGATTTTAATACAGCAATAAATGAACCTGAAAAAATCAATGGCGAATTATTGTTTACCTTTTTAGAAGACAAAGAAAACCTAATAGAACTTCAAACCTTGTTGTTTAATGAAAGAATAAAACAATGTTCTGTTGTAGCTCTTACAAATTCTTATGACGAAGATATATTGCTTGACGCTTTTGAAATGGGAGTTGATGATTTTATCACATTAAACAGTCAACAAAGTGAAATCTTAATAAGAGTGATGCAAAATATAAAAAAAGCAAAACTAAAAAACAGACTTGAAAGAAAAAATGAGATTTTATTCGAAGAAAACGTGCTTGATAAAGACACAAATTTCTTTTCCATTGAACATACACCTAAAATTTTTTCAAGGCTGTTTAAAAAATATGCACAAGAAAATATAAAAGCAGACTTTATGATTTTATCAGCTGATATCAAACATAAAAACGCTCTGCCTGTTTCATTATTGGCTTCCGCAATAAAAAAATCCATAAGAGAAGATGATATTGTAGGTTTAGGTGAAAACGGAAAGTTTAAACTTATTTTAGAGAACACAACCACAACAGGTGCTCAAAGCGTTTTTAACAAAATCAAAGAAAACATAAGCTCTTTTTACACAATCTCTGCTGTAGCAACAAATATCACAGATAATGACTATATTGCTGCAGAAAATTATTTATCAAAAGCTTTGCTAACTGCACTTTCAAAGGAGGATTCGTATTTGTATTTTGACAGAGAAAAAACTCGCAAAATTGCAGGTATGATAGACAAAACGGATTTAAAAGAAACCAATTACAAAGTGTTGAAAAATATATTTTTAAAGAAATACAATGCAATAGTTACGCCGGTATTTTTCCAAGCACAAGCAACGCTACAAGATAAACTTTTCGAGGCAAATATTGAGCAAGCTGTTTCTGAGACAGAGAGCTATTTTATAATCAAAGGAAAAGACGTAATCAGCAAGTTGACACTAAAGCATCCGGGATTTGCAAAAATTAACGCCGACATAACGCACAAAACGCCTTTCAAAGAAACAAAAACAAGAATTACAATAGACCTCAATGAACTTTCGAATGAAAAAATAGAAGGCATTATCGAAAAAATGCTAAACGATTTCCAATCCTTTAACGCCTAATTTGTATATAAGACTTTTTGGGCTAAAATGTTATTAGAAGAAGGAGTTGAGAATGAATATTTCACTTTCATCAACTATAACAAAAAATATCAAAGAGTCTGCAAATTTAGCAATGGAGCTCAATTTAGGAATGGAGATAAGCAGAATTCCTAACTACCAAAATATTGATACGGAGATGAATTCGATTATCAAAAAGCTTCAAAATGACCTTGATGGCTTCAAGAATTTTTTGACTTTACACGGAATGTTTTTCGACTTAAATATTGCCTCAAAAGACACTGCAATCAGAGAAATTTCACGCAAAAGATTCTATCAATCTCTTGAGGTTGCAAAATCAATAAATGCAAAAGAAATAGTTTTTCACTCTGGCAATAAATGTATGAAGCATTACGTTTCGCAAGAAAAATTTATAAACGGCTCAATTGAATTTTGGCAAGAGGCAATCAATGATTTTGAAAAAGCAGGGATTACAGCTGTTATTGAAAATGTCCATGAAAGAGAACCTGAACCCATTTTGCAAACGGTTGTAGGGGTTAACTCTCCTTATTTAAAATGCACATTGGACACAGGGCACGCCAATTTGTTCTCGAAGGTACCTATAAACGTTTGGATTGAAACATATGGAAAAGAACTTATCCATATGCACATTCATAATAATTTCAACAAAAACGATGACCACAATAGTATAAACAACGGCACAATTGACTTTTCAACAGTATTTGCCAGTATAAAAAAAGCGAATATAAACCCGACAATCATTTTTGAAACATTTAAAAAAGAAAATCTAATAGAAGATATAAATTATTTAAAAGAAATTTATGGAGAAAATATATGTCTCAAAAATTAAATACAGAAAAATCAGAGTTGTTAATAATTGATGTGCAAGAAAAATTAGTTGCGATGCTGAATAAAAAAGTTGTAGATTCAAAAACCGCAATATTGGCAGCAACAGCTAATACACTGGAGATACCTACAATCATTACCGAGCAATACCCTCAAGGGCTTGGAGGAACCGTCGATATTGTAAAAACGAAATTACCTCCTAACTCTACAATATTAGAAAAGACCACCTTTAGTGCTTGCGAAACTGCTCCCGTGATGAAGACCATTGAAGCAACGAATAAAAGCCAAATTATTATTTGCGGGATTGAAGCTCATATTTGCGTGCTTCAAACTGCTTTAGACTTAATAAATAAAGGCTACGAGGTTTTTGTTGTAAAAGACGCCTGTGCCTCTCGAAATAAAGAAGAATTTAAACTTGCAATAAAAAGACTGGAACAAGCAGGTGCAATAATTACTTGTGTCGAAATGGTTCTTTTTGAACTATTAGGGAGTGCCAAACACCCTAAGTTTAAAGAATTACAAGCACTTATCAAATAGCAACTAATCTCTGCCAACAGCTTTTAGACAATAACCACCATTTGCAATGGTGAAATCTGTAGCATGCAAAGACATTAATTGAGAGCGTTCACCTCGCCAATCGATACTCCACGTACCTAGGAATTTCGGTTCACTTGTTGTGTATGCATAGGCATAAACAACTATGCGTTCAGGATTATTTGCATCCCACCCGATAGGATAGATATCCCACATGAAATCAACCAAATCAAGATTTTCATTGGTTTTCCACCAGTATTTAATAGCTTCTCTTACGGCATTCAACTTTTTTGCCTGACCTGCTTCAAAATCATAAACCCATAGGTTTGTCTGCCATATCCCCTCAGCAGTAGAACCTATTTTTTCTTTAACAGCAATTCTTTTTGAATCAGGAGCCCAATCAATTAACGTCAAAGTTTTTGAAGAAATATACTCTAACTCATCGAGCCCGCTTGCAATTAGAATACGTTTGCCCCTATAAATCTCACTGGCGTATAACATTTTGTCCACCATTGACCTGTCAGGGTCTGCAATAAGCATATATAACTCAGATGTAATCTGTGCGTTTGAAGGATAAAAATAAGCCGATGAATACACAAGCTTGGTTTCGTCTGGGGATAAAACAGCAATTGTTGAAGCTTTTCTGTTTTTAATCACTTCATTTATATTAATTTCCTTTGCCCCTGCAGGCTTGTTATACCTAACAATTCTTAGCCTTGGGTCTTGTATTTGAATGAGCTTATCATCTTTTTCAAATTTAGGTTGAGGAATTTTAATGTCAGCTCTTTTTATATCCTTAGCCAACACCTCATACTGCTCTTTTGTAAGAGGAGCTTTATTTTGAATATTTTCAAAAGTCCCTTTTTTGTTATAAAGTTTTATTTTTTTTAACTTCTTCTTGGCAGATTTTGCAGACTTTTTTAGATTTTTTTTTACATCATTTTGAGGAACAGGATTATCATAATAATATGCATTAGGCTGTGATTTTTTAAAAAATATATACGAAAAAGCAGGCAAATGAATAGAAAATAAAAAGAGCAGAAGTAAAGATAGCCCTAAGCTGAACCTAAATCGCATAATTTATACTAAACCCTCTTTCATCGCATAAACAGCAGCTTGAGTCCTATCTGCAACATATAATTTTTGCAAAATACTGTGAACATGAGCCTTTGCTGTCGCCCTTGTGATTACTAATCTGTCAGCAATTTGCGGGTTTGAGAGCCCTTCAACAATTAAAGCCAAAACCTCTAACTCCCTATCAGTAAGCCCAAATGTATTTTTAGGATTTTTTGAATTAATAGGCAAATCTTGAACCACCTTAGATACAGGTTTTTCCTCTACATTTTGCCTTTGAACATTTGACAAA
Source organism: Candidatus Gastranaerophilales bacterium (assembly GCA_028693235.1). Taxonomy (NCBI): domain Bacteria; kingdom Bacillati; phylum Candidatus Melainabacteria; order Candidatus Gastranaerophilales; species Candidatus Gastranaerophilales bacterium. Next base: position 155,872 of record JAQUVW010000003.1, read on the forward strand.
ACTAAACGAGCAATCGCAGGGTCAAGCCACGCAGTTCCCTCGTTTACTGCAGTAATTGCAGAAATCATTTGAGTTTCAGATGCACCTTTCATTATGTATCCATCAGCCCCAGCTTTTAAAGCAGAAAAAACATCTTCTTCTGAATCTCTCGAGGTAAAAATTAATATTTTAGACCCCAAGTTATCTTTTTTAATCAATCCGGTTGCTTCAATGCCATCAATATAGGGTAAACCTATATCCATTAATATAACGTCAGGTACAAGTTTTTTTGCAAGCTCAACGCCTTGTTTACCGTCTTCAGCTTCACCAATCAATTCTATATTTTCAGATTTAGCTAAAACTAAAGAAAGCCCCAATCTAGTCATAGTATGGTCTTCAACCAATAAAACCTTTATTTTATCCATTAAACTTTATCCTTAACTAAAACAGACTCAACGAGCAAGAAAGAAAATTCACTACCTTTGTCTTTATCACTTTCAACCCATATTTTCCCGCCATGGGCTTCTACAATTTGCTTTGATAAATATAACCCTAACCCGGTACTTACAGAGCGTTTTTTTGCAGTACCTTGAGAAAAGCGATTAAAAAGCTTAGGTATATCAAACTTAGAAATTCCAATCCCATTGTCTTTTACTGATATTATAACATCATTTTTATCAAGCTTAGTAGTTACAACTATTAACCCGTTTTCAAGAGTATAATTAATTGCATTGCCTAATAAATTCATAATAACTCGTCTAATTTCATTTCTATCAGCCAATACTTCAATATCAGAAGTTGAATCAAGAACAACCTTGATTTCAGACCCTCTTGATTTAGCATAAACAGAAACTTCTTTCACACATTGTTTTACTAAATCATTCAAAACAAAATGAGTCTTTACGAGTTGCAACTTGCCAGCCTCATATTTGTAAACCTCTAACAACGCATTGACTAAGCCCAACATATCTTGGTTACTCTTTCTCATTGTATCGAGCAACATTTTTTGTTTATCAGCAAGCACACCTAATGAACCATCCAAGAAAAATTGCAAAGTCTGAATTGCTGCCAAAAGAGGTGTCCTCAAATCATGCGTCAAAGTTGCGATAAAGTCCTCTCTGAGGCGTTCCATCTCTTTTTGAGATGAAATATCACGAACAACAGCAACATAACAATTAAACTCAGAAGAATCTCCAACAGGAACATGGGCAATACTAACTTCAACAGGAACTTTTGCTCCATTGATAGAATTTAAAATTTCTAAATCTCTTAAAAAGACTTCATTCTTGTCTTCAATTATTCTGGAATAATCAACATATTCCTTCGAAGAAAAGAGTTCATCGACGTGCTTACCCTGCAATAAAGCAGATGACAATCCAAAAAGATTTTCACAGGAAAGATTGACATCAATTATCGCACCATCAGCACCAAAAATGGCAATTCCATCAGCACAATTTGTGATTATAGCATTCAATTTGTTGTTAGCAGAAATGAGTTCAGATGTCTTTTGAGCCACCATTTGCTCTAAAGAAGTTGAATACGTTTCTAGTTTTTTATTGGCAATTTCAAGCTCAACAACCTTGTCTTTTAAAGCAGCTACCAAATTTGTACGTTCAATAGCATTCTTTATATTCATGATTAAATCATCATTATCCCAAGGTTTTTCAATGTATTTATAAAGCCCAACATCATTTATTGCTTTTATTGCATTTTCCTTATCAGCATAACCGGTTAAAAGAATCATGCTGGTATCAGGATACATTTTTTTTGCCTCGGTTAAGAAATCAATACCATTCATTTCAGGCATAATGAAATCAGAAATAATAACATCAGCCCTTTCCAGTTTCAAATGGTTCAAAGCTAATTGGGGGTTATTAAAATACACAACATCATAAAACCCCTCAAGGCTCAAAAGAGCTGAAAGAGAAGACGTTACCAAAGGTTCATCATCTAATATTAAAATTTTATTTGTTTTAGACATAATAATTACTCTTATAGAATAATAGTTTATAAAAAAAAATAAGACAAATTATTTACAAAAATTAAGGTCTAAAAGAAAAATGGGCAACTAAAAAGCTGGCTCCGAAAAACCAGCTTTTTTATATGTTATAAAGATTACTATTCAGTAATTTTGTCTACAACACCAGCTCCAACAGTACGTCCGCCTTCTCTGATAGCGAATCTCATACCTTGTTCGATAGCGACAGGAGCAATAAGTTCAACGTTCATAACAACGTTATCACCAGGCATTACCATTTCGCCTTCAAATTTGATAGAGCCAGTAACGTCAGTTGTTCTGATATAGAATTGAGGTCTGTAACCAGGGAAGAATGGAGTGTGACGTCCGCCTTCTTCTTTTGTCAAAACATAAACGTTAGCTGTAAATTTAGTGTGTGGGTGGATTGAACCAGGTTTAGCCAAAACTTGACCACGTTCAATATCAGTTTTATCAACACCACGAAGCAAAGCTCCGATGTTGTCACCAGCTTGACCTTGATCAAGTTGTTTTCTGAACATTTCAACACCAGTAACAGTAGTTTTCTTAGTGTCGCCAAGACCGACTAATTCAACTTCGTCACCAACTTTAACGATACCACGTTCAACACGGCCAGTAGCAACAGTACCACGACCAGTGATTGAGAAGATATCTTCAATAGGCATCAAGAATGGTTTATCCAAATCACGTTCAGGAGTTGGGAAGTAAGAATCGATAGCATCCATCAATTCCCAAATCTTGTCTGTCCATTCGTTGTCACCACGTTTGACTGAAGGGTTAGCTTGAACAGCTTCAAGAGCTTTTAAAGCAGAACCGTGAATGAAAGGAATGTTATCGCCATCAAATTCATAAGAAGTAAGCAATTCTCTAACTTCCATTTCAACCAATTCAAGAAGTTCCGGATCATCAACCATATCGCATTTGTTCAAGAATACAACCAAGTTAGGAACACCAACTTGACGAGCAAGAAGGATATGTTCACGAGTTTGAGGCATTGCACCATCTGTAGCGGCAACAACAAGGATTGCACCGTCCATTTGAGCAGCACCGGTAATCATATTTTTAACATAGTCGGCGTGGCCTGGGCAGTCAACGTGCGCATAGTGTCTTGCTTGTGTTTCATATTCAACGTGCGCAGTTGAAATGGTTATACCTCTAGCTTTTTCTTCCGGAGCAGCATCGATTTCATCGAATTTTTTTGCTTGAGCTTGGCCAGCTGCAGCCAATGTACCAGTAATAGCAGCTGTTAATGTAGTTTTACCGTGGTCAACGTGGCCTACGGTACCCACGTTCAAATGCGGTTTCGTACGTTCATACTTTTCACGTGCCATGAGATTAATCTCCTTTTCTGTAATATACGTTGTTTAAACATTGTTTTTAAAATATAATATCAGATTAGCCCTTGATGGGACTTGAACCCATGACCTCTCCCTTACCAAGGGAGTGCGCTACCTCTGCGCCACAAGGGCTCTTCAACCTACTTAGAAAGTTTGGGCAGGGGTGGATTCGAACCACCGTACACTCGCGTGAACAGATTTACAGTCTGTCGCCTTTAGCCACTCGGCCACCTACCCGCATGGTAAGTAAGTTTTCTGTATTAAATTTTAAAAGTACAATAATTAATTTAATAGCCGGTGATAGGAATCGAACCTACAACCTACGGTTTACAAAACCGTTGCTCTACCGTTGAGCTACACCGGCACGTCGTCTAAATTCATCGCTGTATGTCTAATATATAAAGGACAAGCTTTTATGTCAAGTATTTTTTTGTATGGTTTTTTACAACAGACATTTTCTTTTCGGGATTTTTTTCACTAATTTTGACAATATTAGAATAAATGAGTAATATAGACTAAACAGAGTAAGCAATTTACTAAAAGTTTGCATGTTATATAATATTGGAAAAAGGAGATATTTATGTCAAACGCAATTGATGTAACTGACAACAACTTTGATGAAATGGTTTTAAAAGCTCCTGAGCTTACCGTCGTAGATTTTTGGGCACCTTGGTGCGGACCTTGCAGAAAATTAGGACCCGTCCTTGATGAAATAGCTACTGAATACGAAGGAAAAATCAAGGTTGTTAAAGTAAATACAGATGAAAATATGAAAACAGCTAAAGAATTTTCAATTAGCGGTTTGCCGAGTATTCTTGTTTTTAAAAACGGAGAAGCCGTAGAAAGATTGGTTGGACTAATGCCTAAATCTTCTTTGGTTTCTAATATTGAAAAGCACATTTAATTTTTCTAATATTCAAAAAAAGGAAGCTCGAAAAGGAGCTTCCTTTTTAATTTAATTATTTTATTTAACGCCATATAACTCTAATAAATTAGTTGTTTTGCCACCTTCATTTTTAACTACAGAAGCAGAGGTTGCATTGCCGGATTGAACAGCTGAGGATTGCTTGATATCTTGGGGGATTGAGTCAGTTTTCTTTTTCAAAGGTTTTTTGCCTGTTAATTTAGACATAAATTTAAAATACTTGCCTGCAAATCCTGTCTTGGAATTATTTTTTTCATCTAATTCAGCAAGTTGGTCATAAGACATCGTCCCTACCGGCATGCCGATAGATTTTCTTGTAAACAATTCCATCGTCAACTGGCTGGAAGTAGATACAGCAGCCATTCCCATAAGAGCGGCATGGTATAATTTTGAGAATGTATTGTTGAACAAATCTATGAATAAAGTTTGATAGAATAGAGAGCTTATACGTTGGACTATTCTTTCATTGGCCTTTTGTTTTGCATCATTTTTATTTTCACCATTTGATTTCATCATTACCATGTTGTAGTTATCAGCAACCAAGAATGTAGATGTAACAAGTGATGACGCCATTTTTGTAAGTTTAGCGAAGTCAGCATTATCAATATTTGATTGAGTAGTGGTATTAAATGATTTTGCAACAGATGAATTTACAAATTCTTCAAAATCTTTTGGTGCAATTTTTCCGTTGTCAAGCTCTTTTGCTTTTTTAACAAGCTTTTCAATTCCCATAGAGAAAGTATCTTGAATGGAAGCACCTTTCTTTTTGACAGGTTCTCCGAACCAATTATTTGAAAGATTTATGAACTTATTTTGAAATTCTGAAAGAGTTTTTCCTTGTTTTGCAGAATTTCGATAAGAAGACGCAATCGCTTTAATAGGGGCAGTAACAGCTCTATATGGAAGCGTAATTGCACTCCAAACAAACTTAAATGGACCTATTGCTAAATCGACTATGGGCTTAAATTTTTTATCTACTTTTGTATAACCGTCTTTTGCCTTCAATTTTATTATATTGGAAGTTTCATCAATCTCACCGAGTTCTTTAATTACGGAACGATATTTTTTACTAATTGGGGATTTCATTTCATCTAACTTAGACATTGCCAAGTCAAAATCCGCTTTAGGAAGTTCAAAATCTTTTTTTACAAGCGGAGTGTAAATAGACTTTTTCCAAAAACCTTGCACACCGTCAACAGCATCGCCGAATTTTAAACCTTTTAACTTCGGGCTGTGTCTTAATGCAGCTAACGCCATGCCAGCACCTGCCAAAACGCCCAAACCTTTCATCAAAGTTTTGAAAGAAATTAAGGTTTTGGAGTCTTGTTTTTTAGATTTATCAGAACTTTCATTTTTATCTAGAGGTTTTGAATCAGCCTTAAAAGAAGCTTGAGGTTTACCATTTTGAGCAGCTTGAACTTGATTAGAAGCTATCGTAGCTATTGGAGCTGCAGCTTGAGGAGTCACAGGCTGAGCCGGTTGGATAGGCTGAGCAGGTTGTCCTGAAGCGGTTTGAGCTGTTTGTTGAGTAACTTTATTTTTATCGTCTTTAGCATTTTTTGAATTTAATTCTTGAGCCTTTTCTTTTGATAAGAATGTGACTGGCTTATGATTTAGTAAACGAGATGTTGTTTCAGAAACAAGCACAGTAGCAGCGGCAATTAAAGGTGAAGCATATTGATTATTATTAACAAATTTAGACAATGCTCCAAGCGTAATTAATTGCAAATATGCTGTCGTAAAGACCCTTGATGTTTCTTGCTTAAATCTTGCTTTCTTTTCTTTTTCGGACTCTTGAGGTTTGTCACCGCACAAAACCGAAAGATTGTAGGCATCATCAGCCAAGAAAAAAGCAGACGCCATGCCTGTAACAATTCTGTTCAAAGGACGTTCGTGTACAGTATTGTAATTGCCGGTTTTAGGACTAAAGAACTTGTTTGATTTTTGAAAAAGTCCGTCGCTTATGTTTTTTTGGAAGCTCTTTCATGGAAGCAAGCTCATCCAAAGTCTTACCGCTGTTTTTAGAAGCACTATCGGTAAGTTTTTTGGTGGTTTCAAGAAGCCCTTGTAACATATTCATATCTTCTGAAACTTGAGAAGCTGCTCTGCGAGAAGCTAAGAAAGATGAGTCGTATAATTTTGAAGCTGAAGTTGAAAGTCCGGAGACTTTTTTAGCTAATTTTAAAGCTCCGTCAGTGATTAAAAAAGGTAATTCTCGAATGGGGAAAGTTGCACTGTCAATAAAAGATTTAATAATAGTAGGTTCCTTAAAGGAAATGGATTTGGCACCGTTATCGGCTTGTTTTAAGACAATTCGTCCTGATTTTTCCAGCTTGGATAACAACTTGTCGCCGACGTCACCGATTTCATTGGAGGCGACTTTCAAGAGCTTGTCATAATCCACAATCTCTTTTGAGGCTTTTACTAAGGCATTTGCACCACCTTTAAAACTTACATCTTGGTTTTGCATTCGATTTTTAATCGCTGCATTATTATACAAATTATTGCTAATTTTCATACACATTCCTTCGGGCAGACAGTATTTTGCCCATAACCTTTCTTTAATTAGAAAAGTTCTAAAATATTATTTTGCTATTAAGTTAAATTTTGTTTACAAATTATTTGATTTAAGAGAAATAAAATATTTTTACTCTGGATATCTTGAAGTCGCATGAGCAAGCATTTGAGCGAGTTTTTCAACACCTTCGAAACCTCGATTAATCAATTTTTCACCTGCTAATTTGAAATCATAATCAACAAAATCATGCAAAATCGTGTAAGTAGAATTTATCTCATCAATATCAAGAACAGCAAAGCATGACTGAGGCACTTCACTGAATGGACGTCCGACGCTACCTACATTTACAACAGTTACATTGGTATTAGTTTGATACCCGCAAGGCATGTGGGTGTGCCCGCAAAAAATCAAATCAGCATTTGCATCTTTAACGATTTCTTCCACTTGAGCTATTTTTAAATCAGGAAAAATATTCTCATCATTTCGGCGAGGAGAACCGTGAACCAATAAGATTTTTATACCGTTTAATGTGATTTCATTGTTCACATTAAGCGAGTTCAAATATTCTTTGTTTTCAGCAGACAATTCTTGAGAATCAGCGACATAAGCGTTTGCCATAATTTGATTTGCTGCAGATAATTTCTCATAGATTTCAGGCGAATATTGACAGAGCATCTTGTCTGTATTGCCCTGTATTATTTGAAAGTTCTCTCCCATTTTGCAAGACAATTCTTTTATAAAAGAAACGGCTTTGTTTGGCTCCGGACCTGCCATTGCTAAATCACCTAAGCAAAATATTTTGTCACATTTTAGAGCCTTTATCTTGTCAAGAACAGACGTTAACGCCTCCATATTTCCATGAATATCAGAAATTACAGCTATTTTCATTTTTTCACCTCTAAAATCAAGTTTTATGCTACCATTATTTTAACAGGAAGAAGGCTTAAGAATGATTGAAAGAAGAAAATCTTTACAGATAAAAATAGGAAATGTAAAAATAGGAAATAATGCACCGATAAGTGTCCAATCAATGTGCAACACCGATACTAGAGATATCGATGCAACAGTAAAACAAATAAAAGAACTCGAACAAGCAGGCTGCGAGCTCATCAGAGTAGCTGTTTTAAACAAAGACGCAGCTGCTGCTATTAAAGATATAAAGTCGCAAATTTCAATTCCATTAATTACAGATATACATTTTGACTATAGGTTAGCACTCCAATGTATCGAAAACGGAATAGATTCATTGAGATTAAACCCCGGAAATATCGGTAAAACAGACAAAGTAAAAATGGTAGTCAATATGGCTAAAGAGAGAAATATCCCAATTAGAATAGGTATAAACGGGGGCTCACTTGAAAAAGATATAGCAGAGATGAATCTTCCACTACATGAAAAAATGGTCATGAGTGCTATGCGTCACATAAAAATATTAGAAGATAATGACTATAAAAATTTAAAAGTATCACTAAAATCAAGCGATGTACTTACAACAATAAAAGCTTACAGATTGATTGCAGAAAAGACTCAATACCCTCTTCATCTTGGTGTTACTGAAGCAGGAACCCTAAAAGGCGGACTAATCAAATCATCGGTAGGACTAGGAACACTCTTGGCAGAAGGAATCGGCGATACAATAAGAGTTTCTTTAACTGAAAATCCAATTGAAGAAGTAAAAGCAGGATTTGCAATATTAAAAGCTTTAGGACTGAGAAAAAAAGGCGTAAATTTTGTGTCTTGCCCAACTTGCGGAAGAACTCAAATCGACCTTATAGGACTAGCTAAATCCGTAGAAAAAAGATTTGAGAACTTTGATAAACCGATAACAATCGCCGTCATGGGTTGCCCTGTAAACGGACCCGGGGAAGCTAAACACGCTGACTTTGGCATAGCCGGTGCTATAGGTGAAGGTTATATTTTCAAAAAAGGAGAAATCATCAAACGACTACCGGAATCAGAATTATTGGACGAATTCGAAAAAATAGTTAAATCCGAAACGCTTTGAAATCCATTAGATAGATGTTTGCATTGAATTTGAAAATAATGTAAACTGTTAATATTATAGTGAGGTATTTTTATGAAAAAAACATTATACATTTTGCTCGGATTGTTGATAGCTACAACAACTGCAAATGCATACGTTGACAATCAATATATGCTATCTGAACAATATACAGTCAACACCGGATTGTCAAAAGAAATGGCTAGAGAATTACAAATTAAAGCTAAAGATGTATATTCTCCACTTCCAGAAAAAGCCGATACAAGAACTTGGTACATGAAGTTATACAATTACGTTGACCCTGTTTCTAACACGAATTTTGACTACCCTGGTCATGACTTGAAAAATTATAATAGCTGGGAAGATTTATAAACCGCTTATAATAAAATTTTTTAATAAAAGCCCCCGAATAAGACGAGGGCTTTTTGTTGCAATATGCTAGATGTAATAAGCACTCAACTGTGCAAGCTCTATAATTTTCTCAGCAAATATACAAAGTAAAACAGTTGCCAATGAACAAGCGTATAAAATAAGTTTTGGTGAAATTAAACTTGTATCTATATCTGGAGTAGTATTAGTTTTTTCAAACAGTTCTCGCACGACTTTGAAATAAAAGAATAAAGATACAACTGTAGACAGCAAGGCGATTATCAATGCAGGCCAAAAAGCGACGCCCGCTCTTGTAACTGCTGAAAACAAATATAATTTCGCTAAAAAACCTGACGTTGGAGGCAAACCTGCTAACGCCAACAAGCATGTGGTAAAAGCAATTGCATAATATGGTCTTTTATACAAAAGTCCTTTGTAATCTTCAATTTTATCACTTCCTGAACTTGTATAAAACATAGTTGAAGCAGTCCAAATTCCGATATTCATAAACAAATAGCAGAAAAGATAAAACAAAACTGTGGAAAGCGAATAAACAGATAGAACGCTCATTCCTAAAAGTATGTACCCACAATGTGCAACAGAGCTGTAGCCATACAACCTTTTGATATTTGTTTGCCTGATTGCACCCAGAACACCATACAAAATTGATAGCACCGCAGTAACTGCAACTATAACTTTTAATATCGGCGAAAATGAAAAGATAAAAACGAACACTCTGCCTAAAATAGCAAATCCGGCTATTTTAGGAACTAAAGACAAAAATGCTCCGACAGGATAAGTCACTCCTTCATATATATCAGGGACCCAAGTAGCAAAAGGAACTGCACCTATCTTAAACATCAATCCCATAACTATAAATACGCAAGCAACCATAAACATCAAAGAAGGATTATGTTGCAAATAAAAATCATTTATCATTGAAAAATTCAACGTGAAGCAAGAACCATACAAATAAGAAACGCCCAACAAGAACACGGCAGTTGCAACTGAGCCCATTATCAAATATTTCAACCCAGCCTCTTTTGCTTTGTAATTTTTAGCAAACGCAGCAAGCATATAACAAGAAATCCCAAGCGTTTCCAATGAAACAAAAGTTGTCAAAAAGTCATTCGCGGAAACCAAACACAACGCACCCAGCGTAGCACTCAAAAGAAGTGTAAAATATTCAAATGCCCGATTTCTTTTTTGCTTTATCATATTCCGAGACAGCAAAATTACAAAAAAGACAGTTATCAATATCAGATTTTTGAAAAATACCGTATAGATATTAGAAACAAAAGTGTTGGAAAATGCATAATAAACAGGCGACAACGGTATAAAAATTGAAGCTCCTATTGAAATTACAATAGCTATCAAGGCAATCCATTTTGAAAGTTTATAAAACCGTTTACTGAAAAATAACGATAAAAATATATTTAACACTATGAATACCAAAAGTGCCAATTCTTGCAAAAAACAGGTTTTTATATCTAAAAGTAAATCCATTGTTACACCTTCAACATGTCAATTAAAACAGAACTATAAGAACTGAATATATCTAAAACAGTATTCGGGAAAAGCCCGAAAATAATCACGGCAAAAGCCAAAACGAAAAGCACAACAAGCTGATGCCCTCTTATATCTCTAACATTTTCGTACTGAACCGGTAATTTATTAAAGAAAATATTATGCAAAATTTTCAGCACATATACACTGCTTAAAATCAACGCAAACATAGCTAAAACGCCACATACCATAGACAAAGATGACTCCATGAAATCTGAAGTAAAGGCCCCGATAAAACTTAAAAGCTCTCCAGGGAATCCTGCAAGCAAAGGAAGACCTGCCGCAGCAAATCCAATCGGCAAAGCAAGCCGCATAAACCAAGGCATTACAGAACCTAAACCGCCCAAAGAATCTATATCACGAGTTTTACATCTGTTATAGACGACTCCCACAATCATAAACAGACCTGCACTAATCAAAGAATGAGCAAACATCAAGAATATAGCACCGTCCAAACCAATTCTTGTTAAAGTGCCGAGTCCCAATATTACAATTCCCATATGAGAAATACTTGAATAAGCAATGATTCTTTTCAAATCTACTTGAGCAATCGCAGTAAAAGCAGCCCATAAAATACTTATAACAGCTAATACAAGCAGTATTGGAGCAAATATCTTGAATACATCGGGGAAAATCCCCATATTAAATCTTAAAAGCCCGTAGCAACCCATTTTTAGTAAAATTGCAGCCAAAATCATACTTACGGGAGTAGGGGCATCTGTATGAGCATCTGGAAGCCACGTATGAAATGGAATTATAGGTATTTTTACAGCAAAACCAATAAAAAACGCAACGAAAACAAGCATTTGAAATGCTATAGGATAAACTGACTCTGAGATACTCAACATATCTATATTTGCAGTTAAAACACCATTTGTCGCAAAACTATAGAAATATAGAGCCAACATTCCGAGCAACATAAAAACGCTACCGCAGAATGTGTATAAAATAAATTTTAAAGCAGATTTTTGAGCATTTCCCGTTCCCCATTCGGAAATCAAGAAATACATCGGTACCAATTCAAGCTCCCAAAACAAAAAGAATAGAAACATGTCTTTGGCACAAAATACGCCTAAAACAGCTGTTTGCAATAAAAACATCATTGAATAATAGAATTTGTGTTTTGTTCTAATCGCGGATTTGCTGGCAATAAAAGCCAACAAGAATATAAATGACGTCAACACAACAAGCAATAATGATAGCCCGTCAACGCCGAAGCTTGCAGATATTCCTAACGATTTAAGCCAGCTTGAGTCAAACATCTTGAGCTCAGATTCATATACAAAAGAGCAACTTGAGGTGTCGTAAAAAGCCAAAAATAATAAGGTATATAAAAAATGCAGACTCGCAAATCCTTTGGAAAAACGGCGAATAAAAACCTCGTTGTTACCGAAGAATGGAGTCAAGATTAAACCAAACGCTATGAGAGGTGCAAATACAAGCCATATTAATGATAAATAATTTTCCATAAACTTATCCTCTAAGCAATATAAAATAAAAAACTAAAACCGTCATAAATAATACCCCGATAAAGAAAACAGAATAAGCAAGATAAGACTGAACATTTCCGTTTTGCAATTTCGAAACAAGCCACCCAAACCCGCGAGTCAGCAATGCGACTAGTCTTACCGCACCATCAATAATGTATTTATCAAGAAAATTTATTAACTTACAAAAATTATTGAAAACCTTTTTAATAAAAAACGAATATATTTCATTTATATAAAAAGTTTTAGAAGACAATTTATAAAGCCATCTTGGCAAAAAGTCATTATATAGTTCTTTTTTCACAACCAAAAACGCAATGCCTAACCCCAAAAGAGCTACCAAACTAGAAGCCAACGTAATACTAAATGGTATAGAAGAACAATTTTTCATTCCCAAAGGATTTATAAAATCCAAAAATCCTTTATGGACGAAAAAGCCTAATAACAATGACGGAACAGCTAAAAGGACCAAACCCGTTTTCATAGAAACAGGCGTTTTGATAGGTTGAATTGTATTTCTTACTTCCCCTTCAAAAATCAAAAAATATGATTTAAAGATATAAAAAGCAGTCATCAAACTAATAACAACAAAAGTTGCATACACTCCCATAGAAGCCTCTGTGGATACAGCGTAAGCCATTGCTTCTTTAGAAAAGAAACCGCTGAACATTAACCCGGATAAGCAAACAGAGCCAATTAAATAAGAAATTGCACATAAAGGCATTTCTTTCCTCAATCCCCCCATTTTTCTCATATCTTGGGTATCTTTCAGATACTTAATAACAATACCTGCAGCTAAAAACAGCAAAGCTTTATAGAATGCATGCATAGAAAAATGGAACAAAGCAGCCGATGGAGCCAAAATCCCCAAAGCAACAAACATTAACCCCAACTGAGAAGATGTGGAGTGTGCGAGCATTTTTTTAATATCATTTTGACAAAGTGCGAAAAATGCAGTGATAAACGCTGTAAACAAACCAACGTACAAAATTGTATTCATCAACGGAGCAGAAAGAATGAACAAAGGATACATTCTGAGAATTAAGAATATACCGGCTGCAACCATCGTAGCTGCGTGGATAAGTCCGCTAACAGGAGTTGGAGCCTCCATTGCGTCTGCAAGCCAAACATGCAAAGGGAATTGAGCAGATTTAGCTATTGCACCGCACAAAATCAATGCACAAATGCAATAGAATGCGACATCACCCGTCAATGGCAATAATTGTTCGGCGAAATTTTGCATATTAGAAAAAGCTAAAAACTCAGTCCCTGTGATATTTAGATAATTAAGACTAAAATAGATTAAAGACACTACCCCGACCAAAAGAGCGGTATCGCCTATTCTGTTAACAATAAAAGCTTTTTGAGCAGCTTTTGAAGCTGATTTTTTACTTAACCAAAAACCAATCAACAGATAACTACAAAAACCGACTAGCTCCCAAAATATGTACGTTTGTACTAAATTAGAGCTCAAAATAAGCCCTGACATTGAGAAGTTAAATAAATTTAAATAAATAAAATATCGTGAAAAATTTTCATCATCTTTCATATATCCGTAAGAAAAAATTTGAACAGCAAAACTAACACTCATCAAAACAAGTAAAAACAGTGCTGAGATTTTATCAAACAGAAAACCGAAATAAAGATTTAAAGAGCCTGATGAAAACCATAAAACGTTATCCTCAAGTGATGGAGTATCTCCCGTTAGAGCAAAATACATTCCCAAAAGAGCAAAACACAAACCGACAGAAGTTGACGCAATAGTCAACCCCGCAGTCATTTTTTTTGACTCAGTGAAGCCGGTTGTTGTATTAAGCAACAAAATCAATGCAACCCAGACGGGCAAAAACATTATTAACAATAAATTATCAAAAACAAAATTCATTATCCCTTAAGCTCTCCGATTTTTTCACTATTGACGGTATGTTTGTAATTAAATACAGACAAAACAAGGGCTAAACCAATTGCAACTTGGGTGGCACATATCGCAATGATAAACAAAGCAAAAATCATTCCGTTTACAGAACTTCCGTCCAAATAATTTGCAAAGGCAACGAAATTTATACAAACCGCATTGAGCATCAACTCTATACATATCAAAATTTTGATAATATTTTTCGAAATAATAATACCAAAAAGCCCGATGCAAAAAAGCACCAAAGCCAATACCAGATAATGAATTAAACCGATATTTGTAATCCACGCAAAATCCAACTATGAATCCTCCGATTTTTTAAAAGTAATAATTGCCCCCACACCGACTATCGCAATGAGCAAAAAGACGGACAAGAGTTCAAAACAAAATATATAATTGGTAAAAAGCCCCTTTGCAATTTCAAGAGTAGTATCAAATAAAGCTTTAACCTCAACGTTCATAAATGAAAAGCCATAGTCCAAACTATAATCTTCAACAACGAAAGTAATAAGAGCACCAACAATCATAAAAAGCCCGATAGCAGCCAAAACAGTTCTGGGAGCTAATGCTACATAGAGATTTTTTTCTTTGTTATAAGAAGTCATCATAATCGCAAATGCAAACAGAATCGCAACCGCAACCCCATAGACACTAATCTGCACAGCCGCATTAAAAGGTGCGTTAAGCATGAAAAATACAAATGCAACCAACATAAAAGCAACAAAAGCAGAAACCAAAGAATAGATAATCCTTGGTGCAAATACGACTCCGAGAGCAGATACCACTAGCAACGACGCTACAATATAAAATAAAATATGTGATAATAATTCCACTTATATCCCCTTTAATGTGAGTATTAAATCGTCTTTATTTAAAGATGCTAATGTATAAGATTTAGACATTTTCAGTGACTTTGTGGGGCAATTTTCGACACAATTACCGCAAAAAATACATCTTGCCATGTCCACTTCGTATTTAGTTACTTTAAATTTACCACTTTCATCCTTTGTACGTTCAATTTTAATCAAATCTTTACAAGGACAAACCTTTTGACACATTCCGCACCCTGAGCATTTAGGGGAGCCGTCATTATTTCTTACAAATAAGAGCTTGCCTCTAAATCTTGGGTTTAGAGCTTTTTTCTTTTCAGGATATTCGAGTGTTACTCTTTTTCTGAAAGCATTTTTCATAACAGTAAAATGCCCCTGAAACATTGAAAGAAAGAAATTAAACACTTTTTTAAACATAAGATGCTCCCATAGTCATATATTTGATAACAGATACCACAAAGAAATTAATAATAGAGAGCGGCAAAAGAACTTTCCAAGCAAAGGCAGTAAGTTGGTCAGCTCTAAGCCTTGGAAGAGTCGCTCTAATCCAAATAATAACAAATAAAATTATGGCTGTTTTAATAATCAGCCAACTGAATTGCTCAATATAAATCAGAAATTGAGTCGTGACGAAGTTTATATCAAGCTGTTCAACAATGTATCCGCCGAACGGAGATAAGTAGCCTCCAAAAAACAGAATTGCCATAAACAAACTTATAATAAACGTTTCAGCATATTCTGCCAAAAAGAACATAGCAAATTTCATGCCTGAGTATTCGACGTTGTAACCGCATACCAATTCACTTTCAGCCTCAGGCAAATCGAATGGAGTCCTGTTCATTTGAGCAATAGCACAGACGAAGAAGACGACCATACCAACAAAAGCGGGGATAAAATTCCAACCGAAAATGCCGTTTGAAGATTGAGCGAGGATAATATTGTTAATATTCAAAGTTTGAGCCAAAACAACAATGCTCAAAACAGACATAACAAGAGGGATTTCATAGCTTATTGTCTGAACGCAAGCTCTAAAAGCACCAATTAAGGAGTATTTGTTATTGCTGGAATACCCTGCGAGCAAGATACCGAAAGTAGGGAAAGTTAAAATAGCCATAAAAAGCAGCACCCCGACAATAGAATTAAAAATACAGAATCTGCTATCCCAAGGGATTAACCCCCATACCGCCATAACAGGGGCAAATACAAGAATAGGTGCAATCCAAAAAAGGAATTTGTCAGCCTTATCGGGAATAATATCTTCTTTAAAAAGTAGCTTAATCGCATCTGCGACAGTTTGCAAACAGCCCCAAAAGCCAACACGGTTAGGACCTTTACGAACTGTAAAAAGGGCTAATAATTTCCGTTCAACCAATACGAGAACCAAAACAACACCGATAAGTAAAACTGCGACAATGGCAAATGTCATTGCGTACCACAAGAGTATAGCCCACGCCTCGTTTATACCGAAAGATTGAAAATATTCTAAATAATACGAATATAAAACATCCATTATCTATCCACCTCCGGCAAAATGACATCTAAACTACCAAAAATAGTCATCAAATCAGACATTTTATGGTTTTGAATTAAATTAGGAAGAACTTGAACGGCATAAAATGAGCCCGTACGCCACTTGACTCTTACAGGTTTTTCACTTCCGTCTGCGACCAAAACACAAGACAAAAGTCCTCTCGGAGATTCAACATTAGATACATACATACCCACAGGTACTTTCAAGGCAACAGGTCTTATACCGAGATTATAATCTTCATTTTTGTTTTGCTGAAGCCAATCTGCACATTGTTTTACAATTTTTAAAGACTCTTTCATTTCTTGAACTCTGACAAAATATCTGCTCCAACTGTCACCAAATTTCCTATTCGGGACATCAAACTCAACTTTGTCATAAATCAAATAAGGGCTTTGTTTTCTAAAATCGAGAGTAACGCCGGAAGCTCTCAAATTAGGTCCTGTAATAGCATAAGCTAAAGCCGTTTTTTTATTCAAAACCCCAATACCGTAAGCACGTTTTAAGAAAACCGGATTTTTAGTAATGATAGCTTCATACTCATCAACTTTTTTAGGAAAATCAAGCATAAATTTATCGAGTTTTTCAAAGAAATGTGCCTGAAAATCTTTCTTAACACCGCCGAAAGTATGAAAATTATACATCATTCTTGCACCGGTTAAATCTTCAAAAAGATTTAAAATAACTTCTCTTTCTCTAAAGCAATAAAAGAAAGGAGAACTAGCACCCAAATCAAGCATAAAAGTCCCGAGCCACAATAAGTGAGAAGCAATTCTGTTAAGCTCCATCAACATAACTCTCATATATTGAGCCTTTTGAGGCACTTCAATTTTCAAAGCCTTTTCAACAGAGGAAACAAAAGCCTCAGCACAAAAAAATGAAGACAAATAATCTATCCTGTCAACAGTCGGCAAATACTGAAAATAAGTCATATTTTCCGCCATTTTTTCCATACCGCGGTGCAAATATCCAACTATCGGCTCTGTAGATTTTATAACCTCTCCATCAAGTTCCAAAACAAGTCTGAGAACCCCATGCGTCGAAGGATGTTGAGGACCTATATTTATTTTCATAGTTTTTTTTAGTTTTTCACTCATTTATTCCACGCCAATCTCTCATCATTCATAACGTAGTCTTTTCTCAAGGGGTGCCCCTTCCAATCTACAGGCATGAGCAACCTTTTCAAATTAGAATGCAATAAGAAATCCACGCCAAACAAATCAAAAATTTCACGCTCGTCCCAATTTGCAGAAGGGTATAAATCCGAAACTGTTTCAATCACAAGTCCTTGAACTGAAAGTTTTGTTGCAATTGCCAAATTCTCATTTCTTTCAGAAGAATATAAAAAATAAACGAGTTCAATACAGTCTGAAAGTTCGACAGCAGTGAGCGATAAAAGCATATCAAAAGAACATTCTGACGTATTTTTCAAATATTTTAGAGCATCTTTAAGTTGATTTTTAGGTAAATAATATTTGTTTATACCTTTATCAACTTCAACAACGCCATCGACGGCAAACATTTCTAAAAATTCATTTAACATAAACTACACCCCAAACCCTATAATTTCTATATCAGGCGAAGCCAAAAGAACCTCACTGTCATCAGCCCCTAAAGCCAGTTTTGATTTATGGGAGAGAATATACTCTTTTCTTTTAGAGAGAGATTCTGTCCTAATCATTTTTTGGAGTTTTATAATAGCATCAAGCAAAGCTTCAGGCTTGGGTGGACACATCGGCAAATAAACGTCAACAGGGATAATTTTATCGACACCGTTTACAACAGAATAAGAATTACCTTTATACATACCACCGGAGCAAGCACACGCCCCCATCGCAATGACATACTTTGGTTCAGCCATTTGTTCATACAATTTTAAAACAGCAGGAGCCATTTTGTGGGTTATAGTACCTGCGACAATAAGCAAATCGGCTTGTCTTGGGGTATTTCTAAAAACCTCAGAGCCAAATCTTGCAATATCATAATTTGAAGCAGAAGTGCTCATCATCTCTATACCGCAACATGAAGTAGCAAATGTCAACGGCCACAAGGAATTAGACCTTGCCCAATTATAAACCCAATCGATAGAAGATAAAATTAATTGCATTACCTGAACCTTAACAAATTTTTTCTAGCAGCATAAATCAGCCCCAAAACTAACAACAAAATGAATATACTAACCTCAACCAGAGCAAGTAATCCTAATTTTCCGAAAATCAAAGCAAACGGAAAAAGCATGATTGTTTCAATATCAAATATCAAAAACAAAATCGCATACATAAAAAACGGCATATTAAACTGAATTTTAGCATCAGAAAAAGGCGTCATTCCGCACTCATAAGTAGAATTTTTAATAGCAGAATCCCCCTTAGGCGAAAATATAAAACCGCAAATCAAAGCCGCAAGGGCAAACAATCCTGAAAATACTAACAATATGACTAATGCCAACAATTCGTGCAAAAGAGTCTCTCCACCAAGTAAATATTTACTATTATATATATTTATAACATTTTTTAATCTGTTATAATATTAAATGTTGTGAATTATTAAGATGGATTTTAAATATGAATAAAAAAATGAAATATTTTACGCTAATTTTAGTTTTTATAATGTCAATTTTTCAACCTGCAGAAGCGGCTAAAACGCCTTTAGAGCAAGGAAAAACATACATGTATAATGCGGCAATAGCAATAAATCAAAACGAACGAAATTTTTATATAAAAAAAGCCTCAAGTGAATTTCAAAAAGCCTATGATAAAGATATGTTAAATATTGAGGCGTCTATTGGGCTTGGGAAAACTTTAGCATATATGGGAAATCAGCAAAAAGCCAAACAAGTTTTAATGCAAGCCTACAGCACCTACCCTACAGATGCCCGTATTCAAGCTGCAGTCGGGGATTTTAACTATATTTTCCAAGAATATAATACGGCACTTGAATTTTACAAATTGTCACTATCCTCTGGAAATTTAAGGGATTACAGAACAAATTTTTCAACAGCACAATGTTACGAAAAGCTTGGCGACCTTAAAAACGCCCGAACTTACTACGAGATAACCCAAATGCTCCACCCAAACGACATAGATGCAGAAAAAAGGCTAAAAAGCCTTGATTCAATATATGAATACCACCCAATAGACAAGCAAAAAGCTGTTTTTGAAGCACAAGACACAAGTGAAGATATTGATATAAACACCCTTATTGATAATTGCAAAAACTTCAAAAATTAATCTTTCTTAACATTTACCCTATATTTGTAAATTTCAAACAAAAAAAATTTTTTATACAAATATACGGGGAAATTAGGAGGAATTTAATTTATGAGCGTTAACGCAACACAAGGATTATATTACAATCCTTATTTGTACAACAATTACAACACTTTAATAGGGAATACAGACGCCACGACAACAATTCCGTTAACAGGTAATGTATCTACGACAGTAACACCACAAGAAACAACAGCTAAAGACGGAAAAGATGACGGTAAAATAAGTTTTTGGGACAAATGTAAAAATGTCGTCAAAGGCGTAGGAAAAGCAATTGGTGGAGCAGTTTGCTCAATCATTCCCGGAGCCAGTCACGTAGCAAAAGCCTTAGGCTGGAAAGACGCACCTAGTTTTTCACTAAAAAATGCTGCAATCGCAGTAGGTGCTGTGGCACTAAGTATAGCATGTCCTCCGGCAGGTGTAGCAATAGCAGCCGCAGGAGCCATAAAAGGTGCTGTTGACGTAGGAAAAGGAATATACGGAGCAGCAACAGCAACCACTGACGCAGATGCGGAAGCTGCTTTCCAAAATATCGGTGCGGGAGGTCTTGAAGTAGGCTTGTCAGTAGCCGGCGTCAAGGGCGGATTAAAAGCGATGAAAGGCGTTGAAGGCTCAGCAATGTCCACGGCAACAACAACAGCTGAAAAAGTAAAAGCTTTCGGAACTGACTTCAAATCAAGTATTAAAGGCGGTAACGGCTACGAAGGACTAACAAATATCGCCAAAGCTAAATATGGAGCGATTAAAGAAGCTGGCGATGGCTCATTTAAAGCAGGTCTGAAAGCCGAAGGTAAAACTGCTTATAACAATGCAAAAGAAAGCGTCAAAACAAAATATGGAGAATTTAAAGAAAAAATCGACCCTAAAACCACTTTAGAAAATGCAAAAACTAAAATTGCAGAGGGTGCTGAAAAAATCAAAAACACCGATGCTAAAGCAGCACTTGCAGATGCAAAAACAAAATTGGGCGAACAATTTACAAAATTAAAAAATGCTAAATCTAAAATTTCTTATCAAAATGCAAAAGCAAAAGTTTTAGAACAATACGAAAAATTAAAACAAATTGACCCAAAAGAAGCATTAAATCAAGCAAAACAACTCGGGCTCAACATTGAAGACAATTTGACAAATACTCCTCTAAAATTGGCAATAACTCAAAATCTAGCAATGGCATCTGACAGAAACGAAACTGCAGCATACAAGAATCTTCCTGAAACAAGCACTGTTGATTATTCAAATTATTCATACCAAGAATTACCCGAAATGGGATTCAACGACGCAACCGGTCAATGGTACTAACTCAAATACAAAAACAAAAAAAGGGACTCGCAAGAGCCCCTTTTAATTTATATAACCGATATAGCTTGACAAAAAAGCCCGAATTTATTACCTTTAACATAGGGATTTAACAGAAGGGAGTCTGATATGCCACAGCCATACGCTCAACCACCACAATTTAAGACAAGAATTGCAGTTTTGCTTTTCATAAAAGGGTCAGCAGCCCCAATGGTTCTTTATTTTGAAGACCCGATTGCCATATATAACGAGCTAATGCAATTAATGAAAACATCTGCTGCAATGAGTAAATTATACGAAAAAGATGCCATTGGACCGATAAGAAGATTTTGTATCAGCTCTAACCAAATTGCAGGCGTAGCTTTACAAGAAGAACAAATACCTGCCTAATAATCAAAAATTAAATTAAGAAGAGGACTCATTTGAGCCCTCTTTTATGTATTTATACATAATGTAAAATTGTTTAAAAAATTTATTGAAAAAGCTCTGACGAACTTTGCTTGTTTGTTAGAGAAACTTCATCAAAAGCCTGTATGTCTAATCATATTGTAGTTAGAGGATTCAAGTTGCACTTACAATATTCAAAAAGAGTAAGCAGCTTTGCACAATTAATTTTCAACATAAAATATGAAACAATGACAAATGTCTATTGTTGTGCCATTTTCTCTTTTAATGTATTTGCGGAATCTTCATACCCTGCTCTTCCCATCAAAGCATAGGTGTAATTTTTAGCCTGTTCAACACCGGGTTGGTCAAAAGCATTAATATTATAGAGTTCACCCGCAATAGCTGTTTGAACTTCTAACATATAAAGAAGTTGCCCAACGTGATACGCATCAATTTTTGGAACAGTGATTGTAACATTCGGACGATTGAAATCTGTCAAGGTTACTTTTGTTGAATCAGCTTCTGCATTTAGCAAATCGTTAATGGTCTTGCCACCTAAATAGTTAATTCCTGTATATTCAAATACATTAGGGATTTCCAATGTAGTATCAAATTCTTTAACTCTGACAAAATTAATAATTTTATCATTCGGCCCTTCGTTATATAGTTGAATTTGAGAGTGTTGGTCAGTAACCCCAACCGCTTTAATAGGAGTAGGTCCGACATTTACTTTATTTCCTGCTCTGTCATATTCTTTACCTAAAGATTCTGCCCACAATTGAACATACCAATCTGAAATATATTTCAAGCGGCTTGAATAAGGCATCATAACAGATAAATTCTTACCTTTTTTGGTATCCATCAAATAATGAATAAGAGCATTTTGAGCGGCAATATTATGGTGTATATCAATATTTTTAAGAATCAAATCCATATCCTTAACGCCATGAACCATCTCATCAACATCAAGTCCGACTAGGGCAAATGGCAATAATCCAACTGCAGAAAATACTGAATATCTTCCCCCTACGTCATCTGGAACAACAAATGTTTTGTACCCTTCTTGGTCAGATAATTGACGAAGAATACCTGTGTTTTCATCCGTTGTAGCCACAATATTTTTTCTGTAATCGTCACCGAGTTCTTCTTTCAGTTTATTCATCACAACCATATATTGTGACATTGTTTCGGCAGTAGAACCTGATTTTGTAATTACGTTAACAAGAGTTTTCTTCAAATCCAAAACATCTAAAAGTCCATTTATTTGGTCAGGATCAATGTTATCTAAAAAGAAAATTCTCGGGAAATTTTTTCTTTGTTCAGGGGTAAGGAAGTTCCAATAAGGTTTCAAAAGAGCCTCACAGACAGCCATACCACCAAGAGCAGAGCCCCCGATACCCAAAATCAAGACATTGTCAAAACGGTCTTCAACCATCGCAGCATATTCTTTAACATACCAGACAGTTTCTTCGTTATAGCCCAAGTTCATCCATTGAAGCCATTGACCTGGTTTATCTTTTCTCGAGTTCAAATCCGCAATAATTGAAGTGATTTTTGAACCATATTCATTAAATTCACTTTCAATATCAAGCCCGTTTTCGTCACCGATTACGCATGAACGTACATTATTGTAATTGAACTCAATCATTAGACTTCCTCTTTTAAATTCTCTCTTAATTTATTGTACCTGCTAAGCAAATAAAATCCACTTACTTTTTAAGGATTTTTTACACAAAAATTAACAAATTGGATTAAAAATATAAAAAAACTGATACAAATCGTGATGTTTAGGTCTTTTTAGCATTAAAAATCAAAACTTTTATACAATGACATAATTTTTTTAAATGTTACAATTTAGTAATGAAAGAAAATAAATTTTTAGAAATCATAAACAAAACCCTAAGTGACAATTCATATTTAGGAGATGATTGTGCCTATCTTGAAGATTTAGGGATTTTTATAACCCATGACACGCTTGTTGAAAATGTTCATTTTTCACTTTCAACAACTGATGCTTTTACACTCGCCAAAAAAGCTGTAAATGTTAACCTGAGCGATTTAGCATCCAATTTAGCTATCCCAAAATACATAACGGTTTCTTTATCACTTCCGAATAAGATTTCTGAAGATTTTGTTAAAGATTTTTACACAGGATTGAACGAGGAAGCTGAAAAGGCAAGTTTTAAAATAATCGGCGGTGATTTAACCGGCGGAAGCAATATTGTCATATCTATATGTGCCATCGGGAAAAAATCCACCTCCATAAAAGTATCTCGCAAATATGCACAAACAGGCGACATCATTGTAACAACTGGGACTTACGGCTCTAGTGTATGCGGTTTATATTGTTTAGAGAAAGGGAAAAATTGTCCCCTAAGCCCAATAACTGCACACATTTCGCCAAAAGCAAAACTACAAGAATCAAAAATCCTCTCTGACAAACTTTCTCGAAACTCAGCTATCATGGATACTTCAGACGGTCTTATGGATGCTGCTTTCAAAATTGCAAAAATGAGCGGAGTTGAAATTGAACTCGACTTCAACAAAATTCCCTACGATAAAGATATAAAAATAATCGCACAAAACGCTAAAATTGACTATGTAGACTGGATTTTATGGGGCGGTGAGGATTTTGAGCTTTTCTGTTCCGTTTCCGAAAATGATTTTAAAAAACTTGATAAAAAAATATTTAAACCAATCGGAAAAGTTACAGCCAAAAATACTAACGGATTAGTAAAACTTAAAACAGACAATAAAATTATTGAAATAGACGAAGAAACTTTTAACACAAAAAGCTTCAATCATTTTGAGGAAAAATAAATGAACATACAAGCCATAATTCCTGCAGGCGGAACATCTTCAAGGTACAAAGGAGGTAACAAGCTCCTTGAAAATTTAGATGGAAAGCCTGTCTTAATGCACTCTATTGATAAAATGAACGAAATTGATTGCATATCAAAAATAATTATCCCATCTTCAGAAGGGCTCATTCCAACACTCAAAAAGCTGACTGAAAATTATAAAAAAGTTGAAATCGTAAAAGGCGGCTCTTGCCGGCAAGAATCTGTTTTCAACGGATTAAAAGCCTCAAAAGATTGTGACTACGTACTTATTCACGATGGAGCCAGACCGTTAATAAAAAAAGAAACTATTCAAAAAGCGTTAAATGAAACTTTTGAAAAAAAAGCAATAATTGTCGCTGTAAAAACAATCGATACAATAAAAAAAGTTGATTCAAATCTGAAAATAATAGAAACTCCAAACAGAGCTTTTTTGTGGAATGTGCAAACTCCACAAATTTTCGATTTTAAATTAATTTTTGAAGCACACAAAAAGCTTGAAGGTCATAAATTTAGTGACGATGGCGGACTACTTGAACATCTTGGAGCCGATGTTTATATTTTTGAAGGCGAATATTCAAATTTCAAAATCACAACAAAAGAAGACCTTTTAAAAGCAGAAAAATTGATTGAATGTAACAAATAATTTATAGTTTATACGCAAGCTAGCAAAAATATTTTTCACGCTTTTTATTCTAAACAGAGTAGTTAAATAGTGTGGTATATATGGTCAATTCTGTAACTGGGTCAACTCCAACTGTAAAGTCATCTATTTTTTATGTAAATGACATTCATGGGCAACTTCCTAAAATGGAACAATTAACTAACGCTTCTGCCCAATTTGACAGCTTTGCGAAAGAAAAGAAAGTCGATGCTTTAAAGCTTTGCTCTGGTGATACTTTTATCGGCGGAGATGAAAAAATAAACACCGCAGCTGCAACTTTCCTTGATACAGCAGGCATTCAAGCTTCCACTTACGGAAACCATGAATTTGATGTTTCCGCTCCAAAACTCGCAAATATTATAAAAAACGTAAAAACAACATTCCTCGGAATGAACATGAATATACCTGATAAAAACGCATTAAAACAAAAAACTCTCCGCTCAACCGTAATTGAACAAAATGGCAACAAGTACGGCGTTATCGGGCTTCAACCACTTGACTTATATACAAGAATCAAGAAAAAAGAACTTTTAGACGGCATAACCGTTGACGACGAGCCTCAAACTTTTAAAGAACTTCAAGAAGAAGTAAACGGGCTTAAACAACAAGGTATTAACAAAATTATCCTATTGTCACATACGGGAAACAAAGAAGAAAAGAAAATCGCACAATCTATTGACGGTATAGACGTTATCTTAGGCGGTCACTCTCACGATATGATTGAAGGTATCAAACAAGGCGAAAATCTATTCTATTCACCATCAGGGGAACCTGTCATCATTACTCAAGCAGGACGTGACGGGCATAATTTCGGCATTTTGAATGTCGAATATGAC
The DNA here is from genome assembly GCA_028693235.1 of Candidatus Gastranaerophilales bacterium. Taxonomy (NCBI): domain Bacteria; kingdom Bacillati; phylum Candidatus Melainabacteria; order Candidatus Gastranaerophilales; species Candidatus Gastranaerophilales bacterium. Next base: position 181,616 of record JAQUVW010000003.1, read on the forward strand.
GCTCAAGGTAAAATCGTTAAAGCTCAAAATAACGTTGAAAAAACATCTGCTTACGGCAAAAATTTACTTATGTCAGCTACTGCAGACAAAATACTCGGTCCATCACCTGTTATCGGAACTTTAAGCAAATGCGACCCTTACCCGAAAAAACCTTTGATTGAAGAAAATCCTTTTGCCAGTTTCGTTGCTGATGCCGTAAGAAAAGAAATGGGGGCTGATATCGTCCTCGTAAACTCCGCTAATTTCAGAGGAAACGTTTCCTCAGGCGAAATTACCGAACGTGACATCTCTAGTGCTTTCCCTTTCAAAAACAAATTATGCAAAGTTGAGTTATCTGAAAAAGACCTAATCGATGCTTTAAACCACGGTGGCACATCTCTAAAAACTCCTGACAACAAGCCAAACATAATGCAAGTTTCAGGCATGACCTATACCTTAGACAAAGAAGGAAAAGTTGTTGAAGCTTCTATTTTAGACAAAAACAACCAACCTCAAAAAATTGATGTTAACAATCCAAACCCGAACAAAAAATACATCGCAATCTACGACGACTATGTTTGTAACGGCGGCGACAAATTTGATATGCTAAAGAAAATTGACACTCCAGCACTTCTTGAAAAGTACGATTATGACAAAGACAAAGTAGCTGTTGACTATATCAAAAAACTCAACGGTCAGCCTTTTGAAATCGTAAAAGACGGAAGAATTAAATTTTTATAAAACAAAATAGAGCTTTTAAAGCTCTATTTTTTTTAGTTAAAAGCTTTCAATGTAAGCCAAAAGAAAATAGACAAAAGCAATGCTATAATCATTGCGATTTTTTCTGCTTTAATCAAGCCGTTAAATCCAACATCATTTTTATTCAACAATTTGATTTTTTGCATGCAAAAAGAATTGGCACAAATTAACGTAGCAAAATAGATAACACAACCCACCATTTTTAGCCTGACTCCCGGCTCTGCAAACGCTATAAAGCAAGCAACTACAAGATACCACAGAGAAAATAAGGCTATCAACGCAAAATAAAAATATGAAATTTTAAATAAAATTTTCTGCATAGAACTATTTTATCACATTTTTTTTAAGGACAGCAAATCCGATTTTAGAATTATTAAAATTCGCAAATTTTTTATAAATTCAAGCAATCTTAGCACCTAAAAATTTTTTATAAATATAGAAAAGGTACGCTATGGTTTCGATTAAGCCAATAAAAAACAATCCTATAATTGAACTTATGGACAAAGTTTGGGTCAATAAGACACCATTTTATTGCCAACAAATTTCAGATTCATTCTATAGAGGCTCTGAACCTTCTGAAAAAGAAATGAAAATGCTTGCTGAAAAAGGGGTTAAAAAAATCCTGAACTTAAAATCTGTAACAAAAAAAGAACTGGCTGCTCTAACTGAACAAGCGAAAAAAAACGGGCTGGAATACATTAATATTCCACTCAATCCTTTCCATATAAAAAATACATTTCCATACATAATTGAAGCAATTGAATCAGCAACAAAGGAGAATCCTCTTTTTATACACTGCACATTCGGGCGGGACCGAACCGGATTTGTATCCGCTCTCGTAAAATACACAAAACAAGGACTCCCAATGCCTGACGCCATCAAAGATATGGAAGCCCATGGCTTTAGAAAAACACTATTTTTCAATGTCGAAAACTTTTTAAAAAAATTCGACTCAGCGATGAAAGGCTGCAGCCGCACTGCTATGCAATAGCTTTAACCTTTAAAATCTGACGGAATGTGTTTTTCCCAATCTGTATCCATATTTTTGATGAACTTATGTGCGTCTATCACATCATCATAACTAATCGGAGCCGGTCCTTCTAAAATCTCCAATTTCAAATCTGAATCTTTTATTTTTTCAGGTTTCAAATCAATAGACTCTAGTCCCAAAAACGCAAGCCCGAAAGCTTTTTTGCAATGCCTACAAACAATTTGCACAACATACAAATTATCTTCTTCACGCATGATTTTTATTGAATCTTCGTCAAAGTCGCTCTTACAATTTGAGCAACATAATCCTGAAAACAATCGTTTTATCTTTAACTTATCCATAAAATTTACCATCCTCATTATACTTCATAAATACTATTTTTTTGCCCTTTTGCTCATTTCATGTTTAGAAATCACAAAGCTGGGAACTATATCTATGTGTAGATATTAGATAGGAAGTTTTGTTATGGATGCATTTTATGTTGTTTTGTTCGGATTGGTTATGTACCTAGGTTTGATTGCTATTCCTTCAATTTTGGAAAAGCACGCTCCTCAACATTAAGCCGAATATCAAAAACTAAAAACATGCCTGCAGCTTTGTAGGCATGTTTTTTGTTCCTACCTCGTATTACACAAGGCTTTAGACATTAAAAAAGTATAATTGTTGCATCAATCATCAAAATGTAACGGATTATTTTATTTTTCTTGCCAGATAGTACCGTCTTTATTATCCTTTAGGATAATATTTATGCTATCTAAAAGGTTTCTGATTTTATCAGCAACGTCCCAATTTTTATTTGAACGAGCTTCATTTCTGACAGCTATAACTCTTTCCATAAGAGCGTTTCCTGTTAATTTTTTATCTGTTTCAGGCAAAAAATCAAAGTCTGCGACAATATTATCCAATCTTTCTGAAAGCTCAGATTCAGATAATTCATCTTTTTCGACTTTGAAGCCCATAACATTTGTCAATTTTACGAGTGCTGAGACAGCTTGTAAGGCACCTTGTTTATCATTTGCGTCTTTACACTTATTGGCAGCAGTTGCGAGGTCAAAAAGAACCGCTAACGCCTTTGAAGTGTTAAAGTCATTATCCATTGCTTCCTTGAATTGTTCAATTTCAGGGACATCAATATCTTCTAGCAAATTAGCTTCGCCGACATATTTCACCCCATCGTTGTAAGCTGTTTTTAATCGTTTAAATCCTGCTTGAGCACCGGCTAACGCCATATCATTAAACTCAACCGGCATTCTATAATGATTTGTTAAAATGAAAAATCTGATTGTATTTGAATCATAGTTTTCAAGCAATGCGTCAATGCTGACAAAATTCTTTAGCGACTTCGACATTTTTTCTTTATTAATAGTTACAAATCCGTTATGAAGCCAATATTTGACAAATCTGCACCCATTTGCACACTCTGACTGTGCTATTTCATTTTCATGATGAGGGAAAATCAAATCCGCACCACCGGCATGAATATCAATTTCCTTAGCCAAATGCTTGCGAGCCATTGCACTACACTCAATATGCCACCCCGGTCTGCCAAGTCCCCATGGACTCTTAAATCCGTCAATTTCATCTTTTTTCCACAACGCAAAGTCCAAAACATCTTCTTTTTTAGATGACGCTTCAACTCTTGCACCTGCAACCAAGTCATCAATCGGTTGTTTGCTCAATTTGCCGTAATCTTTAAACTTCTTAACTCTGAAATAAACGTCTCCATCAACCTCATAAGCAAAACCTTTATTTATAAGATCTTTCACGATTGCTATCATTTCACCGATAGTTTTTGTCGCAAAAGGTTCAATATCAGGCTTCAATATGTTTAATTTGTCCATACTGTCTGAAAAAATTTTATAATATTTTTGAGAAATTTCTTGTTGCGTAGAATTTTCAGCCTTTGCTTTAGCCAAAATTTTATCATCTACATCCGTCACATTCCTACAATACCTGACGTCATAGCCTAAAAATTTCAAATATCGATAAACCATATCCCAAGTAATATAGCATCTGGCATGTCCTAAATGCGGATGGTCATAAACAGTAGGTCCACAGACATACATATTAACTTTGCCCTCTGTAATAGGACTAAATTCTTCTGTTTGGTTACTAAATGAGTTATGTACTTTTAGCATAATAAAATCCCTTCGCTCTACAAAAAATATTGTACTACAAAGGGATTTTTTTATAAATTGTTCTATCGTTTAGTGAATCTATTCAGCTTTATACAAAACTAATGAGTTGTAATCATCAGGTCTGATTGTGATTTTTCCGCCGTCTTCTGCTTTTAGAACATAGTGACCGCCTTCTTTTGCGACTACAAATGTTCTGTCTTTATCAGCCAAATTTGTACTCTTAAAGATAGTGCCTTCTGTCAAGCCGCCTGCAAGTCCCTCTTTAGGAGCCCTATTCTTTGCAGTTTTGATTTGGTCTCCATCAGCATGGTTGTAATTTTCAGAACCGCCATCAAGTCTGATAGAATCAAGATTGACTTCTTCACGTTTTATCGAATCATGTGCATTAACACTTAAACCCGCCAATGAATATGCAGTAATTACAGCCTGTCCTTTGTCATTGTATCTCAAGACAGAATACGTATCATTGTCCATTGGCAATGAAACAGGAATTCCATCATTCAATGGTGCTAATTCGGGTTTGTTTCTATAATCCAAAATCGCATTCATTTTCTTTTCGTATTTTGCAACTTCTTCATTATAGTATTTTTGATTTTTAGGGTCGGTTCTTTCCCAAACAAGCGTATTTCTATTTTGTTGATAATAGTTTTTAGCTTTGGTTTCGTAGCCTGTTGTTCCGATTTTATCACCGCCAAAGTCCGTAACATCACCGGGGAGTGTAACCATCATCTTGTAAATACTGTAGTTCTTTTCAAATGCAGGTTTCATAACATTATTAAATACCGCATCTTTTATAATTTTTTCATCTTTTTCGTTTATTTTTAATCCATTGGATTTTGCTTGCTCAAAAACATTATCAAGAGCTTTATCAACAGGTCTTGCACCAAAAGCATCAGGTTTAAATTTTTCACCTTTGAATTTTCCTGAAGCAATCTCAGCAATTGCTTTATCTAAAGAAGCTTTAATATCATCGTTAAGAGTATTTTTCAAAGATTTATCTGCTGCAGCTTGAGCCAATCCGTCTTTTAGAGCCTTGCCCATTGCAATTGCTGGTGATGAAACTTTATCATAATTGATAGAAATATCATCTTTGCCCAATACTTCTGCCGCAATTTTTTGATCATTTGCATCAGTCATAGGAGAATAGAACAATCCCATATCTAAAGCCAATGAGTGCAAAATTCTCGGTTTATCATGGTTTCCTACAAATGTATATGAATGAAGAACACCTTCAAGCGGAGTTTGATAGAAAAAGCCAGGATTTTCACTCCAACCTTCAATCAAATTTTTTCTTGTTTCTACAGGATTTCCATACTTACTATTGGTTTCACCAGTTTCAGCAGATTTGTTAAACAGCTCAGGTACAGAAGAGAAGAAATAAGTATAATTGGCTGTTGTTGTAATGCCTGTATCACGAATAAATTTAGCCTCTGCATCCCAAGGTCCTGAGAATCTGCCATCAGGATTTTTGTTAAATAACTGCTCTAAATCAGTTATTTCAGCTGCTGTATAAGAATGAGGATTAACCTCTGTAACAGCTTTATTATATGCTTTCCAGAAATCTATAGCTTTGTCAAAAGTTTCACCTGCTCCATCAGTGCCGTTTCTTACAGAATCAATGGGAGCTACATCTTTTGCAGCATCAATTCTCCAGTTCAAGCCTGTTTCTGTTCTATCAACCAATGCTTCTGCTAACAAATAAGAATTTACATCTGCACCTTTTAATCGTTTTTTTAAGGCTGCAGTTAATTCTTTTTTGTCTTCATCACTAATTTTAGCAAAATTTTCACTCATTTTATCGATTAAAGCGTCAGCATTTTCTTCAGGCGAATTCATATCTATACCCAAAGAGCCTAATGTAATATCCGCAGGGTTAATTTTAGACAAATCCAACTCGCCGTTTTTATCAAATTCAATAGGAGCATTAGGTGCTATAGATTTAATCAAAGCATATTGTGTCACATCATCCATTACATCTTTAATAACAAACTTACCTAATGCATTTGGAGAACTGCCATCTGACAAATCCATTCCCAACCCTTTCAATATTTTAATTGAAAAGGAAGCTATATCATTAGCCAAGAAGCTATCTGCTTTATCATAAATTTGTTGATATTTCGGTTTTAAATTAGGATTTCCTTTTTGATACAAATCAAATCTTGAAACGCCGAGCTCATCTTTATTTGAAGCTCTTTTTGCAATATACGGAGATGTCAAAACTGCCAACAAATCATTATTTGCAGGAAGTGCTTCCAATGGATAATCCATTATTTTTTTGGCTAGAGTATTTATTACAGTATCGTTTGACTCAAGTGTTTTGGATTCGTATCTCCCATTTATAATATTTCTTATAACAGGTGAAGTCATTGCCTCTATTGAAGATTTCGGCAAATTACCTGCTTTAACTTCGTCTTGAATTTTTTGCATATATGCTTTTGCTGACGGCTCCTTTACGCCTCTCAACAATGAAGCAGCATAAGAAGTCGTCGTATCTGCTGTCAATTGAGTCCAATATTTTCCTGATGACAATGCATAATCTTGAACAGCCCAAACGCCTTCTTCCATTGCTTCCATTGCCTCTTTACGTTCTTCTTTTGGTAAAGAATCAACGTATTTTTTGACATCTTCTGTACCATAAGAGAAATTCAATTTTGCAATATCGACATTTCCGTCCCAAGCAACAAAGCCACCCTCATTTTTTTGGTCGATTTTGAAATTATCAAATTGCATTATGTTTTTTACAGCGTCCATGCTTTGCAAACTGGCATCTTTACCGTTTAAAGCTATATATTTATCTATATTTTGCTTTAATTGTTCAGGCTTAACTTCAAACGAATATGGATACACTGTATCGTCATGAGCTGTTATATCATAGTTATTATCTGTATTATTTTTTGCGTACGTATTAATCAGATTATTGTCAGTCATTTGTTTTTTATCAGCCAATCTGGTATCAAAAAACTGAACGTATGTCGGTTTCTTCACGTCGTATTCTTTGTTTGCTTTTGAGGTATTACCCAACTCAAAAGGTGAATTCACAACCTTGTAGCCTAAGTAATCAGCTTGTTTTGGCAAAACACCCATTGCCATTACGCCATCATTTAGTCCATTTATTTTGAACCAATTATAAAATGGTGAATCTTTTCCCCATTTTAAAACATCTGTAAAATGGATACCTTCTAATCCTTCGTTGACCAAAGCAGCATCTGAAACCCAGTTTATTCCACGTTTAAACATTTCTTTTTGAAGGTCTTTATAGTCATTCATATCACCAAGTTGAGGTGCGAGTTGATATGCATTTTGTGTCCAATACAAGTGAGAGGAAACCGTATCTTTAGTAACAGGCATGCCTACAATTCTTGTATAGCCTTCTTTTTCAAGCTTATCTAATTTTTGGATTAAACCAGCAAAATTTCCGCCAAGTTTATTGGTATGAGTTCTGGTAGAAGCCAAAGCATTTGCTCGCAAAGCCTCTGAATATGAAATTTTACCGTCTTTTTCACGTGTATAACCGGGATTATATTGGTCTAACATAACAAGTTGCATTTTCCCCGGGCGATTTATAACAGCACCGTTGTTCAACACAACATTTAATTTTGCCGCATCGTCAGAATGTTCAATCCTTTTGTCCTCTATTACATATCCGGGGTCAAAGGCAAATTTTTTATTGTTTTCATCATTTTTATCAGTCAAAACGTATCTGTATGCAAAAGCTTCGGTTTTATCGCCAAACAACTTATCAGGTGCAACGTTTGGGGCTTCACCTTTTTCATTCAAGCTAAAAGCAATTGGCTCTTTTGACGCCAAGGAATAGTCGCCATTTTTATCTTTGGCAACTCTATATAATTCTAGCTTTGCACTATATTTATCAGTATCATAGGGCAGAAAGAACTTTTGTTGCACTGCTCCATAATTATCGACGAACTTCTTTTGTCCTCCGAAAGATACTTCATTTTTCTTGTTATGATTGAATGATGAACCATTAACTATATTCACAAAAAACTCCTTGTCATGCAAAAGTCAGATATGTATATTAATTCCTGTAAACGCAATTTCTTGCGTTTTTTTAGGGGATTTGTTAAGAAAATTTTACACTAATTTAATCAATAATATACTTCACTTTTATATTTTAGCATTATTATTAATTATTGTTAAGTTTTAAACAAAAAAAAAGTAAAAATAGTCAATTTGAAATGTTTATTGCTATTTTATATATATGTTACTAATTTTTAGAGGTGGAAACAATGAGTTTACCTGTTTCTAATTTGAATAATCAACCGGTTCAACAATCAAACACCCAACCTGAACCGCCGAAAAATATTGCACCTCAAATTGCTGCACCAACTCCGGCAGACCCTGTTGCTGCAAAAAAAATCCAAGAAAATACCGCTAAAGCAACCGAAGGAATGGCTCTTGCAAAACCTAATATCGGCAGTGTAGCTCCACCTGATGATATGTACCAATATTCTGTTAATCAAGATTTAACCAACAAATATAATAAAGCAAAAGAAATCAGACAACAAAACCCCTTAGCTTCAAGCAGTTTGGCTGGCGGAAACCAAAAATCCGGAGGCGGTTTCTTTAAAAACCTTCTTCTACTTGCCGGTGCTGCAACTGGAATCGTGTTTGCCGCTAAAAAATTCAAACTTTCAAAAGTAGCGTCAGAAGGAATTACAGGTGCTAAAGGACTTAAAAACCATTTAGATGAAATTATAAATCAAACAAAATCAAGCTCTTTAAAAGCTTTCAATCTCAAAAAATCATCAATTAGAGTTACTGATGAAGCAGCTAAAGATGTCAAAGACATACTTGCAACTACGAGAAAAATCGCAACCGAAGCAAGAAATGTCGAAGGCAAAACGCCTAAAATTATCATTAAATTAAAAGAAGGTGCAGGCGATGCTCAAAAAGTAATCAAAGAAGCTATCTCAAAAAACAAAATCCACGGACTCCCTAATGACATTTTGAAAAAAATTGAATACATAGATTTAGACTATGTAGCTTCTGATAAAAAATCAACCGACATTCTAATTGAAACGTTGACAAGCAAATTTACAGATACCGCTGCACCAATGGGTGAAGGGCTCGGGAAATTCGGAAAGTTTATCAAAGATTTCTTAAATGATTAGCAAATCTTTTTTACAAAACGCCTTTTGTTGAAGGTATCACGTCTTTTTTTGCTACATCAATTGTTGTCGCTACTTTTATTGCTCTTGCAAATGATTTGAATATAGCTTCAACCTTGTGATGAGGGTCAACACCGTCTAACACATTGATATGTATAGTTGAAAGGCTTGATTGTGCAAAGCTTTGAAAGAAATGAGGAACCAAAATAATCTCAAAATCTGATGTTTTTTCCTCTTTAAAGTCTGCATCTACTTTAGAAAAAATCCTACCCGATAAATCAATCACACATTGAGCTAAAGCCTCATCCATCGGAATAGTTTTTTCACCATAGCGATTGATTCCCCTTTTATCACCCAGAGCTTCAAGAAAAGCTGAACCTATTGTAATAGCAACATCTTCCACTATGTGATGGGGGTCAGAATCAAGTGACTGTACGTCAATTTTAATATCAAATCCCGAATGTGCCGCAAGCTGCTCCAACATATGGTCAAAAAACCTAATCCCCGTCGAAATATTTTTTTCACCTTTTCCGTCAAGATTAATCTCGACTTTAACCCTTGTTTCTAAGGTATTACGCTCTTTAGCACTATATCTCATATATTTTCTCCATTGCGTTAATTAGTTCATTAACATCGTGCAAAACAGTTTTTGCACCTTTTTTCATAAGGTCAGATTTCAACAAATCAGATTTATCTTGAGGAGGCAAAACCCCTACCCCATAGACATTTGCAGACTCTGCACAAATCATATCATCAACTGTATCGCCTATATAAAATATTTCATTGGCAAGTATTTTATTTTTTATAATCTCAACACCATTAGGTTTTGGCTTTTGACAATCGATAGGCAAGTCGTCCATTGTCACAATCGGGAAAAACAAATTTTCCATTCCGTTTTTCTTTAGAGCAAAAAAAGCTTCTTGCCTCGGGCGACCTGTAAATACGGCAAAATTACACATTTCATTAAGTTTCGCCAAAACTGCTTTATCAATCAACAGTTCTTCGTTGTTTATAAACCCTTTACCTTCAGCCCAATAAAAATCTTGAAATTTTTCTATGAGTTTTGTTTTTTCAATATTTATAGCGTTTTTTTGAAGCAAATACTCAGTCAAATCCCAATCATTATTAAGACCGCCAAGATTTTTAGCTTGTTGAATTTCTTCAAATGATATTTCTTTTTCTGCAAAAAATTCAAATGTTTTTTTAACAGCCAATCGATAAGACTGACCAGCATCAATCAAAACGCCGTCCATATCAAAAATCACAACTCGTTGTTTTTTTAATTTGTGAACAACTTTTTGAGCGAGTTCCGGTTGTGGAGCAGTCACCCTGAGTGCATTTTTCAAAAAGCCATTGGTCCAATGTTTAACTTTTATGCCGTCTTTTTCCAAATTTTTCGCAATATAATCAGCTTTTTCGCCACACTCTACATATATAAAATTGGCACTTGAAGGATAGACTTTCATTCCGATAGAAGAAAAACCTTCCGCTAATATTTCTCTTGATTTTATAATTTCTTTTTTTACTTTTTCAAATCTGTCCAAATCACTTAAAGCAGCACAGCCCGCTATTGTAGCAATATTATTGACACTATAAGGGCTAACAACTTTTTTTAAATCCGCTATGTTTTTCTCGTTTGAAATAATATAGCCAAGTCTTAATCCAGCTAAGGCAAAATCTTTTGAAAAAGACTTAACAAGCAAAATATTGTCATAATTATGAACAAAATTCTTGTAACTTGTTTCGCAATAATTACCATAAGTTTCATCAATCAAAACGACTTTATCTTTAGATGCCTCAAGGATTTTTTCCATATCAGATTGACAAATCGCCTCTCCTGTCGGATTATTAGGCGTTGTCAAATAGACAATCCTTACATCATTAGTTGTCAATTCTTTCAAAAAATCATCTATCGGAAATTTCCATTTCTTTTTATAAGGAACTTCTATAAGCTTTCCGCCCAAGATATTTGAATAAATAATAGGCATTGCAAATGTTGGAGTAACTGTCAAAACTATATCATTTTTATCGAGATAAGTTTGAAAAACAGAATATATAGCCTCATCAGCACCGTTTGTAACTTTAATATTATCAATATTAAAACCTGTGTAATCAGCTATTTTTTGGGATATTTCGCCATAAAAAGGATAGAAACAAATATCCTCCGGAGCAACATTCTTTATCGCTTCTAAAACCTTGGGCGAGGGTCCATATAAATTTTCATTTGAATCAATTTTAAGGTTCCACTCCTTAGTAAAGAGCGGAACCTCATAAGCTTGCATATTTTCAATTGATTTTTTCGGTTTAATCATAGTTGAATTATACTACAAATCACATTTTTCTGTAATTAGTATTTTTCAGCAGTAAACTCAGCGTTTACGGCAGCTTTAACTTTAATCTTGCCTGCTTCAATCGGAGTATTTGTAACAGAAGCCATTTCGGCACCATTAGCTCTCAACATTGAAGAAAAAGAAACATTGCTGGAATATTGAACACTTGAACTTGTTTGAGCACTTTTCAAGCCTGTTATTTTCATATTCATTGATTTTGCAACAGTATTTGCTTGTTCTTGAGCTTTTTTCATAACCTCCGGATACAAATCGTTACATAAATTTTGTTCATTTTCTAATCTAAAAGCCAAGCTATCCATACGGTTTGCACCTTTTGCAACTGCCAAATCGATTAACTCACCTACTTTTTTAACCTCTTTTGTTTTTATTTTTACAGAATTCATAACTGTATATGAATTTACTGTACGTTTATCATCTTTTCCGTAGTTATAATTAGGTTGCACTGAAAATTGGCTGGTTGTAATAGTATCTCCGCCTTGAAGATTCAATTTTGCTTTCAAAGCATCTACGACTTGAGATACTGCCACTTTATTTTTTGCTGTAGCATCTGCTACTGTTTTTGCAGTCGTTTCAACAGCAAAAGACATTTCAGCTGAATTTGGGTCAACATCCTTCGTAGCAGAGCTGCTTACTGATATAACGCCAACATTCTTTACCGGAGGGCAATTAGCTGCGTCAGCATATTGATTTGCACAAAAGGCAAACAAGCACAACATTGCTGTAGTCAATAATTTTTTCATAGTTACCTACTTTCTAATCTCGTCTAAGGAGTCTGATTTGTCGTTATTTTCTACTTTTTTTTCTTCATTTTTAATATTTTTAGGCATATTTACGGGATTAGGAGCATTAGCTTTTACTCGCTCCATAATATCTTTTATTTGCTCTTCATTTAATGCAGGGTGTGAAGAAACACCGATTAAAGGATGGTTGTTATTTATAGCATAAACAGTCAGTGCAACTATTGCCCACAAAATAACGCCGTGGACTAAGTGCATAGAGGGCATTGTATAAAAGAAAGAAGCACAATAATTCCACAAGTGCATAAACACCCACCCGGGAAAAATCAAAAAGCCTGCAACCAAACAACCTATAACAAATATCGCAGTCAAAACGCCTCTAAAGCCATTTATCTTTATAACTTTAAAATTCTTATTCATCTTACCTCAACCACTTACGAGCTCATTAAATTCTTGCTCATTTAATATTATAATACCTAAAGCGGTAGCTTTGTCAAATTTCGACCCGGGATTTTCGCCGGCTACAACATACGAAGTCTTTTTACTTACACTGCTTGAGAGTTTTCCGCCTTGAGATTTTATAACTTCTTCGAAATCAGAACGAGGCTTTGAAAGAGTACCTGTTATGACAAAAGTTTTACCATTAAATTTGTCAGACAATTTTTGAACTGATGTTCCCTCAGGTTTCACGCCATAGGCTTCAAGTTTTTGTAATATTTCTTGATTTCTATCATCAGAAAAATAATCGATTACACTTTTTGCAACTTTTTCGCCAACACCATCTATTGCTGTCAAATCAGTTAGAGAAGCTTTTTTAAGCAATTCCAACGTAGGAAATTCTTCAGCGATAAGATCTCCTGTTTCTTTGCCCACCAGTTTTATACTCAAAGCAGTTAAAAACCTGCTTAAAGGTCTATGTTTACTATTTTCAATGGAGGCTAAAAGGTTGTTTGCTGATTTTTCTTTTATCAAATCCAGAGAAATCAATTGTTCTTTTGTCAAAGTATAAATATCAGAAACATCTTTGACCAATCCTTTATCATAAAGCTGTTCAACAATAGATTCGCCCATTCCGTCAATATCCATACCGTCTTTTGACGCCCAATATTCGATTCTGCCTTTTACCTGAGCAGGGCAACCCCAATAATTTGAGCAATATATATTAACTTCGCCTTCAGGTTTTACCAAACTCGTTCCACAAATAGGACAAGTTTGTGGAATTGTGCACTCAGTTGCCTCACGATTGGAGTCACAAGCGACTATTTTCGGTATAATTTCAGCTGCTTTTTTTACTAAAACCTTATCTCCGACATTCACCTTTAATCTGCAAACTTCATCAAAATTATGGATACTCGCACGTTTCACAGTGGTTCCGGCAAGTTGAACAGGCGTCAAATTAGCAACAGGAGTCACAACGCCTGTTTTCCCAACTGAGAACTCGATACTTTCAACAGTAGACCAAATTTCCTCAGGCGGAAACTTGAACGCAGTAGCCCACTTTGGAGCCCTTGCAGTGAACCCAAGTTCATTTTGTTTATGCAAATCATTGACTTTTACAACAACTCCATCCGTTGCGTAATCAAGCTTCTTTCGAGATTCGCCGATATCTTCACAATACTCTATAACAGGCTCAATCCCTTTTTGAGAAACCAAATTCAAATCATTCACACTAAATCCTAAATCTTTCAGCAATTGCAAAGTTTCGTAATGAGATTTTATTTCTGGCATATCTATCAAAACTGCCGCATAGCCCCAAAAATGTAAATCTCTCTGTTCTGTAATATTTGCGTCAAGTTGCCTCAAAGACCCGGCTGCAGCATTCCGAGGATTTGCAAATTCTTTTTTTCCTAAATTCCTCTGAATTTCATTTATTCTATTAAAAGATGATACGGGCATATAGACTTCGCCCCTCACCTCTATATCAACAGGGCGTGTAAGCTTGTGGGGAATACCTTTTACCCTTTTTATATTTTCAGTAATATTCTCCCCTACAGCACCGTCACCTCGAGTCGCCCCAAGAACTAACTCGCCTTTTTCATAACTCAACGCAACTGCCAATCCATCAATCTTTAACTCCGCAACCAATTCGGTATTGTTCTCTTGAGGATATTCTTTCTTGACTTTTTCATACCATTTAGAAAGCTCGTCATAACTGTTTGAATTGTCTAAGCTATACAATCTATACTTATGTTTAACAGGCGGAAGTTTTTCAGAAATACCTCCACCGACTTTTTGTGTCGGACTGTCTTTTGTCAACAAATCAGGGAAAAGACCCTCTAGCTTTTTCAACTCGCGAAACAAAGCATCATATTGTGCGTCAGTAATTTCCGGCGTATCCTTTTTATAATATGCCTCGTTGTGATATTTTATCTCTTTTTTTAATTCATCTATACGATTTTTAGCGTCAAGCTTGTCGTTTTCAGTTGTCATGATTGTATAATTATTCTATGTATTACTATAAAAAAATATTAGGTCTATGAGCATTATAAAATTAATTAAAAATTACGGCAAGAAAAAAAGGTTATTATTTACAACACCATCACATAACCAAGGAATTTTTATCCCCCCTAAATGTAAAAATCTTTTGGGCGAAAAATATTTCAAATCCGACTACTCCGAAATTGAAGGCTTTGACAACCTCTCCGCCCCAACAGGAGCAATAAAAGAAGCACAAAAAAAAGCTGCCCAAATATATGAAGCAGGTAACTCTTTTTTCTTAACAAACGGCTCAACATCAGGTATATTGGCTTCGATGATTGCCACTTTAGCACAAAATGATTCCGTTTTAATTGCAAGAAATTGTCACAAATCTATATACAGCGGGCTCGTTTTAACAGGTGCATACCCAATATGGCTCACGCCACAATTTGACAAAGAATGGGGAATTTTCAAACCGATTAAATACACGGACGTTGAAAAAGCTCTAAACGAAAACCCGCAGATTAAAGTTTTTATAATGACAAATCCAAGCTACGAGGGCGTTATATCTAACGTAAACAAAATCGCTGAAATTTGTAATGAAAAAAATGTAATCTTGATTGTCGACGAGGCCCACGGGGCTTTATGGAATTTTGACAAAACGATAGGAACTCCTGCTATTTATTCTAAAGCTGATATCACAATTCAATCTTTACATAAAACTGCAGGTGCAATCAATCCTGCGGCGATTATGCATTTGAGCTTTGACAGCAAGGTTCCATCTGAAAAAATCCAAAAAGCATTGAATTTGATTAACACAACATCACCCTCATATCCGCTCCTACTAGACATAGAATCTACTATAGACTTTCTTGGTTCGAAAGCAGGTAAAAAACAAATTGCAAAGTTAATCGACGAAATTGTAAAGTTCAAAAATGACTTGTCAAAACAGGAAAATCTGCACATCTACTACGACAACAACGATATAACTAAAATATTAGTCAAAATAGACGGGCTTTCAGGCTTTGAACTTTCTGACATCTTATTTAATAAATACAAAATCGAAGATGAACTTGCAAATGACAAATCCGTTTTATTTTTGACCGGAATAGGAACAGACAAGAAAAAATTAACAAAATTAAAAAAAGCACTGGCTAAAATTAGCAAAAAAGCTCTTAAAGAAAATAAAATAATTGATGACAATTCAAATTATGTAAATATCGAGCCAAAGGTAGTTTTTGCCCCCGCAAATGTTTACAACCAAGACTCAATAGAATTTCAAAAAGAAGATGCTGTGGGAAAAATTGCAAACGAACTTATCGTAAATTATCCCCCAGGAATGCCGATTTTAATCCCGGGAGAATTGGTACAAGAAGCTCATCTTCCTTTTTTAAAAGATAAAGATACACTTAAAGTTTTGAACTAATCAGGAAGTTTATCTAAAAAGCTCGGAACTTCACTATTCTCACGTCTGATAGAATGATATTGTTCAGGACTCGCCTCTGGTTTGAAAGTTTGAGGTTTAGGACGTGTTGAAGATTGAACCTCCGGCAATTCACCATTTTTGCTCAACACTAACCATTTAAATGATTTAACTGATTTTACACTTTCAGCATTACCAATTATTTTAACAGTAAAATCTTTCGTCTTCAACTGCGTTTTCGGCGTCAAATCAGGAATTTTTGCAATTGTCGATTGAGGAACAGCCAAATTATAATTGTTATAAAAAATATTTGGCAAAGAAACATTGTTTAATTGAGGAATATTGCTTGCAATGTTAGCCAAAGACAACTGCCCCAATGGTCCCAAGACATTTGCAACTTCATGAGAAACCTTACCCAATATTTCAATATCAGCCCAATTATTAAGCATATTATATCGTCCTGACAGATACATGCTCATATTGGGACCCGATGAAACACATCTGTTTATTTTTGCATACCCGTCATAAAACGATACATTCGCCTTTAAATATTTAACTCGTCCTGTATCTTTTGGAGCAACCGCCTGTGCTAGCAGATTAATCGTAGATTTCATAATACTTTGGGATATCAAATTTTGTGCATACAAGAAATGTTCAAACCGACCTAATGGGCCTAAATGAGCGTTATAAACTGCAATACTAGACGTTCCTGATAACGATTTAATCTTTTGTCTTTTATCAAGTCCGTACATATTAACATTTGAATAAAAATCCATTTTGCCTGAAATATCTGGCAATGATAAAAAAGCATTCCCCGCAGTTGCTGCATCTAAAGATTTTCCGCCCAGATTTAATTTCAAATTTGTACTTCTGAAATTATAATCAATATTTCCCCAAAAGCTTCCGCCATAAGCACTGCCTGTAACTTTTTGAAGCTTTAAATTATTATTATTCAAACTTAAATTCGTATTTATGTTTTGAGCCTTCACTCCATCTGCATGGAATTTCGAAATAACTGCACTTCCTGATTTTATTTGCAACGGAACATTCACCCTAGGGTATGCAACGTTATTAAACAGAGGTCCAAAAGTTTCCAAAATATCATCAATATCTAAATTGGGAGCATTGATTTTTACATTATTTACAACAATTTTCTTGCCTAAATGCGGCATTCCGTTTGCATTCAAGGAAACAAGCGTATTACCTATCTTTAAATAAGGAACTTTAACTAAAAAATTGTTATTATCAAATTCAGCTGTGCAATTTTGGACATTTATTTTTGACGCAGGCACATTAAAACGATAAACAAAAGCACTACCTTTGATTTTCGGATTAAATAGAGAGCCATTCATTGCTACATCTGTTTTGAAAGAAATTTCAGACCCGGGAATACCAGCCACAGAAGCGGTTAAAGATTCGGGAACTACAACCTTTACACCATCTAAAACAGGATTTAAGAAATCAGACACCTTGCCTGAAACCATTACAATTCGCTTTGCTCCGGTCAAGTTTTTGGCAAAATCACTGCTCAACTGAAAACTTTTGACATTATATAAAGAGCAGTCATTTATCGCTATTTTATTATGATTAATCTCTGCGTCAAGATTCAAAATCCCGGGCTTATTGAGCATTTCCTTAATTACAAGAGCTGAAACGTAATTAGAAGAATCCGTTGCAAACTGCAATTTTACCCTTTGAGAATTAAAATTACCCTTCAATTCAGCTATAACAGGAAGTGTCCCCTTAATACCTGCCGGAAATTTTTTAACAGATGAAAGCGATTTATACAAATCAGTTGACTTGACTTTGCCATTAAGATTTAATTCAAACTTTGGCTCTTTGAAATTTTGTATTTCACCTTTAAAATTCGCCCCGGAATTTCCCCAAGTAAGCTCTGATGGGTTTATTACGGCTTTGTCCTTATCAAATTCAATCTCTGTTTTTCTCGATAAAATATTTGTTTTAAATTTACGAGAAAAAACAACAGAATTTGTTGTCTTGAGTGAGCCTGTTATTTTCTTCTTTTCATATTTTACAACAGCATCACCTTGAGCAATTTTTATAGTAAAACCGTTCTTCAAATCTTCTATTTGCAATTTTTTTAATACAGAAGTTACATTAATATCAAACTGCGTCAACTTGCCTGATATTAAAGCATTAAAAGACAAACTGCCATTTTCTACTGAAAGTCCTTTGAGTTTGTATAAAAAAGCAAATTCGTTTAACAAATTTTTTATAGGTAAATTATTTGCCTTAACTAACATATTAACAACGGCATGAGAGTCTATATTTCCGGAAATATTTATTGGCGTGTTATTCAACAACGCCTTTGCTTGTTTGACATTAATTTCATTATTTTCAAAACTGATTCCCGCATTTGCCTGCGTAATTTTAAAAGGCGTATGCTTACTTAAAACCGAGCAGTTCAAAATTTCGGCGTTACCACTTGATTCCATTCTTTTGAAATTACTTTTTATCCGAAAATCAAGATTAGCCAAACCGGAAATTTTATAATTTCTTAATTCGTTTTTAATATTAAAACTATCCAAAATTGCAATTGACAAATCTTCTAAATTTGCCAAATCCGCCCGCATTGCCTTGACGGTCAAATCAATATCCTTGTGTGAACCAAAGCTGATACTACCCTTTGCTAAAGCTTCATCAACCTGACTTGTCCTCAATAATGCATCTAATAAAACTTCTTTACCTGAAAATTTTAACTTAATTTTATTACCGGAAAGTTTTCTCTCATCTATTTTAACCGCAAGATTGGTAAGTGCCATATCGCCGTCAATAAAAGGAATTTCTTTGTCCTCCCTTATTTTCAAATGAGCATAAACATCCGATTGAACCGCATATTTTTTTAAATTAAAAAAAGGACTGACTGTAAAAAAATGCCCCGATGGATTTTTCGTCAAAAAAGTGTCTATATCCAAATCATAATTCAATATATTTGTGTCAGACTGTTTCAAAGTGCCTTTTGTCTTTAACTTAAGACTTTCATTTAATCTTAAATCGCTCAAAAATAAAGACTCGCCTTGAAGCAAAAAAGGATGGAAAAAATTTACATCATTGATTTTTACCTTATATCTGCTCATCTTTATGTCAGGAATTGATTCATGCAAACTAAAAGCGAATTTTGTACCCGATTTTTTTTCTATAGGTTTAAAATATCTCTCAATAGAAGTCGAAGCGTCGGAATACATTGAAATTGAAGCTATAGGGCGAGTTAAAATAATTTTATTAATTTTAATTTTTCTTACAACCAACGGAATTACTTCGATTTTCGCATTTGCATCTTTGACTTTTAAAAAATTTGAACCGTTAGGATAATCAACTTTTACATGATGCAAATATAAATTCAAATACGGACTGAACGCCATTTTTAAATCTATGTTTTCTGCACTGTAAGTAAAACCAGTAGTCTTATGAAGTTCATCAAAAATCACAGCCTTATACTTATTTACATCAAGAATTTGAGGTAAAACAATTAAAACAGCTGAATATACACCGACAAAAAAACAAATCGCTGAAGCAAACGCTGTAAATAAAAACTTTTTATTAATGTTCATTGGCAAAACCCACAACTACTTCAATGAATCAGCACCACTTACGACTTCTGTAATCTCTTGAGTAATTGCTGTTTGACGAGCTTTATTATAATCTACGGTCAATGTTCTAATCATTTCTTCCGCATTATTGCAAGCCGCAGACATCGCTGTCATTCTTGACGCAAGCTCACTTGCAGTAGACTCTAACAAAGCTTGAAATATAGTATTTGCAACAAATAATGGTAAGGTTTTTTGCATAATTTGTGACAAACCTGGCTCAAAGTCCATTTCCAAATCAATATACCCTGCTTCCTTAGTCTTTTCAACTAAAGGCAAGATATGCCAATCTTCGACAGAATAAGACATCATATTTCTAAATCTGGTTGTGACAATATCGATAGAATCGATTTCTTTATCAATAAAAGACTTCGCAATGTCTTCCGCAATAACAGTAGCAGCAGCAGACGTAGGATCGGTGAATTTTGTATAAGAAGTTAAAATTTCAAAATCCAAATCCTTCGGAGCATGTTTCAATGGTCCAAGCCCCTTTAATCCCACAACAAAAAGTTTGCACTTTTTACCTTGCTCGTTATATTCCTTGATTTTTTTCAAAGTATGACGGACAACATTTGCATTAAAAGCACCTGCTAACCCTTTGTTGGAAGTAACAACTAAAAGCCCAACATTTTTTTGCTCTCTTTTTTCTAAAAGAGCGGGATAATTATCCAATGCGTTTTCGCCTGCATAATCCTTATCCATAAGGTAATTTAAAGAGCCTAAGAGCTTATATAGCATCTCGCCCAATTCTTTTGTAAAAGGACGGGATGCCTTAACTCTGTTTTCAGACTTTTTAACTTTTGCAGCAGCAACCATCTTCATTGCACGAGTAATCTTTTGAGTATTATTGATACTGCTTATTCTATCTCTTATGTTCTTTAAATTTGCCATTTAATTATTACCTGTTAACTGAATAAGTTAGCTTTAAATTTGTCGATATGTTCTTTTAAATTAGCCTTGTCTTCATCACTCAAAGCAGCTCCATCATTTAATCTTACCGCTAAGTCTTGAAGATTTGCATCAAAGTATTCAAACCAATCTTTTTTGAATTTCACCATATTTTTATTATCGATATTATCCAAGAAGCCTTCGTTGACCGCAAACAATATGCTGACCTGTTGAGCAACACTCAATGGTGAATACTGCGGCTGTTTCAACACTTCAGTTAGTTTTTGACCTCTTAACAATTGGTCTTGAGTCGTTTTATCAAGGTCACTTGCAAACTGAGCAAAAGCCTCAAGTTCTCTAAACTGAGCCAAGTCAAGCCTCAACTTACCTGCAACTTGCTTAATAGCTTTTGTTTGAGCGGCTCCGCCTACACGTGATACCGAGATACCTGCGTTAATAGCCGGTCTCATACCTGAGTTAAACAAACCTGTTTCCAAGAATATTTGCCCGTCTGTAATAGAAATTACATTGGTCGGAATATACGCTGAAACGTCACCTGCTTGAGTTTCGATGATTGGCAAAGCTGTGATACTTCCACCACCTAACTCATCATTCAATTTTACAGCTCTTTCAAGCAATCTTGAATGCAAGTAGAAAACATCACCTGGGTAAGCTTCACGACCTGGTGGTCTACGAAGAAGCAAACTCATTGCACGGTATGCCTGTGCGTGTTTGGTCAAATCATCATATATAATTAAAACAGCTTTACCCTGTTCCATAAATTCTTCTGCAATGGCAACACCTGCAAATGGAGCAATATATTGTAAAGGTGCAGATTCGTTAGCGGTAGCTGAAACAATAATTGAATAATCCATTGCTCCGTATTTATCTAATGTTTTCGCTAATTGAGCAACCGTTGATGCCTTTTGACCTATTGCAACATATATACAAATAACATCTTGCCCTTTTTGATTGATAATAGTATCAATAGCAATAGCAGTTTTGCCTGTTTGCCTATCGCCAATTATAAGTTCACGTTGACCACGACCGATTGGAGTTAAGGCATCAATCGCTGTAAGCCCTGTTTGCAAAGGTTCGTGAACCGATTTTCTTGCAACTATACCTGGGGCTACTTTTTCGATTGGTCTTGTTTTGTCTGATGTGATATCACCTTTTCCATCTATTGCTTTTCCTGTAGGGTCAATTATTCTACCGATTAAAGCATCGCCAACCGGTACAGAAGCAATTCTGCCCGTTGTTTTTGCTATCATTCCTTCTTTAATTTGAGAATATTCTCCTAAGATTACAACACCTGCATTATCTTCTTCAAGGTTTAAAATAATCCCGAGAGTGCCTTTTCCGTCATCAAATTCAATAAGTTCACTCGCCATTGCATTTCGCAAACCGTAAATACGAGCGATTCCGTCACCTACCTCAAGCACTGTGCCAATGTTATTAACATCAACTGCACTTTGATAGTTTTGAATTTTGTTTCGGATAATAGATGTAATTTCATCCGGTCGAATTGTTGACATAATGTATTCCTTATATTAATTGTTTTTGCAAACCTTTTAGTTTTGTTTTCAAACTTGAATCGATAATTTTTCCGTTAATATCTATCACCAAACCTGCAATGATTTCGGGATTTATAAGGTAATCAGCTATAACTTTTTTTTGCGTTTTGTTTTCAATTTTGGAAATTAACTTATTTTTCAAATCACCATTCATTTCAACTGCAGATGTAACTTTGATTTTTAAAATATTATTCATTTCATCCAGCATCTCAATATAATTTGAAACAACAGACTCAAGGACGTCAAATCGTTTATTTTCAAGAAGCAATACAAAGAAATTGTAGACTATATTTGAAACATTTTCTTTAAAAATGGTATTTATTGCATCGATTTTGTCCTCTGTAGAAATTATTGGATTTTCCAAAAAATCCTTCAAATCAGGTGATTGTTTACAAGTATCAACGACAAATTTCAAATTTGATAAGACTTCATCCTGCATTGAAGAAGCCTTTGCTTCATCAAATAGAGCTTTTGCATACCTTTTTGCTATTCTATTTTGTTTTAAATTAATATTCGCCATTATAAACCTGCTCCATCGAGTTCATCTATAGCTTCCATGATGAATTTTGTATGCAAATCCATATCTTGAGCCAACATATTTTTCATATTTTTTGTAGCAAGCTCAATTGAAGCACCTGAAACTCCTTTGGTCAAAGCCGAAGTAATCTTGTTACGTTCTGAGTCTACAGCCTTTTCAACTCCATCTTCAATGTGTTTAATTTGTTGAGTTGCCTCATCTAGAATTTTTGATTCTAAAGATTTCAAGCTGTTTTTAGCAATATTTTCAATGTTTTCAAGCTCTTTAGGAAGGGCTTCTCTTTCAATTTCAGCTGATTTCAAATTTTTATGTGCAGACTTTTTCTTATTTTCAGATAACTTAATACCTGTTTCTATTTTTGTCCTCAAATTTTCTACTGCATCAGCAACATTAAGCTTTTTGAGAACATAAACAATTAAAGCAACCAAGATTGCAAAATTAAGAGTATTTGAATGCACTATATTTGAAAAAGATAAATCAAGCATTTTTCATTGCCTCATTGACTAGATTTTCATCGTATTCAAAATTATCGACGTTTTTTCCCAAGATTTTTTCAGCAACATTTTTAGATAAGTCATAAACGCTGTTTTTTAATTCATTTGAGGCTTGTTCTTTTTCTGTTGACAAGTTAGCTTTAGCCTCTTGAATCTTATCTTTAGAAGTTTTGGTTGCATTTTGAATAAGATTTTCTTTATTTTTCTTAGACTGCTCAACGCCATCAGAAACAAGCTTGCGAGAATTTTTTTGAGCACCAACAATCTTTTCATTTTTGTCATCTAAAAGGGCTTGAGTTTTTTCTTTAACAGAATTTGCCTCATTATAATTATCATCAATATAAGCTTTTCTTTCGTCCATGATTTTTTTGACAGGCTTATAGAATATCCAATTCATTATCAAAGTGAATATTATAAAACTTACAGCTGAAATTATAAAAGTAGCATTAAATTCCATTTTTTATTATCCAATCATACCTGACAATTTCAATGCGATAATCAATGCATAAATGGCACAAGCTTCTGCCAAAGCAGCACCTACCAAGAAGAAGCCGACTGCTTTGCCTGCGACTTCAGGTTGTCTTGCGATAGCGTCCATAAGACCTTTTGTTGCAATACCTATTCCAAGCCCTGCACCAATAGCACCAAAGCCGATTGCGACACCTGCTCCTAATTGAGCTAAATCTGAAATTGTTTGTACATCTGCCATATTTTTTCTCCTTTTACAAATTAATGTTCATCTGAAACTGCTGACGAAACATAAACAAGCGTCAACATAGTAAATACAAGTGCTTGAACTGTAGCCACAAGCAACTCAAATATCATTATCGGCAATGGTAACAAATATGCAAATATACCGATTAATGCCGTAATAAGTATCTCGCCTGCCAAAACATTTCCAAATAACCGTAAAGCCAATGTCAACGGACGAGTAATCATTTCTAACAAGTCAACCAAGGTCAATATTATTTTATCAAATCCAAAGCCGTGGAATATAAGTTTGAAACCTTTTTTGCGAATTCCCGCAAAAACATAATATATCAAAACAATTATAGCTAAGGCACCTGTCAAATTTATATCGTTAGTCGGGGAAGCAAACTCTCCAGCCTTTAAATGATAGAGTTTCCAAGGCAATTGCCCCATCAAATTTGAGACCAATATAAACAAAAACAACGAAGCAACCAAAGGAACATGTTTAGCACCCTCTTTTCCGCCAATCATCATATCCGTCAGCCCATAAAAAGCACCTAAAATGCCTTCTGCAAGAGCTTGGAGTTTGTTTGGGATTAATGCCAATTTCCTTGTTGCGAGCAAAGCAAACAAAATCAATACAGCCATAGCTATCCACATAGTAGTAACAGTATCCATATTTACTGCCCATGAACCTATGTGCGTTACCCAATGCTCGCTCATATATTTACCTCATAAGAGAGTGTATCTACCTATAAAAGATACTAACCTTTTATAACTTCGATTAGTTTACCACTATTAATCACTTTTTGGCAATCTTTTTTTGTTCAATTTTTAACAAATATTTTTTAACTTCTATCGCCAAAGAGAATCCACCGATTTTGCCTGTTGAAGAAATAACCCTATGGCAAGGAATGATGATAGGTACAGGATTTTTCCCTGTCGCATTGCCAACTGCTCTAGAAGCTTTTTCTACGCCGATTTTCTTTGCCAAATCAGCATAAGAGATTGTAGTTCCATAAGGAATTAGAGATATTTCCTGCCAAACTTTCTGCTGAAAAACAGTTCCAAAAGATATTTCTATTGGAATTTCAAAATTTTCACGTTTAACATTTAAATATTCTTCAATTTGTTTTATTACAAAATTGTTAAACTCACAATTTACAAACTCGCTATATAAATTAATATTAGCGTCAATTTTAACAAGCTTTTCCGCTTTTGAAACGATAACAAATTTGCCTATTTCTGAATTAAATAATGTCGTTTTCATAAAATTATTGTATCATTATTCCATGGCTAAAACACATATTACAATAATATTTGTCCTGTATTATATTCTTGGAATTATAGCATTTTTCCAAGGACAAATACCTTTATTTACAACTGTTTTATTAATTTTGACATTATTTTTAATCTTTAAAAACATAATAAATGCAAAATCTGGAGTTATTTTCGCAATATTATTTGCTTTTGGCGTTATAAACACTGATTTGCATATCAACGACACTGATGCCATTTACAATTACGCTCCAAGTACCGCAACAATAAAAGCGAGAATAGTCAGCATACCAACCTCTAACAGTAAATTTCGCTCAAAATTTTACGCAAAAATACAAGAAATAACCCCGCTGTTTGAAAAAGCACAAGCCACAAAGGCTAAAACTATTGTTACAATATACGATTCACCGCAAAAATTAAACACCCTCAAAATAGGCGATACAATTGAGGTTAAAGGTAAATTAATAAAACCGCAACCGGCAGGAAATCCTTATCAATTTGATTACGCAAAATATTTGAAAAATGTAAATACTTATACCTTATTTATCGCTCAAGAAAACAGCTTCAAGACTATAAAAACTGCTGATACACCTTACTGGAAATTTTTACAAAATCTGAATGAAAAACGAAGCAAAATAATAACTATCCATAAAAATTACATAAAAAGCCCAAACATTGAGCTCTTAGGCGGAATCGTTTTTGGCGATGATGCTGTAAATCCACCCGACAACTTAAAAGAATCTTTCCTTAACTCAGGCTTACTACACATTTTGGCTGCATCAGGAATGAATGTGACTTTGATTTTCGGTATTTGGTTTTTCATCGCTCAAAAATTTAAAATACACTATAAATTATCAATTCTGACCGGCATTTTGCTTATAATCTTTTACACCTGTATGACAGGTTTTGGGCCTTCCATTATGAGAGCAACTCTAATGCTTATTTTCATATTACTCGGCAAATTAATCAACAGAGACGCCGACACACTCTCCCTTTTGTTTTTTGTAGCTGGATTAATGCTTATCCTAGACCCTGCAATGATTAACAATATTGGTTTTCAGCTATCATTTGTGGTAACTTTCGGGCTTTTATTCACTTGCCCTGTAATATTTTCAAAAATAGAAAACAAGTTGTGGAACATAGTGGCAAGTGCAGTCCTTGTTCCTGTTATAGCTCAATTATACGCTGCTCCTATTCAGATGTACTACTTTAACACTTTTGCTTTATATTCCGTTTTGGCAAATATTGCCATTATTCCATTTTTGACATTAGTAAGTTTTGCCGGGTTCATAAGCTCAATAATTGCAATGATTCCAAGAGTCGGTATATTATTTTGTAGGCTTTCTGATTTTGTAATTAATCCGTTCTTGACCTCAATTGTGAAAATTTCTGACTATTTTTCTCATTTGCCAAACGCATTAACTACAGTTATCCAACCATCATTTCTTCAATTATTCGTTTATTATTCCGCTTTAATCTTAATAACTTCATATTTTATAAAAAAGTTTAACAAAAAAATTTTTATATTTATTTTAACAATAATACTCGTTCTTTTTTCTTTCTCAATATTTTCAAAACCGAATAACCACACAGAAGTAATCTTCTTCAACGTAGGTAACGCTGATGCTATTTTAATAAAAAGCCCGCACAACAAATATATATTAATAGATACAGGCAAACAGCCGTACAAAATGGGCTCGTCATCTCAAGCTCAACAAATAATTTTAAAATACCTGAACTCAAAAGGAATAAAAAACCTCGATACCCTTATCATCACTCACTACGACTCCGACCATGCCGGTGGTGCCATTCCTTTATTAAAAAATACAAATATAAAAAATATTTATGTAGCACAAAAAGCAAAAGAAACAAACCTCTCGGTAAAAATTAAGCAAGCTGCAAAAGACAAAAATATTTCGCTAAAAACAAATACTAACTGCACGATTTTGCAAGATAAAAATTTTCTTATAGAAGATATTACTCCCATACAACACGGAACCTCAGACAATGAAGGCTCCAGAATAACCTTGCTTACTTCATACGGACAAAAAATATTATTTATGGCTGATGCAAATGCTTTTACATTTAAGAAATTACCACAAGACAAAATTAAAAATATCAAAATAATCAAACTTGGTCACCACGGAGCAAAAAACACCGTAACAAGTGATATGCTTCAAAAGACAAGTGCTAAACAAATTGTAATTTCAACTGGTTACAACATATACGGTCACCCAAACAAAAACACCATAGAAACACTAAAAACAAACCAATCAGACATCTTAAGAACCGACCATTCAAATTGTATCAAAGCTGAAATAAACAAAAACGGCACAGAAATCTATGTATTTAATCAAACACGAAAAAAATTCGAAAAACACGACTAAAATCAGATATTATTGGATTTATTCAAATAAAATTTATTAGGAACATACCCGTCAACATTAAGTTTATAAAGCAAATTGAGCCCTATCAAGGTCAAATCAGGATTTACATAATCAAATTGACGTACAAGATACTTACTGATAATAGAAGAATACCCACCGGTTGCAATAACTGTAGCTTTTTCGCCGAGTTCTTTTTCACATTGAGAAATCAAGCCATCCACCATAGCCGCATGTCCTCTGACGATACCTGAAAGCATTGCGTCTATAGTATTATGCCCGATTGTATTTTCAGGAGCCTCGATATTAACTTTCGGCAATTTTGATGTAAATTCACTCAAAGCATCTGCTTGAATTTTCATACCTGCAGCAATTATTCCACCGATAAACTCGTTATTTTTATTAACAATATCAAAAGAAGTAGCCGTCCCAAAATCAACAACTATAACAGGCGAACCATATAAAACAGAAGCAGCAAAACCATTCACAATTCTATCTGCACCTATTTCTTTAGGATTATCAATTTTTATACTTACACCCGTTTCAATTTTATGGCTAACAACAAGAGAATCAATATTCAAATACTTTTTGACAGCAAATTGCAAACGGTCTGTCAACGGAAGCACAACACTCGAAATAATAGAAGTATCAATTTTGTCCAACAATCCCGAATCTTCCACAAGTTTCTTAATTATAATGCCATATTCGTCTTCAGAGCGTTTTTTATCAGAAGCAATTCTCCAAGATGTAACAAATTTGTCACCATCAAAGACACCTGCTGTTATCTGTGTATTTCCTATATCTAAAGCAAAAAGCATTTTTTATTCCTCTGTTCTACTGCAAATATTTTATCAAAAAAACGATTTATGCTACAATATTTGCGAAATATTTTTCGCAACTTAACAATAAGGCAAATATGAATATTCTTTTACAATCATTTCAAATACATTCTATGAGTATTTTTGAAGCGGCAATGCTTATCTGCTTCGGTGCAAGTTGGCCTTTTGCTGTTCGTAAAACCTTTTTAACCAAACAGGTTAAAGGTAAAAGCAAACTTTTTCTTAGCTTAATTATAATAGGCTATATTTGCGGAATGATTCACAAAATACTTTACAGTATGGATATTGTATTTTGGCTGTATGTGATAAACTTATTATTAGTCGCCACAGACTTTGCACTGGTTTTGAAATACAGAAAAGAGCAACAGGATTAAATATGAAAAAATCATTAATATTCAATTTACTATTTATAATAGCAATGGCAGGACTTTCACTCCCTGTTAATGCCGAAGAAACATCAACTTTAGCCCCGATTGATGACGTAACAATGGAAAGAATCAGTCGCATAGGTTTCGTCAAAATGTTTAATCAAGACCCAAAAGCTGAAATTGATGACTTTTTTCAAAAACACACAAAATATTCTACTAACAAAAAGCTTCAAAGACTTCAAGAAATGTATGCTGACAGCTTCGTAAACGCTGACGGCTTTGACAAAAAAACTTATTTCGATATGGTGGAAAAAACTTGGGAACTATATCCTGTTATGAACTACAGTTATTCAATCAAAGACATTATCCTTGACGGGGATTATGCAATAGTTCAACTCAAGGAAAATGCACAAGGTGAAGCGAAAGACAGCTTCGAAAATATAAACGAAAAAGGCATTGTCGAGTCCGAATCTTACACTTTTTATTACTTACAAAAAATAAGCAAAGACTGGAAAATATTGTCCAGCACCATAATCAGCGAAACAACAGCTCTAAAATATGGCGACGCTAAAAATGCTAACGTAACAATTAGTGCCCCTCCGCAAGTTAAAGCAGGAGAATGCTATACAGCATCTTTAAACCTTGTTGCCCCTAAAGATACCATGGTTCTGGCCTCTATAAGCACAGAGCCCATTGTTTTCCCTCAAAAACAACCTCAAGATGTCTTTAGAAACGTAAAAAAAGATGGAATTTTAGAAAGAGTTTTCAATGCAAATACTGACGGCTACAACGAATACGCAATAGCCTCCGTAGGAATTACTAAACCAACAATTAAACCGGGGAAAGATATCAAAATAGATATCTCTGGCATGGCTTTTGTAATGTCAAGAATTAACGTTCTCAATGTAAAAGCACCAATAAGGAAAGCAAAAAATGAAACGCATTTCGCAATTAACTGATTATATTCTCAATTTTTTCGCAAAATATGACAAAATTGACGTAAAAGCCCTAAAAATGATTGGCTTTTACATTGAAAAAACATTCTTGTTCATACTACTTGGCTTTACCGCCAAATATTACGCTTTGTATTGCACTGCACACAACATGTTCGTCGAGAACGAAAGAATGGAACTTACTGTTATGCAAAACACAGGAGCAGCTTTCAGTCTATTTTCAAACGCTCCATGGCTTATCATTACGTTTTCAATATTCGTGCTTTTAGGAATTTTTTACTATATTATTAACGCCTACCAAACAAAAACTCCTTCAAAATTGTCAAGATTAAAATATAACGCCTTGGTACTTTTAACTGCAGGGATTTCAGGGAACTTGTTTGAACGAATATCTGACGGTTATGTAACCGATTATATAAGATTAAAATATTTGAATTTCCCAATTTTCAATGCATTTGACATAATGATTACAATCGGAGCCATAATGTTGATTTGGGCAATTTATAAAGAGAAATAAAATGCCTGAAATACTAACTTTTACCGCAACAGAAGATGAGGAAGGCAAAAGGCTCGACGCATTTTTGTCTGATGTAATTGAAAACAAATCTCGCTCTCAAATTCAAGCATTAATCAAAAATTCACAAGTAAAGATTAATGGTTTAGACAAAAAGTCTGCGTATTTGCTCAAAGAAAACGATATAATTTTGCTCACATTAAGTGATGAAAAATCGATAATTATCGAACCGGAAAATATCCCTCTTGATATCCGCTACGAAGACGAAACAATGTTGGTGGTGAACAAGCCTAAAAATATGCTCACTCACCCGACCACTAAAGAAACAAGTGGGACATTAGTAAATGCTCTATTGTTCAAGTATAACTATGATGGGCTTTCCACCTTAAACGGCAAACTTCGCCCCGGGGTTATCCACCGCCTCGACAGAAACACTTCAGGACTTTTAATGATAGCGAAAACCGATTCTGCACACAATTTTTTAACAAAACAAATAAAAGAAAAAACTGCTATAAGAAAATATTTAGCAGTTATAAAAGGTAATTTAAAATCCCCTTCAGGCACTATAAAAACTGACATTGGACGTTCTAAAGCTCATCCTGAAAAAATGGCTGTTGTCGACACTGGGAAACCCTCAATAACACACTATAAAGAACTTGAACGCTTTAACGGTTACTCTTACATAGAGTTACAACTTGAAACAGGACGCACACACCAAATAAGAGTGCACATGAGCCATATTCATCACCCTATCGTTAATGATTCACTATACAACAATGCAAAAATAAAAGTGAAAACAACAGAACAAGTCCTTCAAGCCTATGACTTGACTTTTACCACACCTTTAAATAACACTGTAATTAATGTCAACATAGAACCTGACGAAGATATTAAAAAAGTATTGCGATTTTTAAGGAGTCAAAAATGAAAAAAAATATATCAATTATTTTAGCTTTATTACTAATAGTCGGAATAAGCTATTTTTTAACACAAAATTTAGCCCCAACAATTACTCTATACTGCCCCTTTAAAAAAGGGGATTTCACTCTACCTTATTACCTTATAGCAACATCACACATAATAGAAGGCATTGTTTTGGGCATATTATTTTCAATAATATTTACAGCTAAAAATATCGACAATTTATCCGCCTACAAAAGAAAATGTGAAAAATTGTCCGTTCAATCTGATACCGATGACACTAAACTTAAAGCCTTGGAAACAAAAATTCAAACACTTGAAATAGCTCTCCAAAATGCATTGAAAAAAAATAATTGAAATATTACCAAACATTAAGGCTAAAAGTACCCCTAATCAATATAAATTGTTGACATTAGGCTTTGCTTATAGTTTTATATAGATAATTGGTTTAATGTCATGTTTAAGTTGTGCTGAACAAGAAATATGATAAATAAGTGAAAAAACAACAATTACATAAGGAGAAATTATGCCAACTATAGCTCAGTTAGTTCGTAAAGAACGCAAAAAGTTAACTGATAAAACTAAATCACCAGCCTTGGTAAATTGCCCTCAAAGACGTGGCGTTTGCACAAGAGTTTATACAACTACTCCGAAAAAACCGAACTCAGCTTTGAGAAAGGTTGCCAGAGTTAGACTTACTAACGGATTTGAAGTTACATCTTATATCCCTGGTATCGGTCACAACCTACAAGAACACAGTGTTGTTCTTATTAGAGGTGGCAGAGTTAAAGACTTGCCGGGTGTTAGATACCACATAATTAGAGGTACATTAGATACTGCGGGCGTTGCCAACAGAAACAAAAGCAGATCTAAATATGGTGCTAAAAGAACTAAAAAATAATTAGAAAGGTGATATAAAGATGTCAAGACGTAGTAAACCCGAAAGAAGAGTTCCTGCCCCAGACGCAGTTTTTCATAATGTCGATATTGCTAAATTTATCAATAGATTGATGAGACGTGGCAAAAAATCTATCGCTGAAAAAATCTTCTATTCAACATTAGAAAATATTAAAGAAAAAACTAAAGAAGAACCTACTGAAATTTTCAAAAAAGCTTTAACTAACGCTACTCCTTTATTAGAAGTAAAAGCTAGAAGAATCGGTGGTTCAACATACCAAGTTCCTTTAGAAGTTAAAGCTGATAGAGGAATGGCTCTTGGTTCATCATGGTTGATTGAATCAGCTAAAAAACGTAACGGTAAATCTATGGTTGAAAAATTAACCAGTGAATTGCTAGATGCTGCAAATGGCTCAGGTGCTGCTTGCAAAAAACGTGAAGATACTCACAAAATGGCTGAAGCTAACAAAGCTTTTGCTCACTATAGATACTAATACAATTAGTTACAAATATAAAAACAGCTCCAATTCGTTGGGGCTGTTTTTTAATGTCTGACAATTTATATTTATTTAAACAAAGCTTCGATAAAATCTGTGGGAACAAAATCTTTAAGGTCTGTCATTTTTTCACCAACACCAACCAATTTTACAGGAAGATTAAGTTCTTTTGCAATTGAAATAATAATACCGCCTTTTGCACTTCCATCAAGCTTGGTCAAGGCTACGCTTGTTAAGTTTGCTACTTCTGCAAATATCTTCGCTTGAGCAAGTCCGTTTTGCCCTGTATTTGCGTCAAGAACCAATATACTCTCTTTTAAAGACTCTGGGGCTAATTTATTAATCACAGCATAGACTTTTGATAATTCCTGCATAAGGTTATGCTTATTTTGAAGCCTCCCTGCTGTATCAATCAACAAAACATCATAATTCTCATTTTGAGCTTTTTTTATGGCGTCATAGACTACGGCAGCAGAATCAATCCCATCTTTACGGTAAATATCTGCACCTGCTCTATCTGACCAAATATTCAACTGTTCTTCAGCAGCAGCTCTAAAAGTATCACCTGCAGCTACTAAAACTTTTTTATTTAAATTTTTAAATCTATTTGCAAGTTTACCAATCAAGGTGGTTTTTCCTGCCCCATTTACACCAGTAATAAAATAGATATTTAATCCGTTATCAGAAAAATTAAGTTCTGAAGATTTATTATGGAGCAAAATGCTCTCAAATTCAGTCCTCAAAAATGATTTTACAGCAGAAGGTTTAATGGTATTTTGTTTTCGTAGCTTATCGACAATTTCAGAAGCTACACCGACGCCCAAATCTGCTTTTATCAACAATTCTTCCATATCGTCTAAGATAAATTCATCAAACTCTTCTTCATTTTGGACAGCGTCTACAACATTTCCAATCAAATTTTGAGTGGTATTCGAAATAGCTTTCTTCAATCCATCAAAAGAAATCCCGAAAAACGATGAACTATTTTTTTGTTCATCGTTTTCTTGTAATTCAGATTCGTTTTTCTTTTTAAAAAAATCAAACATATTAAACCTTAATTATTTCAAATCGTTATCAATTACGACCTTGCCTAAAATGCCATTAACAAAAGAAGCACTGTCATCTGTAGAATATTTTTTAGCAAGTTCTACCGCTTCATCAATGATAACCTTCAAAGGAGCTTCTTTAACAAAAAGCATTTCAGCTATTGCGATGCGGAGAATATCTTTATCAATTTTAACAAGTCTGTTAATATCCCAGCCGTGAGCAAACTTTTTGATTTGTTCATCAATAGATTCGTGATTATCACGATAAGAATCAACAACCTTCAATATGTAATCTTTAACGTCTGAATTTTCTTGAAGAGCGGTCATTTCAGCGATTTCAAGAGCCATCATAGCTTTTTCTGAGACATTCATCAACTCATCAATTTTTCCTACCATATCAGAAGTCATGGGAAGAGCAACAGGTTTATCTGAAAGCCCTATAGGTCTTTCGAGATTAGTGGGGTCATTAGCCTCATATTCATCAATAAACTCCCTTATATCGAGGAGTGATTGACTTGCAATTTTCAAATCTTCAGTAGCACTATTTGTAAGAGTCCTGACAGATTTTAAAATAATATCTTCAAATTCTTTTTCACTAAATGTGTCAAATTTTTTATTCAATTGAGAAAACAAAATCAAAGATAGTTCTCTCGCTGCACGTCTGGCTTGCATAACAATTGTCCTTATATATTTTTAATAATAACTTTAAATATATTAAGCCATAAAAACAGAATAAAGTATAGTTTTTTAATAAAAAACCTTGACTTTTGTGTTTGGACTTAATAATATAGATACATAAGCCATTGGGGCGTCGCCAAGTGGTAAGGCACCTGGTTTTGGTCCAGGCATCTCGGAGGTTCGAATCCTTCCGCCCCAGAATTTAAAAAAGACTTTCGATTGAAAGCCTTTTTTTGTATATATAACCTTTCTAGGACATTTTGATGAGAATTTGAGAGGCAAGAGTGCCACGTTTAGGCTAATTGAGCCTAGTTTTTAGTGTTGAGATTTAGCGTCAAAAAATGTCCGAAACTTCCGTTTTCTTGCACAGAATTGCACTAGAAATTTAAGATTTGTGATAATTCTTGGTTGCTCGCGTTAAACGTGTCTGCACGGCAAGGCTCAACGCCTTGACCGTTCCGCACTCTGCTCGCAATCCGCTCCCCCACCCCGAGCGAGTCGTTTCTTGGACGAAATCATGTAAATAGTGCAATTCTGCACTATCACTTGTGTTGAGATGTGTCAAAATATCTGTGAGATTTGGATGAAAGACTTGATGTTTCTGCGAAACAGAGCAATTAATGTGTATGTAACCGAAAGGAGAAACACACATGGATATTGCTTATGGAACCAAAATTCAAAACTTAAAAACTAATGAAATTGGTTTATTAATTAAAGTTTGGAAAAATAAATTTGCTGATGGCAAAATTGACTTCGCTACATGCGTGGATAAAAACGGAAAACGCTACAATATTGAATTAGATTTAATAACTCCAATTAAGGAGGTTGAAGATGATTCTAAAAAATAGAAGAACCCGAGAAACATTAGAAATTGAGTATGCTGAGTTTAGAAAAAAATTTGCTAAAGAGATTCAAATATCTTTTGAGAGCTACAAGCAAACACAGTTAAATAAATCATTTTACTGTTTCAAAGATGACAATTCAATGGAATTCAACTTTTACTTTCAAGTCCAATACAATTTCAACAGCTTTGGAAATTCAGCTTGGTATATAGAGAGGCTGTAAATGGATATAAATTTTACACCAGAAAAGTCAAAACAAATTGCACTCGCAAGATTAGATTTAATTCACCAATGGCAAGAATTTAGAAGAAAATCTACAAATAAATTATCTGCCGACTATGATTTTGTAAAATTACATAATTCTTCAAATTCATATTTATTTGAGATCTTAGGAAAAATATCGAGAGGAAGTTTGCATCGTTGGAATAATTTGTTAAATGGAAGTGAAGATTATACTTTACTTCTACCTCAGTATAAATATTCTTGTATTGTAGAATATCGAACAGTTTTAACCGACGAAGAAATCAGAATCTTTATGGGTTTGTTGCTACATCCGAACCGACTTTCAATCGGTAAAGCTACGGCATTGACAAAATACAAACTAAAACAACAAGGTCAAAATTTTATCCCAGCCGATATAACATTCAGAAGATATGCAAAGTGGTTCAAAGACAACAATTATGACAAATGGATACTTGCCAGAGATGGTGAAAAAGCTCTGTCAGATAAAGTTGAACCATATATCAAACGTGATGCGAGTTTGCTTGAAGTCGGAGATATTTTAGTCGCCGACGGTCATAAATTAGCTTTTCAAGTGATAAATCCATTCACAGGAAAACCCAAAATGGCGACATTAGTTGGATTTTTGGATTGGAAATCAACAGCTTTGGTTGGCTATGAAATTATGTTAGAGGAAAATACTCAATGTATAGCTTCCGCTCTCCGTAATTCAATAATAAATTTAGATATGATTCCCAAAGTTGTTTATCAAGATAACGGCAGAGCTTTTAGAGCAAAGTATTTTACAGACGATAAAGGGTTCTCGGAACTTGGTTTTAACGGATTGTACTCAAAACTCGGAATAGAAACAGTATTTGCAAGACCATATAATGCAAGGGCGAAAGTTATAGAACGATTTTTTAAAGAATTTCAAGAAGGTTTTGAAAAATTATTACCAAGTTATGTCGGCTCAGCAATTTCTGAAAAACCTGCGTACTTAAAAAGAAATGAAAGATTTCATGCAAATTTACATTCCGAATATGTACCGACAATTGAAGAAGCGGATTTTGGCAAGTGCGGAGTCGAACGAAGTGAACGAGCACGTCCTGCGGCGGTGAACGGTGGAATGAAGCATTTTGCGAAGCAAAACTGCGGAATGAAATCCGAGTTCACCAAGCTGCCAACAATCCAAGACACAATAAAAATTATTGATATGTGGTTGAGTTTTAAAAATTCTCAACCTTGTCCAAATTCTCCTGACAAAATGATTGCAGAAGTTTTAGAAGATAGAAAGCGTCAAAATATAAACACTGATACATTGGACGATTTGATGTTAGCAACCGAAGTTAAGACAATTCAGAGAAATGGCATAAGATTTTTGAACTACGATTATTTTGATGAACGACTTTATGGTTTCAAAAATAAAGTGCGGATAAAATACAACCTTTTTGATTTAACAAGTATCAAAGTTTTTACGATAAAAGGCGAATATCTTTGTAAGGCAGAGAGAGTAACCGAAACTCATCCGATGGCGAAGATTTTGGGTGACGTAAAAGATTTAGAAGATTACAAACAAAAAATTGAAAAACAACGGAAGTTAAGAAAGAAAACGATAAATTCAGTCAAGGAATTGTTATCTAATGATGAATGCAAATTTATTGAAACAAAAATTATAAAAAATGAAGAATTTTTAACACCCGTTAAAACGTCGTTTAAAAGCTCTTTAAATGGCGTTTATAAAAATAATTCTGAAAAATATGAATATCTTGTGAAAAATAATCCTCAAGATAAGTGGATTGAAGAATTTAAACAAACAAAGGAGTACAAATTATTGTATGATTAGAAAATTTGTCAGAACGCAAAATGTTAAAAACTTTATAGGGCTTGTTGAAAATTTAATCAATAAACCAAAGAACGTACCAAAAATGGCATTGGTTTATGGCGAACCCGGACTTGGTAAATCTCAAACTGCATTATGGCTAAGTTGCAAATATGATGCTATATATTTGAGAGCAACAAATCTTATGACTGGTCGATGGTTACTTTAAGAACTGGTTAAAGAAATTGATGAAATACCGAGATTTTTGACTGCGGACAACTTCAATTTACTTTGTAAAAAACTAAAACAGAAGCCAAAGCTGATTATCATTGATGAAATTGATTATTTGATGAATAATTCAAAAACAATAGAAACTTTGCGTGATATTCATGATGAAACAGATTGCCCGATAATCTTTGTTGGGATGGGTTTAGCACATAGAAAACTTGAACGATACAAACATTTATATGATAGATTTTTAGAAATTCTGCAATTCGAAACTTTTGAAGTAGCGGATTTAAAACAGATTTTTGATGAATTATCAGAAGTTACAGTAACTGCTGATGCAATTGAATATATCTATAAAAAATATAATCGTTTCAGGCAAATTATTCAGTTGATAAATCAGTTGGAAACTATTGCTAAAGAGAATAATTTTACTGAAATTACCGAAGAAACAGTGAGGCAGATAATATGAAACGGATTTTCGGTAGGGCACCGTGTGAGCGAGAGCGAACCCAGCCCGTATGATGGAGCGGGACGTTACTCCCGCGACAACTCGAATAATTCAAGATGGAAAGGAAACTATGGATATACTTAAATTAGCAAAACACCTAAAAGAATTTACGCTTGATGAAATTGAAATGATAGCTGAATGTGATTGTAAAACCGAACTTGAAAAGTTGTTAAGTGAACATAAAATAGCGTTTAAAAATAAAAAATACGAATACATTGAAAAACAAAATGAGGAATATTCAATATTTATAAATAAAAAATCTAAAAATATAAATTATGAATTTACGGACGCCGTACACGATTTTTTAGAAAATTATGCAAAAAAATATTGTAAATCTGGTACTTGTAAAAACTACAGAACCATTTTTAATTATGGAATTTTACCATTTTTCAAAAATAAACATATTGGGGATATTCAAATTAATGATGTAAAAATTTTTTATAAAAAATGTCAGGAATTAAATTTCAAATCAAGACGGATAAAAAACACTTTAGCTCTTTTAAATCAATTATTAAAATATTTTCAGGAGCAAGGATTTATAAAAAGTAGATGTATTTTTCAAGTAAAACGACTGACAGCCAAAAACGAATTTAATAAAAATAGGTTAATTTTTAAGGAGAATTTATGAGTAAAAAACGACATTACAACGAAGCAGAACGACTTTTTATATGTGATGGATTGTCAGCAGATGAAATAGCAAGAAAATTTGAGATTTCACGCAGAACAATTTTTTATTGGAAGAAGGAATATAATTGGGATAAGAAGCGAGCGGATTATTTGTTCAACAATACCAGAATGAGCTTTGAAATCAATGATTTTACAAGAAAGTTGATGGATAAAATTATGACGGATATTGATAACAATAGACAAGTTAGCCAGTCAGAAATTTATACGGTTTTAAACTTAATAAAACGCATGCTAGAAATC
Source organism: Candidatus Gastranaerophilales bacterium (assembly GCA_028693235.1). Lineage (NCBI taxonomy): Bacteria > Bacillati > Candidatus Melainabacteria > Candidatus Gastranaerophilales > Candidatus Gastranaerophilales bacterium. The sequence goes on from JAQUVW010000003.1 coordinate 220,248, forward strand.
AAAAATTACGAAGACGAAATCGTCAAAGCTAAAAAAGAAGAAAAACCGAAAGAACTGACGCCTGAATTGATTATGCAAATAAACAAAGATATTCTTGGTTGGGACGGAACTTATTAATTATATTGAATCTACAAATTCTATTTAATATTTATGCTATTATTGATTATGGAATTAGTGTTCAAATGAGGTTTTTAGTGAATAGTAACGGCCAAAACGAAATCATAATTTATCAAGCTAAAAACGGCAAAACTCAAATTGATGTAAAACTTCAAGATGAGACAGTTTGGCTTACGCAAAAACAAATGGCTGAATTGTTTGATAAAAATGTAAGAACCGTAAACGAACACATTAATAATATTTTTAAAGAAGGTGAATTGAATAAAATTGCAGTTATCCGGAATTTCCGGATAACTGCAATTGACGGCAAACAGTACGATACAAACTTCTATAATCTTGATGTGATTATTTCTGTCGGCTATAGAGTAAAGTCTTTGAGAGGTACGCAATTCCGTATTTGGGCGAACAGTATTTTGAAAGATTATTTAGTTAAAGGCTACGCTGTTAATGAAAAAGTTTTACAAACTCAAAGAGAAAAAATTACGGCTTTGCAAACTTCGATAAATTTGCTTTCAAGAAGTTTGACTAATCAAATTGAAACAGTTGATGCGGCTCAACAGGTTGCAATTATTTTGGATAAATTTGCAAAAGGGCTTGATTTGCTTGATAATTTTGACCACAAAACACTTGATACTAAAGGCGAAACAAAACGTGAAGCAATTAGAATTTCAACAAAAGAATTTTTGTCTGTTGTAAATAAAATGAAATCAGAATTTGCGTCTGATGTTTTTGCAAACCCTAAAGACGATAGTTTTGATAGTTCTGTTAATCAGATTTACCAAACTTTTGACGGCACAGAACTTTATCCGACTTTGGAAGAAAAAGCTTCTATGTTGTTGTATTTGATAACAAAAAATCATTCATTTTCTGACGGCAACAAACGTATCGCTGCAAGTTGTTTCTTGTATTTTTTGGATAAAAATGACATTCTGTATAAAAATAATTTGCCAACGATTGATAATGCAACCCTATTTGCATTGACGATTTTAATTGCCGAAAGTAATCCTACAGAAATGGAAACAATGAAACAAATTGTTGTTAGTGTGTTGAATGGATAAAGATAAACTTATTTATAAGTTTCTAATTTTTTACCTGTTTTTGAATACTTTGTAACAGTTCCATTCGAAGATTTTTTATAGACGAATTCAGTTTGTCCTTTTTTATTGTACTGAACAGTTTTTCCATTTGAATAAGTTTTTGTATAACCGGTTGTTTGACCTTTTGAATTCTTGATATATTTTTTTGTTGTCGTACTTGCAAAAGCTGTTGATACAAATATTGTACAAATTAATGTTAATAGCAAAATCTTTTTCATAATGTTTATTCCTTTATTCAATGCAAATATTTTTTACATAATTATAAAATGTGTCAACAATTTCTTTTAAAATTAGCTCTGAAGATATTTCTTCGGATAATACAAATTCTTCGTTATAGCCTGATGTATTTAAAAATAATACGGATACCCCCATAGTATCATTCAATGTATTTATAGAATATTGAAATAAAATTTCATGAATTTCACATTTTTCATCAATATTATTAAGAGTAAGTAAAATTGTAATTGTGTTATTTCCAATATCATTTTCTTGTTGTTCTATGTTTAATTTAATATTTTCAGGTAGTTCAATTTCTTCTTTCCATTTTTTCAATTTTAGAAAGGCATTTTTAATTGATGTTTTAAATAATTCAATATTAGTACTCTTTTTGGATAAGTTTTCAAATTCACTATGAGTCTTTTTATAATTAAAAAATATATCAGAAATTTTATTATGCCCATTTAATGATTTTAAATCTTTAAATGTATTAATCATTTTTTCTTTTAGTTCATTCGTTTTTATCATTTTTATTTTCCTTTTTCTTTTATTTACAAGTAATTATTATATGAAAGATTTTTCTAGTTAGGTATTAGATAGGTGGTTAGTTAATTTCTAAACCTAAAATTTCAGTTATATATTTATTGATATAATATTTTGGGGTATTAGGTTTAATACTACGAAGATAATCTTTTACAATTATCATTTTATAATCATTTATCGACAATTTATAATCAATATTCAACTGTTCAAAAAAAGGCTCATAATCTTCTTCTGTAATCAGTTTTTTCTTTATAGCACTAAGTAAATCGTTCACGATTAATTTCTTTGTACATTTATACATCTTTTCAGAAATTTGAATCAAATTTTTTGAAATTAAACATATAAAATCCTCAAACGAGTCTGCATTAATTACTTGATAATTTAAGTGTGCAGATAAATTTCTTTTATCAAATATTGCTTGATTATTTTTACATAGTGTAGAAGTTTTATCAAAGCCAAGTATATGAAAAAAGCAATTTATAGCTGATTTTTCTTTGTTTTTAAATGTATAAATATCAATTTTCTCATCTCTTTTGATTTCGATTTTTTGACCATCACTAGAATTCAAACAGGATTCCGTTAATTGTAAATAATTTAATAGTTCTAAATGTTTTGAATCACAATTATACAATCTAACAAGAAAATAATGTAAAACATAATTGTAAAAATGTGCTAAATTAATTACTGCATCATTATAAAAATCGGCTTCTTTTACAACTAATAGATTAGTAAACATTCTGAGAAAAAAGTCGTTTGACATTATTATTGGTAAATAATCTTTTAACTCATACAGTTCTTCTTCCAAATCAATTATTGTTTTCACAGGTATCACCCCAGATGGATTGGATTTTGGTGTTGATTTTGGCTTGATGAAGTTTGATTAATTTTTTACATTCTTCAACAGCTGTTTCTTCTTCTTCGATTTTGGCTACGATTTCTTGTTGTTCTTCGAGAGCAATTAACGGAATTTCCAAATCGGAAATATAGCCTTTATTTAAATTTTGCTGTCTTGCCCCAGCTCTATGTAGCATATAATCTTCACGTTTTGATGAAAAATAAAGATACAAAAAATACATATTGATTTTCGTATTAGGTTTTACTCCTGAAATTGCCTGATTAAAAGCCCCATCCCTGTCTAATATTGACATTTTGAATGCCGCTGTATCATACATTCCAATTAATAAAGAACCTTTAGGGAAAAGCTTTGCATTTGAGTCTTTTAATCCCAAATTAGTTATCTTATCAACAGAATCCGTAGTGTAAGAATTGTTTAACTCTCCAGATGAATACCAAGGAATACTTCCATTATACCAGTATTCATTATTGCTTCTCGAAGGTGTACCACCTGATTGGATATCACATATATCGCCAAGTTTAACTTTTCTCCAATTTGGATTAATTGGAAGAGTTGGTTTCCAATTATCGACTACTTTTTGAGCTCCGTCGATTACGGCTTGATATCCGTCCAATTCCTTAACTATTTCTTCTTGAACCTCTAATGGTGGAAGTGGAATTTGAATGAGTGCGACTTCCTTGTTCATTAATTTCGGATTTCCTAATTTTACAACATAATTTTTTGCAACAACATTTAACACTCTTGCTACATAAGTCATATTTAAATTTTTAGGATTTATCGCTTTTAATGTTCCACATACATTTGTACAATTGAATTTCCCACTACGACTAAATACAGTTCCTGCATTAGCTCCATCCGTTGTCCATGTCGCATAATCACCTTCAAAATCAAAAGTGTTAATATATCCGAGCACTCCATTATCTGCTGTTTGAGAGGAATATACAGGATAAGTTCCTTTATTGTTTTCAATATCTTTTTTGCTAATTACTCTTCCTCTTCCCAATAAGCATATTTTATCTATTCTTACCATATCCCATTTACAATTTGAGTAGTCTTTTGTTTCTTTATAGCGGGAGGCAGTTAGATTATATTCACCATTTTCTGACAGCTTTGATTTTTCTACGATTGTTGCTAAAGGGTTCTTGTTTATTGATTGGATTGCTTCGCTATCGCTCGCAATGGCACTATTTTGCCATTGTTGGATTAATTCTGTTGCTTTAGGTAAGTCGTTTTTGTCGATTTCTCTGCGTTGAGCACCTAAATCATATCCGTCATTTTTAATTTCTACAAATAAAATTTTATCCGTCTTTTTAGCAAGTTGTCTATCTAGTAGCAAAATTGATGTTTTAACACCTGAATACGGTTGAAAAATACCACTTGGCAAACTTACAACGGCATACAAATAATTTTCATCAACAAGTTTTTTTCTTAAATTTTTGTAGGCATTTGCTGATTGAAAAACTATTCCTTCTGGCACAATTATTCCTGCTCGACCTGTAGAATTAAGATGTTCCATAATATAATCGACAAACAAAACTTCCGAACGGTTTGCTTTTATTCCAAATTTATTGTGTGGCTTAATCCCTCCTTTTGGAGTCATAAATGGAGGGTTTGCGAAAATCACATCAAAATAATTATCCCATTTTGTTTGGTTTGTCAAAGTATCGTATTCATAAATTTTAGGTTGTTTGAATTTATGCAAATACATATTTACAAGTGCAAGTTTTACCATATCAGGAGAAATATCATAACCTTGAATATTTTCTGTCAAAGTTTTTAGTTCTGTTGGATTCAAAGGTATATTTGTATTTTCTGAAGTTTTTAAAATATGCTTATACGCTGAAATCAAGAATCCTGATGTACCACAAGCCGGATCTAAAATTGTATCATCTTTTGTTGGATTAACCACATCTACTATAAAATCAATGATATGTCTTGGAGTTCTAAACTGCCCCGCATCACCTTGAGAGCCCATTATCGAAAGTAAATATTCAAATCCGTTACCCAAATTTTCGCTATTATTATAATCCAAATCATTGATTTCTTTTAAAAACAAAGTAAGAGTTTGACCGTCACGAAAAGGCAAGTATGCACCTTTGAAAATGTTTCTGAAAAGTTCGGGGATTTGTTTTGCAAGTGGCAATTTTTCAAGTGCTTCTGTGTATAAATTCATTCGTGCTTCATTGCCTAGCTGTTTTGACATAAGTTTTGACCAAGCATATTCATTCAAGTCGTCAGTAAAAAATTCACGTTCGCCACCAAATTCAACCGTTTCTAAGTCCATATCGTCCATGAACTTATAAATCATTGCAATCGTAATTTGCTCAATCTGAGCTTGTGGATTAGGGATTTTTCCAACCAAAACATCTCTTGCGTTATCTATCGTTCTTTTTATATCTTTTGTTAACATATTCAGTTATTCCTTTCGCCTCTAGTGATGAGGTTACATATATTTATTTAGAACGATATTATCTTTAATGTATTCAGGCAAAGTCGCTCTAAAACCGTTCAAATGTTTATAATCTTCCATCGTGAAGCCTGCGTAAAAATTCAACTCTTGAAACTTTTTGCATTCAATAATATTTCTAAATTGTCCGTCAGTTGCGTACGCTTTTATAAAATTTTTGATATAGGGAACATATTCAGACTCAGGTTTGTAAATAGAAATGTACTTGTCACATTCATCTTCAAGCAATTCATCTTGGTTCTTAAATTTATTAATAAGTCCAAAAGCACGTTGCAAAACTTCTATCCAAGAAAGTCGTCTGTCAAGATTCTCTGATTTTCTCAACTTATCCAAAGTAACAAATAAATTTGGTTTGTTTTCGTATTTTTCTTTTACAATATGTTCTGCTTGTTGCCAATCTTCATTATTTACAGCCGTTTTAATATCCTCATCTTGTGTAAATGTTTCTTTTGCTTGTTGGAATAATTCTCTATCAATTTTCATTCCATCAAGTCCGATAGATATTTCCTTTAATTCTTTTAATTTATCTGGGTCAAATATTTCAAGAGTTTCTAATGGAGGTTTTCCACCACCTGTTCCACCTTCGCCACTTCTTTCTCTTGGAAGTTTTAATTCTTCATCATAATTGAATTCGTGTTCAAAATATTCACAATTTGCGAAGAAATCAAAGAGTTTAAAATATTCTTTTTCTTTGTATTCAGTCGGTTTTGTTGTAGGGTATTTAAAAGTGTTTTTTCTTGTACCACGACCTTTTATCTGAACAAAATCGGTAGGTGAGAAAATTGGACGCATTAATGCTAAGTTTAAAATATTTTGGCAATCATAGCCTGTTGTCATCATTCCGACAGTTACACAAATTCTTGTTTTTGAGGATTTATAATCATCTAAAAATCTTGAGTTTCCGTTTAAATTATCATTAGAAAAATATGTTGTCATATCTTGAGCTGTAGGCACACAAGATGTAACTTGAACTGCAAAATCAGAGTTATACTTACCTTCCCAGATTTTGTGCGCCATTTGATTTAATATTTGTGTAATTTTTGCACAATGGTCTTGGCTTACGCAAAATACAATCGTTTTACCAAATTCACCGGAAATAGGGTCTTTTAATCCATTTTCTAATAATGTTTTACAGAATTGAATATTTGTATTTTCTGAGAAAAATTTCTTTTCAAAATCTCTTGCAAATACTTGTTGTTCTTCCTCGTCCCCGTCATCAGTAATCTGTACAACCGAATAACCTTTTTCTGAAAGAATTTCTGTTGTAATTTCAGTTCTGGCGTCAACAACTTTTGGATTGATTAAAAATTTATCTCTAACACCATCAAGCAAGCTATATCTAAAAGTTGGTTCACCACTTTCGCAGCCAAAAGTTTTATATGTATCAAGTAAAATTCTTCTTTCCAACGCCTTAGGGTCTTCAAATTTTAGTTTTTTAGTATCAACATTTCTTATATAATCTTTTGGTGTTGCAGTTAATCCTAATTTATAGCCGATGAAATATTCAAATACTGCCCTTGAATTTCCTCCAATGCAACGATGGCTTTCATCAGAAATTACAAGGTCAAAATCGGTTGGAGAAAATATTCTTTTGTACCTATCATCAACTAAAAGGCTTTGAATAGTAGTAATTACGACTTCTGCTTTTCGCCAATCGTTTCTGACTTCTTTATAAATTACACAAGTATAATCTTTTAAATAATCATCAAAATTCTTTTTAACCTGTTTTTCAAGTTCGATTCTATCAACCAAAAATAAGACTCTTTTGGCGTTCCCTGTTTTTAAAAATAATTTAATAATACCTGCAGAAGTTAATGTTTTACCGGTACCTGTTGCCATTTCAAATAGAAATCTGTTATTATCCTCTTTTGCTGATTGCTGTAATGCTTTTATTGCATTGATTTGGTAATCTCTTAAAAGTCTATAACCATTATCAAAACAGAATTTCTTGCGTTTTGATTCATCAATATAATCAGGTTCTTTTAGCAAATTCGGATTTTGCATAAGTGCAACATATTCTTTTGTAATATTTTCAAAATACAAAGTCTTAGTATTGGGCTTGAAACCTGTTCTTTGCTCTAAGGATTCTTGCGTAGGCATTGATGTTATAATTTCAGGATTACCGATTTCGATATCCCAAAGATAATGAATATTTCCGTTTGAAAGAATTACAAACCTAATATTTTGACTCATTGCATAAGCTCGTGCTTGGTCTTTTGCAAAAAGCGGATTTATATCTTCACGTTTTGCTTCTAAAACACAAAGTGGGAAACCTTTAGAATCAAACAATAAATAATCTAAAAGTCCGGTTTTAAACTTATCATCTCTTTTTATTTTGGTTGAATATTCTAAATCGACATTAGCTCTGCCTTTTTCATCATCAATCAAACGCCACTCAGCATCTTCAAGTAATTTATTAATTTTTATTCTTGCTTTAGCCTCAGATTCTGTTTTCATAAACACCTATTTAGGATTAAGTATAGTTATATGAATATCACAAAAACTAATATTTTAATACCTAATTTAAAATATGTAAATATTTTTGTTTTCAAATTGTTTCGCAACTAAATTGAAAACAATTTCTGTAGCAAATAACATGCTAGAAAGTGAGGTGAAATGTTAGATTTAAATAAACCAATATTAAAAGTAAGCCAAGTTGCAAAAGAAATAAACCTATCTGCTGATAGATTAAGAACTTATGATGAAGAAAAATTGGTTATTCCATATCGTGAAAATAATAATACACGATTATATAGTTATAATGATGTGTATTGGCTAACAAGTTTGAGAAAATTAATAGGGAAAAATAATCTTTCAATATTAGGTTTTAAAGAAATTTTACGTCTAACATATTCAATATCCGATTCTGATTTTGAAAAATTTGTAAAAAGACAGAAAAAAGATTCTATTTGGCACATTATTGCCGACATGCGCCAAAATCCTAATTATTTGAAATTGAAAGAGTTTTATAGTTAAATTTTTACTTAAAAACATTTATGAAGCTAAAATAAAAAAACAGGAAAATCAAAGGGGCATTAGGGTTTATAAATTATACGATTTAACCTCTGCTGAAGTCAAAATAATCGACAATAACACTAAAATATTCAAAAAATATTTTAATTATGAAATAGATGAAAAATAAAATGATATTTTTTATTAAGAATAACATTATAATAATATCAATATTATTTCTATTACTATTGTACATTTAAAGAAAAATTATTATACTAATAATTTATAAAATATTTGTTGTAGAATTTTACTATGGTTAATGTAAAAAAGACAAAAAAGAAAACAAGAAATGCCTCAGCTTCGATTTTTGGTTGGGATTTTCAAACAAATGCTGCAATTTTACTAATGCTTGAAAATATAAAACGTGCAGATAGTGTAAAAGTAGAGAGCCAAACTGAAGATATAGAAATAAAATTAACAGACGGAAACATTATATATTCCCAAGCAAAATCAATACTAAATGCAGATGATACTGCAAATTTATCAAAAAAGTTAAAAGATGCAATAAAAACTTTAAATGATGCGAGCAAAAATGATAACGTTGAAAAATTAATATATATAACTAACCATTCTAATCCGTTAAGTGATCAATCTACAGTTGGCTATTTTAGTACAACATCCCAAATTCCTTATATAGATTTACCGAAAAAATGCAGAAACAAAATTGATAAAATTATTAAAGATGGTAAATATGATATAGATACAAATAAAATATATATTGCAGTTTTACCTTTTATCGGGAGTGAAGAAAATAATCGGTACAAAGAAATAAAAAGGGCCGTTTTTGAATTTATAGGTCAACTTAATATGATAACTAATATAGATAGTAAGAAAATATTAGATACATGGCAAAAAGAATATTTTTTTAATTCTACTGTTCCTGATGACACAATTACAATAACAAAGAAAAAGATGATGTGGACATTGATTGTTCAAATGTGCGAAATGGATATAGGGGATGAAATTCTTGAAGATTGCGATTCTGCTCAAATACAAGAAATAAAAAACAATTACAATAGCATTATCAACATAATGTCTGATGACTTCTCATTGGTTTCCAAAGTTCTTGGAAAGTATTCTGATTATAAAATTAAAGGAGAAGGGAATTTACAGTCTTTTATTAGGACAAAATACAAAGATTTTGAAAATGAATTTATAGATAATTATTTATCTACGGAAGATAGAAAATGTTTAATTCAAATCATATTAAAAAAAATTATTTTAAAAAGATTTCATATAGAAAAAATAAAGGAGGCTGCTAATTTATGAATATAGAGTCTCTTAAAATCCAAAAAGGATTATTTCATTGGTTTTTTAATTTTAATTCTATTGTTACACTGATAAATAGTGAAAATAATAGTACGGGCAAAACGACTCTTTTACGGTTTTTACTTTATGCAATGGGTTTTTCTATACCGAGTACAAAAGGTTTAAAAATGGAAGAATATACTTGTTATTTGAAGGTAACAAGCGATTCAAATGAGCATTTTGATATTACAAGAACACAAAATTATTGTTCTTTAAAAATGATTGATAATAAAATTGAATATTATTCGTTGCCGGCAGATAAAGATATTTTATTATCAAAAATTTTTGGTATAGAAAATTTAAATATAATTAATAATATACTCGGAATAATGTATGTTGACCAAGAAAAAGGTTGGACTTTACTTAATAGGGGCGTTGTTATTGGTAGTAATCATTTTAACATTCATAATTTTGTACAAGGTCTTGGTAATATAGATTGCAGTGAACTTTATAATAATTTAAATTATTTAACTTATCAGTTAAATAAATATAAGAGTATGTTTGATGTTGCAAATTATCAACTACAAATCCAAGACATAACCCAAAGTAAAAAATACGACTCCTTAGATGATGAAATTAATAAAAAAATCGTAACACTTCAAATACAAAAAAAGCCACTCGTTTTGGAATTAGAAGAATTAAAAAAGGTTTTAAACAAAAATAAAAATTTCAAAAATTATATTTCAAAGATGCAATTATCTGTTCAAAATAAAGATGGTATTAAAATCCCAGTTAATGCTAAAACAATTATTGGTTATACCGACAATAATGAATATATTTCAACAAAAGTTAATATATTAAAAACTCAAATCGTAAAAATTGATAATAAAATAAAATTCTTAATTAATGAAAAAAAACAAGTAATGCCGTTAATGTCTGTAAAAACTCTAATCGAGCAATTTGATAATGATATTTCAAAAATCAATATAAATTATAATGCTGTAAAAAATATGATAAATAAAATTAATATAGAGAAAAGAAATATAGAAACAGAAATAGACATTAAAACTAAATCCGAAACTGAAATAGTTAATATGCTAAACAATATTATAAGAAAATATACGGAAGAATTAGGCGTAAACTCTTCATACCTTAGTCCGAGAAAGGACTATATTTTTACATCTGATTTGAAAAGTTTAAGTGGTGCAGTTTTTCATAAAATAGTGTTTGCTTTTAAATTAGCTTATGTATTTTGCTTAGAACAATATGCACATATAAATATTCCTATAATTTTAGATTCTCCTCGAGGAAAAGAAATAGATGATTGCAACATTGAAGAAATGATTAAGATTTTAAAACGTGATTTTAGCAATCATCAAATTATTATTGCTTCTATTTATAAATACAATTTTAGTAAAATTAATTTTATTAACCTGAATAATGGTTTATTAGAACTAAATAGTCAATATTTTATGAAATAGAGTTTAAAACAACATATATCTTCATCTCAAAGTTAATTTTATATCAATAAGACTGATTAATTAAATTAAGATTTAGCGTCCAAAAAGTTCCGAATATAAAATACCGGCTATCTTACAAATGAAAATTTGAATAATTTACGCCTGTTATTATTTTAAGCTACATATCTCTATCTCAAAGTCAATCTAATATCATTACAACTTGTTTATTACAGTAGCCAATCTATGTGAACAAATATGGTTGCAGCATTCCAGTTTTTTCATTACACAACTCTTTTATTAATTCTAAATCTTTTTACATATTTTTGATTTTGCTTATCTCTAGAGATAATTTTTTATTTTTTCCAATAGGCAATTTAAAGTTTACGATTTTTTTGATTTTTATCTTTGATGATTCAGGCTTTTGTTTTTGTAGCCAATCATTTAAAAATGGTGTTTTTACTAAAACCTTAAAGAATTCATCTGCACGAGTGCAATCGGGATTTTTCCATGGTTTTATTTGTGTCGCATAATGCAGTTAAATTGGATGTTGCATAGCGTCTTTAATATCTTGTGCTGTATGAATTAGGTCATTTTCAAAATCTTCATCCGTTTTATATAAATCATAAACATAAGTGCAAACAACACTGTTAAGCGGCATTAATTTTATTTTAGGATAACAACATAAGTTAATAACATCTTGCTCCGGCTGCATAATTCTATATGCGTTTTTTGTGGCACAATCTATAAAATTTTCCCCCATATTATCTCTACGCATTTTACTTAAATTAAAAATATAATATCCCGCACTAACCAAAATTTGGCTTTGTTCTTCTTCTGAAAAATTTTTTTCATAATTGCTCTTTACACATTGATAAACCCAGCTATTTTTTTTAAGTGCTCCTTTGCACCCTGCAAAATAAAAATCCTCATTTACATCAAAATCAATATAGGTTTTTGAAATATCGCCAAGCCAAACAACATCGACATCTGTGATAATAATTTTTTCATATTGCGGAAAAATACTTGCTGGTAAAAATTTGTAAAACATTTCTTTTGAATAATGTCCTTTAATGTTTAAGTTTTTCCACAAGTTATCAAATTTGTTTTCCATATTAATAAATTCTAATGTTGCGTTTAAAAAAGGGGCGATTGTTTCTTGTAATTTTTTTTGATTTTCTTGTGTAATATCTGTATGCAAAACATATAATTTATAATTATAATTTTTATCAGCATTATCAAGCATTGAATAAAAAGACACACTGGCAGGCAGTGCATAATTGTCATCAAAACAGTGCATTACTGGAATTATTTTATTGTTCATTTCGTTTTTTCCTCCAATTATTTGTATAGGTGGATATTTGATTGTAGAGCTTTATTTCATCATCTTTTTTAAACCAATAAATTAAAATATGATTAGTTAAGTATAATCTAAATAGCATCTTACATCTTTTACTATGTTCTCGGCAAGTTTTTGATAGCGTTCATAAACTGTCGGGAATTCTAAGAAACCTCTAAAAATAGTCTTGACAAAGAGCACACTATAGTAGTGATAAATTTCCGAGCTCCCCAGATAAAACTTTGTTTAACGGATAGGTTCAATTTGATTTATATAGAAAAAAGAGCCCGAAAGCTCTTTCTTAATGGTCGGGATGACACGATTTGAACGTGCGACCCCCTCGTCCCAAACGAGGTGCGCTACCAAGCTGCGCCACATCCCGTAACAGTTATACTCATTTTAGCAATAACATATAATTGCGTCAAGCACATTTTTAGATTTATATTCTATGGTAAGCTTTTATTATTATCAATAATTTGGTATAATCACAAACGTATGATTAAAAAGAGAGAGCTCAAGAGGTTTTTATTTTGACAAACGAATTACGATACATCGGACACAGTGCATTTTACATAAAAACAGAAAATAGCGGCATATTAATTGACCCCTTCATCTCCCAAAATCCATACGCAAAATTCGATTTAAACCACAACAAAATTACACATATTATACTAACCCATGGGCATGGTGACCATTTGGGCGATGCCATCCCAATTGCAAAAAAAACAGGTGCGACAATAATTGCAATTTTCGAACTCGCAAATTATTGTGCCCAACGTGGGGCAAAAGCAATGCCTGTCGGAATGGGAGCTGAATTAAGTTTTGAATGGGGAAAAATGATTTTCGTACCGGCTTTTCATTCAAGCTCAACTCCAGACGGTCAATACGCAGGAATGCCGACAGGTGTAATTTTTGAAATTGATGGTGTAAAAATCTATCACGCTGGCGATACAGCTTTAAATACAGAAATGAAACTTATAGGCGAACTATATGAACCATATTATTCATTACTCCCTATTGGCGGACTTTTCACTATGGGGATAAACGAAGCCGCTATGGCTGCAAGAATGCTAAGAACAAAGGAAGTTATCCCTATGCACTACAACACCTTTGAGGCAATAAAAGCAAATCCGACAGAACTTGAGGTTTTACTTGAAAGACAAGGACAAAAAGCTACAATTTTAAAACCAAACGAGGCTGTTGAATTATAATGCCATACAAAAAATATAAAAATAAATTATCATTATTTATTGTACCAACCGGAATTGGGGCAAGTATAGGAGGATATGCAGGTGATGCCAGTCCATACGCCCAAAAAATCGCTAAAACATTCCCGCTAATTGTAAACCCCAATGTTGTAAACGCTGCCTGTTTTTCAGGAATACGTGAAAACATGTTTTATGTAGAAGGTTGGTCAATTGGTCAGTTTATGAAAGGTAATTTATCACTAAAACCATCTACTAACAACTCAATTGGCATAATCTTTGATAAAGCAATTTCAAATGGAATTTTAAACATCCATTTAAACACCATTGGTGCCGTAAAAACCGTTTATTCCTGCAATATAATGGGGTACGAAATCACAGAAGAAGAATGCGGAATTGAATATTTCATGACGCCGGCCGGAGTTTCATCGGGGAGAGTGCAAAACAATGAAACAATGCTCAAGGCTGCAAAAAAATTAATTGAGAGAGGAGCTCAAACGATTGCAGTGGTTTGCAAGTTCGAAGAACCACCTGAAGACAATTACAAATTCGGCAATTCTCCTGATATAGTAGGAGGAATTGAGGCGATAATATCACATTATCTGACAAAAGAATTGATGATACCCGTAGTACACGCACCTGCATTTGAAGAAATTGATATAACGACTGATCTTGTAGACGCAAGAGCTTCAGCTGAATACATAACTCCTACTTTTTTGCCGTGCTTATTGCTTGGACTCCAAAATGCACCTCTTATTTTCAATGGTTACAATGATTCTTTATTAAATTGCAATGATATCCGCTCAATTATAGTTCCTCACACGGCTATTGGCTCATCAGTTGTCCTCGACGCTATTGCTAAAAACATTCCGATACTTGCTGTCAAAGAAAATTCTACCGTACTTGATATAAACGATTGTGCTTTAGACCTTCAAAATGCTATAATAGGAGTTGATAGATATAAAGATTGCTATAATTTTTTAAGAGAGGTTATTCCGACATGATGAACAATAAAAAAGCCGTTTCTTTAAGCGAACTTCTTATAATGATTTCAATTCTAATTATAGTTTCAACCATTGTTGTTATTTGGGTAAACCCATTCGTTCCTGACTATCAAGCAAACTATTATCAAACCTTTGGCAACTTAAAAAAAGTTGTTTCAGAAATGATTTCATTATCACCTGATAAAAAAATGAAAAAATCCGATAAAGAACTTTGCTCCAATATTTTAAATGCAATTGACACAGAAGGCTCAGCTGACACGTGTGAAGCATTGTACCCTGCAAATATTAAAGAACCGTTCCTATCACTTAATGCTGAAAATATTGTTGACCCTACATTTACTCTTGCTAACGGACAACGCTACTATTTGTCCCCGATTGTCGAAACAGAGGATTATTATTATAGAATTTTGGCGATAGATTTGAATGGAGCTAAGGCACCAAATAAACCGGATATCGATATTGTTTCTTTCGTTATTTTTGAAAACGGAGAAATTCTACCACTTGGCGACGCTGCGGAAAATCAAGATTACATAAAAGTAAAAGTAAAAGTTTTTAACATTAAAAACGATAAAAATCCTGTTTATGTACTTAAAGATACAAATAAAAAAACAGCTCTAACTTATAGACAAGGATATTGTGCGGCTGATACACCTTCAATATACGGCGATTATTGTAAATCTAATGTGTCTTATAAGATAAAAAGAGACATAAATAATGATTGTTTACGAACAAACAATACTAAAACATTTTGTCAGGTAAATTATGTCAAACCGTTGTATAACTTACGAAAATAGGGTACTATATTAATATGCAGATTTGTAAGTTTTTAAAGAATAAATGTGCTTTTACTTTGGCTGAAGTTTTAGTAATGCTTCTACTAGTTGGCGTATTAGTTTCTTTAGGGACTCAAGTCGTTGTACAAAGGCAAAATAACTATAAACACCTATATATAGCTGCTTACAAAAACCTTAAAGACATTGCAGGCGAAATGGTTGCAACAAGTCCAACAAAAAAGATTTCTTATGGGTACACAGAAACAGGAACAACTGTAAATTTTTGCCAAAAAATGGCAGATATATTCAGTACAGAAGCAGGTACAACACCTTGTTCAAATACTTATAACAATGTGACCAGTCTTACTACACCTGATAAGCCCTCAATCGTTTTAATTAACGGCATGAGATTATATATACCTACTGCGTTCGTTACACCGGGTACAACTAATTATTTTAATGAGCAAGTTGCTTATATTGCAGTTGATTTAAACGGTGAAAAAGGACCAAACCAGATTGATTCCCAATCTTACACAGGAAAAAGGACTCCCGATATCGTCTTTTTTGCAATAACAGATGGCGGAGTTGTAATGCCGATGTCCCCCTTAGCTGATGACCCCAACCACTTCTTAGCCAATGTCCAATTATGCACATACGAAAACGGATGTAGCACGGATTTAACTAAAGATTTAAAATATACTTATCTCCCAATAAGAGAAGCAATAAGTAGAGCTGCCGAGTTTCCATCTCCTATAAGTGGTACAAAGGCTTACAATAACGATACGTCAACCTTCTTTAAAAAAAGTTATACAGTTGATACAGACTGTGAAAAAACAAACACCACAACATTTTGTAGAGTTTTACCAATATTACCGTTCTTTAGCGAACTGGATTTGGCTATATAAAACATAAAAACTTTTATAATATATCAATCGGGTCAATATCAACTACGAGCTTTATGTCCTGCGGAAGCTTAATTTTTTGCAAGAATGAAGATATAAAAAAGTGACCTTTTTTATCCATTTTATTTTTTATAAGTATTTGAAAACGGTATTCATTGTTTATTCGCTCCAAAATACAACTTGAAGGTCCTAAGACAATAAGCCTTTCTGAAATACCGTGTTTATCAATAATTGTATTGAGTCTTAAAACTATCTCTTGGGCAGATTTTTCAGCTCTAAAATTATTTTCTGAGCTTATTACTATTTTCAAAATTTGACTAAAAGGAGGATAGTCAAATGCACTCCGAGAGTCTATTTCTTCACTGTAGAAAGAAGAATAATCTTGTTCTTTAGCAGTTTCAATAGCATAAAAATCGGGGTTATATGTTTGAAAAAAGACTTTTCCTGAAAACTCACCCCTACCGGCTCTGCCTGCAACTTGGGTAAGGAGCTGAAATCCACGTTCTGAGGACCTATAATCAGGAAGATTAAAACTTGAATCAGAATTAATAACCCCAACCAATGTAACATTTGGATTGTCCAAGCCTTTTGCAATCATTTGAGTACCAATTAAAATATCAATTTCACCGTTAGAAAACTTATCCAAAATGTCAATATGCCCACTTTTAGTAGTCAAGACATCAGAATCAAGACGGTCAATTCTAGCATCTGGAAACAATTTTTGAACGATAGATTCTACTCTTTGTGTACCTATACCATAGCCACGAATTGCGTCTGAACCGCATTTAGGGCAAACTGCGGGCATTGGACCTTGATGGTTACACCAGTGGCATTTTAATATTTTTTCAGCTTCATGCCATATCATCGGGATTGAACAATTAGGACATTCAATAATTTCACCACAATTTTTACATAATATTTGCGTAGAAAAGCCGCGTCTATTCATTAAAAGCATTGTTTGTTTATTTTCTGATAAATTATCATCAATTGCTCGAATTAAAGTTCTCGAAAAAATACTTTTATTTTGCTTGATAAACTCATCTCGCATGTCAATGATTGAAACCTTTGCCATTGGTGCATCATTAAACCGCTTTGTTAAAGTAACTAAATTGTTTGTATTCTTTGCAAAATAATATGTTTGCACATCAGGTGTAGCACTACCGAGAATTAAAGCAGAATTATAGAATTCAGCAAGTTTTGAAGCAACAGTTTTTGCATTATATCTTGGAGCAGGCGAAGTTTGTTTATAAGAAGCCTCGTGCTCCTCGTCAATTATTATCAATCCGATATTTTGGAGGGGAGCAAATACAGCTGAACGTGCACCTGCTAATATTTTTATCTCATTGTTTCGAAGCTTTTGCCAAACATCATATCTCTCGCCATCTGAAATACTGCTATGCCAAATAGCAACATCATTAATTCCAAACCTTTTTGCCAAACGTCTTGTTAATTGTGAAGCCAATGCAATCTCTGGTGCTAAAAACAATACATTTTTTCCTTGTTTTAAGACTTTATCGATTAATTTGAAATAAACTTCAGTTTTTCCTGAAGCAGTAACACCATATAACAAAATCGGAGACGTTTCGTGATTATCAATTTTTGACTCAATAAAAGAAAAAGCAGAATTTTGTTCCTCATTTAACTCGGGAGCTATCTCTTTATTTGATATTTTCAAAATATTTAACGGGTTTCTGTAAACTTCTACATCAAAAAACTCTGCAAAACCTTTTTCTACAAGTTTTTTGGTAGTAACACGAGAGGTACCAAAATCTTTTTCAAAGTCAATAAGTTTAACTTGTTTTTCTTTTTCCAATCCATCCAAAAGCCTTAATTGGGGCTTGGTTGCCCCGTCTTTATGTATAAATTTTATGTACTTTTCGTATTGAGTTTTTTGAGTATTCTCATCTAAAATGTTTTCAATTTTTATAAGATTAAATTTTTCAAGTTTTCTTACAGCTCTATAAAACTTTGAATAAGGGATTTTAACATGTTTTTGGACATAAGAAGCAGAATTTGGCGTATCTAACTTCAAAAAATTAAATATCGTTTCTTCCTCCTTAGAAAGTTTTATAGTTGCGTCATATTCAATTTTGGTGATATTTCTTTTATTTTGCTTAAAGAATTTCATAGGAACGGCAAGTGCAAGAACCGCTGCCAAATCACAACAATAATAGTTGGCGACCCATTCTAAAAGTTTTAAATATTCAAGTGAAAAAACAGGTCTTTTATCAAGAATTTCAACTATAGACTTTGCTTTAATATTGGAATCAAGATAATTAGAAAACCCAACAACAAAAGCATTTACAAGCCCCTTAGTGCCAAATGGAACCAAAACAGGAAGCCCGATTTTCATATCTTGTTGTAACTCATCAGGTATTAGGTAACTAAAAGTTCTCGTGCCTAAACCAGCTATATCAACAAGAGTTAGGGCATATTTATATAATATGCCCGTATTTATATTATCAACATGTGTTTCAGGATTATTCAGCATTTTCTTCTGACATTAACTCTTTTTTTGCTTCTTCAATAGCATCTTTTAGTAAATCAAGATTGTCAGGAGATACGGTAACACCTTTTTTTGTAGGATTCCAAGTTGCACCATCGTCGGTAGTATAATAAATTCTCATATCAAGGTAGCTTTTTCCTTTATATGAATTTATACCGATTTGTAGTTGTTCCGTAGCATTTCTCGGAATAGTTGCCAACAATTTTGGTTCAGTCGCAGTAGTCATATTTCCTTCTTTCTATAAACCCAAAGTTTTTTTGTAATCAGGGATTTTAAATATTGTGTTATTTGCATCTTTGTCTGTAAACTTTTGATATTCTTCCATTGAAATATCTTTTGCGTTGTCGTATAAATTTTTATCCATCAAATTATTATATTTTTCAGTCAAATCACCTGAATAATTTCCAAGTTTTTGAGCATATTTTTTAATGTCTTCTTTGTTTTTACCAGCCCCGTATGCCTTTGTTTTTGCGTCAGTACCAGATGGGCGAATTTCGATAAATTTGTCGTCGAACTCAAGATATGTTCCATCACCAACGAATTTTATATCAATTAAGTTTTCAAATTTCAAATCTTTAAAAGTGTCGGATAAAATAACTTTCACATCATCAACACCAATATTTCCACGATTTTTCGCAATAGCCATAGCCAAATAGAACAAATCATTTTTAGTTCTTTTAGCTTCTCCAATAACTTTTGATTCGGTTAATTTTTGAATATCAGGTTCAGATTCGTTGTAATAAGCGATATCTTCACGAACGTCATATCTACCTATTATTTCATTTTCATCAAATAAATTAGATAAAGCTTGAGAGAACGTTTCATTTTGTTTTTCAAGTTTAGCAGCTAACGCAGAAGCCACAATTATTGCCTCTGTCGCACTTTTTTCTCTCATTGCAATAGCAACTCTGCCAGCTTTTGATTTGATTAATTCTTCTGCACCGATAATCATTCCGCCTGATTCTTCGCCTGCAAAAATCACTCTCGGATTTTTTCCAAGATTAGCATCATTGCCGAATACATCTGTAATAACTACATCTTCATTTGGGAAATCGGTAATTTGTTTTTCGACTTTTTTCATAATGTTAGCAATTTCTTTGAACCCTACAGGGACATTGATAACTTTAACATCATTGGCTTTAGCCCACTCATCCCAAGATTTTGCAGAAGCAGTAGTTTTTATTATAAATCTTGGATGGTTATTCCATTGACCTGATTCTTTAAGCTGTTTTGCCCAAAAGTCCATTATTAACAAGAATGATTGATTTGCAGTCAATATTGAAAGAACTCTGCCTTCATCCAATTTAACATAATCAATTCCGGCTTTTTTAATTTTATCTATATTTTTTTCATTTTCAATTTGAGCAACTGTTAATCTGTCATGGTCCGGGTCTGTAATAAATACAGGCGTTGAAACAGAAAAATCTTTTAGTTTTTCATCATATTTAAGCGTTTTAATAACAGGGAAATAAGGATTTCCTTCTTTATCTTTAGATAAAACCGTCGCATCAACCGAATAATCATAGAAGCACTTATTGCCCTTCGGATCTTCATCATATTTGCCTATCCCGTGGAAAAAAGCATCTTCTTCAATATTCATCCAAACATATTTGTCTGAAATACCCAATTTTTCAAGCAATTTACTCAATGTTCGATAAGCACTTCCTCCGACATTTTCAATCACAATTTTTTCTTTTAGTTTTTTTATGAGGTCTATATTTTCAATGTTCGCAACTCCGTTTTGTAAATATTCTTTGTATAAATCAATACCG
The DNA here is from genome assembly GCA_028693235.1 of Candidatus Gastranaerophilales bacterium. NCBI lineage: Bacteria > Bacillati > Candidatus Melainabacteria > Candidatus Gastranaerophilales > Candidatus Gastranaerophilales bacterium. The sequence goes on from JAQUVW010000003.1 coordinate 240,762, forward strand.
TCATTTATAGATTTCATAAAGGAATCATTAATATTTTTATCATCATTTGCAGCAATTTTTATTTCGTAAGAGCCATCTTTTTCGACTTTTTCAAAAATTTCTTTAATTTTATCAACAAATCTCATTGATTCTTCAGGCAAATATTGACTACCTTGAGAGTTCAAGTCTTTAGTTGCATTTTTCACACTGATACCGTGACTGGAAGTAATATACTCGCCACCCATAAGGTCCAATTTAAATGCGAGAAAAGAAGCCATCCAAATAGGCATTGTTTTACGTTCAAAAGTTGTTAAGGTTTCGATGTCTTGAGCGGCTTGAATTCTGGCAATCAAGTCAAGAAATTTTTCCGAATTATATCGAACTTCTCTGCCGACCAATTTTAACATTTTTTTGCCGTTATATCTATCTCTTGCCACTAATGCCTTTGCATAAGTCGCAAGCATAACACCTATTAAGTTAATAGGGAAACGAGAATCATGAGGATACAAAATATTTTGAGGTCCTCTGATTCCTGCAGTTGAAACTGCCGCTTCTTTGGCATAATTTTTAAACCAACTATTTAAATTCAAGCCCTCTGGATTTTTATCCTTATCATAAGGTTCCAAGTGCTCTTTTTTTAGAGTAAAGACAAATTCATCAGGATTTGAAATGTCTAATATATTGTTATTTTTTATATAATCAGGTGTATTTTTTTCAACTGATTCAAATAATTTTTTTTCAAGTTCGTTTTGCATAGAATATCCTTGTGTTTATTATCTTTCGCAAACACAATGATATCATAAAACAACTCAAAAAACTAAATATACCTTAAATACTAATTAACAATATATAGCTTTTTGAATATCTGATTTATTTTCGGAATTAAAGATTGAACCACCTAAATTTATACTGTTATCTTGAGGCTTAACTCCATTCGCTTCCAAATATTTATTATATGCGGCTTTTGCTTTTTTAGCATTTGTCATATTTATATCCATATCCGTCATGCCTGAGTTTATACCTTCTTTTTTACAAAATTCATTAAAAGTCATAACTCCTTCCGGAAGTTTTTGACCTGACAACATTTTTTTAGAAAGCTCTTTGTCTTTCCCAAGCATACCGATAGAATTTTGTGTATTGAGCATATAGTCCCCCTTAAAATTAAATAATCCCCTATATATCAATTAAGGTTATTTTGCATAAAAAATTTACAAGATTTTCCAATCTTGTAAATTTTTATTAATATAAATAAATAGAATAGATTAAACTTGATAACTTATAGCATCATAGCAATCTTGACATATTGTAGGATGTCCCTCGACCGTACCAAGTTCTCTATATTTCCAGCAACGTTCGCATTTTTCGCCAAGTGCTTTTGTAACATAGATTTTATATCCGTCTTCTTCAAGCTCATTCATTGTTCCATCAGGTTTTTTATCCGCCAAAATTGCTTGAGAGGTAATAAATATGTTGCATAATTCATTTTCATATTTTTGAATTAAATCTTTTTTGTCTGTTTCAATCCAAACTGCAACCTCTAAAGAACTTCCGATTTTTTTATCCGCTCTTAAAGGTTCAATAGCTTTAGTTGCGATTTCACGAAGTTTTAAGATTTCATTAAACTCAGCATCTAAATCATTATTTTCCCATTCAGGCTTGAATTCTGGCCAATTTGTAAGAAGCACACTTTCTAAACCGCCTTTTTGAGAATCTGGAACGCTTGTCCAGATATCTTCTGCTTGATGAGGCATTACCGGCACTAATATTTTAGTAATAGCTTGTGACATTTCATACAATACTGTTTGACAAGCTCTTCTTGAAAGGGATTTTTTACCTTGAGTGTATAATCTGTCTTTTACAATATCAAGATAGAATGAGCTCAAGTCAATAGCTGCAAAGTTTTGCAAATGTTGGAAATATTTATAAAATTCATAACTTTCAAAAGCTTCGGTAACATTTTTAATCAAAACATTTAGCTTATGAAGTGCAAATTTATCAATATTTTTAAGTTCATCATAATTCACATAATCAACTGACGGGTCAAAATCGAACAAATTACCCAATAAAAATCTTGCAGTATTTCTGGTTTTTTTGAAGATTTCAACAAGCTGTTTGATAATATTGTCACCAATTTTGATGTCATTTCGATAGTCGACAGAAGCTGCCCACAACCTCAAAATATCAGCACCATAGTTTTTGATTATATCATCAGGTCTGATGTAATTTCCAAGAGATTTGGACATTTTGCGTCCGTCTTCGCCGAAAACGAACCCGTGAGTCAAAACTTGTTTATACGGAGCTTTTTCTTGAGTTGCGATTGATGTCAATAATGATGACTGGAACCAACCTCTGTGTTGGTCAGAGCCTTCAAGGTACATATCAACCGGAGTATGTCCAAGCTCAGCGTTTCTCTTTTCAACAACTGCTTTCCAAGAAACACCGGAATCGAACCAAACATCCATAATATCTTTTTCTTTAGTAAAATGAACGCCACCACACTTAGGACACTTAAAGCCTTGTGGCATAAGTTCTTTTTCAGAATATTTAACCCAAGCGTCAGAGCTTTCTTTGTCAAACATATCTGCTACATGATTAATGGTTTCATCAGTAACAATAACCTCACCACAATCATCACAATAGAACACAGGAATAGGAACGCCCCAAGCTCTTTGCCTTGATATGCACCAGTCTGTACGACCTTCTACCATGTTAGAAATTCTACTTTCTCCTGAAGCCGGTATCCATTTAACGTCTTTTATAGCTTTCAAAGTTTGATTTCTAAATTTGTCCATTTTCACAAACCATTGATCTGTGGCTCTGTAAATGACAGGGTTTTTACATCTCCAACAGTGCGGATAGCTGTGAGTAATATCTTGTTTAAAAACCAAAGCACTTGTAGACTCAAGCTTATCCATTATAATATTGTGACCTTTATAATAAGGTACACCAAGCAAATCATTGTCATTAAAGTCTTTAGACTCAACCCAGATACCTTTAGAGTTTAACGGTGAGAATGTTTCAATTCCATATCGTTGGCAAGCTTCCCAGTCTTCAAGACCGTGTCCAGGAGCTGTATGAACGCAGCCGGTACCTGCTTCTAAAGTAACGTGGTCGCCTAATATAATCGGACTTTTTATATTTGAATATAACGGGTGGGTAGTTTTTAGATGTTCAAAATCAGCACCTTTACCGCCGCCAATTGACTTAACTTCATTTTTGTCCCATTCAACGGCTGAAACAAACGTATCTAGCAAATCGGTTGCGACTAAGTAATTTGCCCCCTTATACTCAAAGATTGTATATTCTAATCTTGAATTTAGACAAATCGCTCTATTTGATGGGATTGTCCAAGGAGTTGTTGTCCAAATAATCGCATATAAATCATTGTTTGAATTTACATTTGCAACTTGGTAGGCTTTAGCTTTCTCTTCTTCATCAAATTTGAATCTTACATAAATTGAAGTTGATGTAATGTCAGCATATTCGACTTCTGCTTCTGCAAGTGCCGTTTCACAAGAAGCACACCAATATACAGGTTTTTTACCTTTTTCGATGTAGCCTTTTTTGAACATTTCGCCAAAAACTCTTATTTGTTCAGCTTCATATTCAGCTGCAATAGTCAAATAAGGATGTTCCCAATCACCCCAAACGCCTAATCGTTTGAATTCTGATTCTTGTCCTTTTAGATTTTTAAGAGCAAACTCTCTGCATTTAGTTCTAAGTTCAGCCGGAGTTAAAGCTTCACGTCCACCTTTAATTTTTTTAACAACTGCATTTTCAATAGGAAGTCCATGTCCGTCATAACCGGGTACATAAGGAGCATAATAACCTCTTTGGGATTTATATTTAATCAAAATATCTTTTAAAATTTTATTGAGAGCAGTACCAACGTGGATTTTTTCAGAGCTCAAATACGGAGGACCGTCATGCAAAATAAAACTTTTTGTTTTATCTCTTTGAGCAAGGTTTTTTTCGTAAATATTATTTTCTTCCCAAAATTTTTGAGTTTGAAGTTCTTTTTGAGTAGCATTTGCACGCATTTGTAGTGAAGTTTGCGGCAAATTTATTGTATCTTTGTATTCCACTTTTGTACTTTCAGCCATAATTCCCTCTTTATATCATTTCACTATGTCTAATATTTTATTACAAAAACTGTTAATTAGACAATTTTATTGATATAATCATTGCGAGATATTTAAAAAAGTTACAAGAGGTAAAATTATGATAAAAGTAGGCGTAGTTGGTTCACTGGGAAAAATGGGACGAGAAGTTGTAAAAGCTGTCACCGAAGCAACTGATATGGAGATTGTCTTGGCTATTGACGTAGTAGGTGAAGGCATCGATATCGGAGCGGCTGTTCTCGGCAAAGAAAACGGCGTAAAAGTCACTTCTGAATTAATTAACGCTATAAAAACAATTCAACCTGATGTCATTGTTGATTTTACGCAACCTGCCACTATTTTTGAACACGTAAGCCTTTATTTGGCTAACCATACAAAATGTGTAATCGGAACTACGGGACTAAACGAAGACCAAATAGAAAAACTTAAAAAAATGTCAGAAGGCTTTGAAACTTCTTGTTTTATTGCACCTAATTTCACAACAGGTGCTGTCTTGATGATGATGTTTGCAAAGCAAGCCGCTAAGTATTTTAATAATGCTGAAATTATTGAACTTCATCACAATCAAAAGAAAGATGCTCCCTCTGGAACAGCTGTAAAAACAGCACAAATAATGGCTGAAATAAACGAAAATTTTGCAACAGGAAACTGTCCTGAAAAAGAAACAATTGAAGGTGCAAGGGGTGCAAATGCAGCTAATAACATACATATTCACTCTGTGAGAATGCCGGGATACATAGCATCTCAAGAAGTCATCTTCGGAGCTTCAGGACAAATATTGACAATTCGCCACGATTCTATGGACAGAACTTGCTACATGGCAGGCGTTTTAATGGCAATCAGATACACAATGGATAAAACTGAATTCGTCTATGGTTTAGACAACGTAATGTAACGCAAAATTCCTTAAAATAATATATAATAAACTTGTTTTTAGACAAAATTTAAGGCATAATCGTTCTTGTACGATTTTATAAAAAGGAAACGTTATGAAAAAACCCGTAATTGCCGTATTAGGTGCAACAGGTGTTGTCGGCAGAGAGATTCTTAGTATTTTAGAAGAAAACAATGTTGAGTTCATCGACATAAAATTCCTCGCAAGCTCTAAAAGTGCGGGTAAAAAAATAACGTTTAAAAATAAAGAATATACCATTATTGAAGCTACTCCGGATGCTTTTGAAGGCGTTAATATCGTTTTGGCGTCAGCTGGCGGCTCTACAAGCCAAAAGCTTGCATCTGAAGCTGTTAAGCGTGGTGCCGTCTATATTGACAACTCCAGTGCTTTCAGAATGGAGAAAGATGTGCCTTTGGTTATCGCAGGCGTAAATGATGAAGATTTGAGAAAACATAAAGGCATCGTCGCTAACCCTAATTGCTCAACTTCACAACTGATGTTAGCTTTGAAGCCCCTAGATGAATATGCAAAAATTAAAAGACTTGTCGTTTGCACTTATCAAGCAGTAAGCGGTGCTGGACTAAAAGCTATTACAGAGCTTAAAGAAGGGACTGTTGCTGCTGAAAATAAAAAGGACTACGAATATACAGCATTCAAAAAGCCTATCGCTTTTAACGTTATCCCGCAAATTGACGTATTTTGCGACAACGGCTACACAAAAGAAGAAATGAAAGTTGTAAACGAAACAAAAAAAATATTACACCTTGCAGAAAACACTCCTATTACCTGCACTGCAGTCAGAGTGCCGGTATATAGAAGCCACTCTGAAGCTGTAACTGTTGAATTTGAAAAAGAAATTACCCCTCAAAAAGCAAGAGAGCTTCTTGAAAACGCTTGGGGAGTAGAAGTTATGGACGATATTGATAATTTCGTTTACCCGACTCCTCTTGATTCTGCCTATAAAAACCCTGTTTATGTCGGTAGAATTAGAAAAGATTTGGCTTTTGACAATGCAATCTCTTTCTGGTGCGTGGCTGATAATTTAAGAATCGGTGCCGCTTTAAATACTGTCAGAATTGCTGAAAAAGTTATTGAAATGCAATTATTTTAAGGAGAAAATATATGGCAATGAGATATGATGCAGGCGAAATTATAACCGCTATGGTTACGCCATTTGATGACAATATGAATATAGATTATTCGGCTTTAGAAAGACTTTTAGAACATTTAATCGAAAACGGCACAGATGCGGTTCTTGTAGCGGCAACAACAGGCGAATCACCAACTTTGACACACGAAGAAGAACTTGAAATGCTTGCTTTTGTCAAAGAAAAAGTAGACGGCAGAATTAAAATAATAATGAGCACAGGCTCAAACTCAACTGCTACAGCTGTTACAATGTCTAAAAAAGTTGAAGCTGTTGGAGCTGACGCTCTATTATCAGTTGTACCTTACTACAACAAACCATCTCAAGCCGGAATTTACGAACACTTTAAAGCTGTTGCAGAGGCAACAAATCTTCCTATCATTATGTATAACATTCCTGGAAGAACCGGCATAAACATGCAACCTGAAACCGTTGCAAAATTAGCAAACGACTTTACTAATATTGTGGCTTTAAAACAAAGTAATTCAAATCTTGATTTAATCAGTGAAATGAAAAGACTTTGCCCAAGTGATTTTGTAATCTATTCAGGCGACGATAGCTTGACTTTACCAATGATGTCAATCGGGGTTCACGGAGTTGTAAGTGTAACTTCTCACATTGTAGGAAAACAGGTAAAATCAATGATTAAATCATTCAAAGAAGGGGACATTAAGGTTGCGACTGAAAAACATTTGAAGCTTTATCCGTTGTTTACAAAATTGTTCATGGCTCCAAATCCGGTTCCGGTAAAAGAAGCTTTATCAAAAATGGGAATTATTAAAAACAAGGTCAGACTTCCGTTGGTCACCTTAAATGAAGCAGAAAGAGCAGACTTCTACAGCGTTTTAGATAATTATTTACCTTGTTGTAAATAAAAAACCATACTAAACTTATAAAAGGAGCTCATAAAGCTCCTTTTTTTATTTTACTAAATTAAATATATCACGACAAACTTTGAATACGTCTTTTGCAGTTTTAAAATCGAGCATATTTGAGCCGTCACAAAGAGCACTATCAGGCTCAGGATGGACCTCAAAGAAAAGCCCGTTTGCACCTGCTGCTGTAGCAGCTTTTGCGAGAGTTTCGACAAATTGGCGTTCCCCTGAAGATGAATCGCCTGCACCACCGGGTATTTGAACGCTATGAGTCGCATCAAATATAACAGGAAATCCCATTTCTTGAATAATAGGGATAGCTCTCATATCAGAAACCAAATTGTTATAGCCGAAACTAGCACCTCTATCTGTGATAGAAACCTTTGCATTTCCTGAGTCAATGACTTTTTTGGCAATAGATTTCATTTGTTGAGGAGCTAAAAATTGCCCCTTTTTTATATTAATAATTTTATTCGTTTTCGCAGCAGCAACGAGCAAATCAGTTTGTCTGCATAAAAACGCAGGAATTTGGATTATATCAGCCACTTCTGCAGCAACAGCCGCTTGATTAGGTTCGTGAATATCAGTCACAATCGGAAGATCAAATTCTTTTTTGACTTCTGCCAACAGAGTCAATCCTTTTTCCATTCCAAGACCTCTATAAGAAGTCAAAGAGCTTCTGTTAGCCTTATCAAAGGAAGATTTAAAAACATAATTTATATCAAGTTCTTCCGTTATCTTTTTCAAGTTTTCAGCTGTTTTAAACAAAATATCACGACTCTCAATGGCACATGGACCTGCCAAAATCGTAAGTTTTTCTCCGCCGATTTCAAAATCATTCAATTTAATTTTATTTACTTTAATCATATATAATCCTACAAAACTCTTTTTTCATTATATTTCAAAACAGACATATTTTCCAGTATGATTAACTTTTCTTCACGACAGTTTGTAAATTGTAGTCGCAGTGAGGTTTCCATGTTATAAATTTAGTATGTTGAGTAGAAATTTTTACAAAAAAACAATATCATTTTGGTTGCTTATTACCTTTTTATCGTCTTTTGCAAATGCAGAGAGCGTAAAATTAAACGTAGATTCAAAACAACAATTAAATCTACACCCTGTAGCAAAAGTTACCAAAGATAGCATTATCATTAACGACAAAGACACTCTTTCAGACCTGATTGACTACCAACACGATGAAGAATTGAAAGATTTAGAAATATTGTGGCAAGCTACTATCGAAAAAAACAATCTGATTAAATTTACACTAAAAAAGCTCAATACTCCCGAAAGCCAAAGACGTCTACATTCATCATTGATGGCAAAAAGCGTTTCTGCAATAGTTTATGGAGCAACTTTCTTGCCGAGCTTTATGGGTGCAAACCCGCTTGTCCAATCTGCCTCTTTTACATCTGGGCGTCTTGCTAACAACTTTATAAACAAAACTAATATTTCACAAGTTCAGCCTCTATCTGATACTGAACTTATTGAGCTTGCAGGTACTATTGAAGAACTTCAAGATAATATTATCTCGACCTATTACAACTACAAAGGAGCCCTCAACAAGCTAAAAGACACCAGAGAAAAAATGATTTTATACAATAAAAATTATTCCAACGCCTTGAAAAAAGGAGAGGATATCGAAATCATAATTTCTTCCTCACTTTATGATGACCTCAAAATCCAAGAATATCAACAAGAGCAAAATGCACGTAAATACTATTTTGAACTTGAAAGATTAGCAGGTAAAGAAGCTGTGGACAAATTAAATTTGGCTCAATTTGCACTAAAAAACCAACTTGTTAATCCGGAGGCTGTAAAACAATGATTTTAAAACACAACTTAAAACAAAAATTATCACTTTCACTCATTGTTACAATATTGAGCCTTCCTTGTGCTTTTGCAAATCAACTTGATGAACTTTCACTCCCTAAGAAACCAGCTTACAGATTGGGGACAAGCAACGAGATTGAAACCGAATACAAAGTTTTTGACATCCAAAAAGAAGCCCAAGCTAAATATACATATAATCGTGAAAAAATAAAAAACCTTACCTACGCCGATTCGACTTTAAAAGACATATCTCTTGAAATTTCTAAAGGACTTTCGATTGACAAAGAAAATATGCTAGAAGACGTTCAAATACTATGGACGGGAGCCGCAACTAAAAGCGAAACTATCAAATTTGCACTCTACAAACTTGCAAACCCTGACGCTGACAAGCCTGATGAAAATATGGTAAAAAAAGTAATAAGACCCCTTGCTAATTTTTCATCAATTGCTGGAGCAGGTTTTATGAATCCACTGGCGGCAACAACAGCACTAATGGGAGGCTCTTTGGCAAACGCATTGACTCTCAATGATAAAGATTTGAACTATAAATACACAAAACTCAATGATGCCGACATGATTATTTTAATAAGAAAAGTCGATGACCTCCAAAAAAGAATGATGTCTGATTATTTTGACTATATGAGTGCGTCAGAATCACTAAAAATGTCAAACCAAAATCTTTCTAAAAGAAAAAGAAACTATGAATTAGCTAAAAATTCGTCAAACGAAGCACTACTTATGGCAGACGCATACTACAGAGTCGCTTTAGACAACAAATCTCAAATGGAATTGGACTTTTTAGCAAAAAGAGCAGCTCTTGAACAACTTGTAGGCTCCCAAGCCCTAAGAGAGTTTGAGCTAAAATTGCTAGACCGAGAAAAAAGTAGCAACTAATTCTTTGCCGTTTTCGTTTTCTTCTTCTTTGGCTGAGCTTGAGTATATTTTTTAGTATTAGAGTTCATGGGAATTCTTTTTACTGAATGAACATCAGGCAATGACTGCAATGCAGACACAACGGTTCGTAACCTGTCTATTCCATCAACTTCTATTCCAAGTTCAATAATACCAAGCTTATTGGGATTATTTGCTTTAACATTTGCATAAGTAATATTTGTATTACAATCAGCAAGTTTAATTAAAACTTCTTTAAGCATTCCCATCTTATCTTCAACATCAATCCGTATTGAGGTTACATAAGTTTTATTTCCGATACCCTCAGCCCAGTTAATTTGCATTAAACGCTCTTCGGGAACCGTATCTAAGCAATTGCAATCAATTCTATGAACTGAAACGCCTTTGCCTTTCGTAACAACACCAACAATAGGCTCACCCGGTAGTGGTGTACAACATTTCGCAATATTATAAAGCATTCCCTCCAGCCCGATAATATCATTTTTATGAGATTTGGGTTGCTTGGTCGTAACGATATTTGTTTCTTCAACAGCAGCCGGCTTTTTAAGCTTATTGGCAATTTTATTGACAGTAGTTTCATTGTTACCCAAAGCAGCGAGCATATCTTCTATCGTTTGATAATTCAAGCTTTGTGCTATTTTTTGAAGTTCACCTGATTTAGCAGCCTCTTCGAGTATAGCTTTGGGAAGTTCAGCATCAAGCATATTCTTCCCGAGTGCAATATATTCATCTTTGTTATGTTTTTTGAACCATTGACGAATTCTTGATTGAGCTTGTTTTGTAACAACAAAATTTAGCCAATGCATTTTTGGAGAACCGGTTTTTGACGTCAATATTTCAACAATATCACCGTTTTTCAGTTTTGAGTCTAATTGAGCAATTCTACCATTAATCAAAGCACCTGTTGTTTTATTTCCGACGTCAGAGTGAATTCTGTATGCGAAGTCAACAGCAGTAGCATTTTGGGGCAAATCTATTACATCTCCCATTGGAGTAAAAGCAAAAACCTGATTTGAGAACAAGTCCAACTTAACATTTTCAACGAACTCGTTTGCATTTTTAGCATCCTTATCCATCTCGACCATTTTTCGCATCCACGAAAATTTGATATCCGTTTCAGAATCTGCTTTTTGAGAGCCAGATTCTTTGTATCGCCAGTGAGCAGCAACACCATATTCAGCTACATGATGCATTTCTTGAGTTCTTATTTGAACCTCCAACGGTTTTTGTCTAGGACCTAAAACCGAAGTATGAAGCGACTTATAGCCATTACTTTTTGGCATTGCAATATAATCTTTAAAACGCCCCGGTATTGGTTTAAACTGTGAGTGAATAATCCCGAGAACCTCGTAACATTCGCCCTCATCTTTTACCATTACACGAACGGCAGTAATATCATACAAATCATGAAACGCAATATTCAATCTCTTCATTTTTTTGTAGATGCTGTAATAATGTTTTGCACGACCTGTAATTTCGGCATCTATATTATGTTGTTTTAAAACTGTTGAGATTTTGTCAATCAACAACTGTACGGTTAAATCTCTTTCTGTTTTCTTTTGAGCAACCAACTGAGCTATTTCAAAATATTTTTCAGGATTAATATACCTTAAAGATAAATCTTCCAACTCAGCTTTAATTCTACCAATACCTAGACGGTTAGCCAAAGGAGCAAAAATATCCAAAGTTTCTTGAGCTATACGCAGTTGCTTATTTTGAGCCATATAGTTTAAGGTACGCATATTATGTAGCCTGTCAGCAAGCTTTAAAAATATAACCCGAACATCATTTGCCATAGCAATAAACATTCGTCTAAAGCTTTCTGCTTGTCGTTCTTCTTTAGATTTAAAATGATATTTACTTAATTTTGTAACGCCGGTAACCAAGTTAAGGACATCTTCACCGAATTGTTCTTTAATCTCCTCTGGTTGAGTATCTGTATCTTCCAAAATATCATGCAAAAAAGCAGCGATAATAGTATCTTTATCAACCCTCAAATCAGCTAATATTTTAGCAACCTCAAACGGGTGAATAATGTATGGTTCTTCACTTATACGGTATTGCCCATTATGCAATCTTTCGGCAAATTTATACGCCCTAAAAATATCATCCATATCTTCTTTCGGTCGATGTTGGGCGTTAAGTATATCTTCTAGCTCTTTATATATAACAATATCAGTCATTTAATTTTCCCTTAGTGTTAATATTTTACAACTTATTTCCGCATTTGACTAGACATATTTTGTTTAGGATAATATCTATATGGATAATTTTAATTTTTTAAAAACAGACAATAATGGAGTAACCATATCAATCAAAATAGTCCCAAACGCTTCAAGAGAAAGCATATTGGGCTACACAGATGAGTATATTAAAATCAAAATTTGTGCACCTCCAATTGAAAACAAAGCGAATAAACAATTAATCTTGTTTTTATCAAAATTCTTTTCTATACCCAAAACCTCAATAGAATTTATTTCCGGCGAAAAATCCAAGATTAAGCGATTGTTACTCAATGGAGCCGATATCAAAGAAATAGTTAAAAAAATTTCAGTTTATGATAGAATAAGTGCATAAAATATATTTTAAGGAGAATTTAATGATTACATTTATATGGATAATTCAAATAATTTCAGCTCTATTATTAATCGTGTTGGTTCTTTTGCACTCACCAAAAGGCGACGGACTGGCTGCAATCGGTGGAGCTGCTAATTTATTTTCATCTCAAAAAAGTGCTGAAACAGGTTTAAACAAACTAACAATGTATGTTGCCATTACTTTTTTAGTTACAACATTCATCACCGGTTTTCACTTTTTTATGTAAATAAAAATAAAATAAATATAAAAAGAGATGCTTTTATGGCATCTCTTTTTGCTTATAAACCTGTTGAGCCAAAACCGCCTGTATCTCTTTTGCTACAAGCTAATTCTTCAACTATATCTATTTTAACTTTTTCCACCTTTAAAATTACCATCTGGGCAATACGCATATCAGGTTCAATCACAAAGTCTTCGTTTGATAAGTTCACAACAGGAACGCATACTTCCCCTCTATAATCCTCATCAATTGTACCAACTGCATTAATCAATGTTATCCCATGTTTTATGGCTAAACCGGAGCGGGCTCTGACTTGTGCTTCAAACCCTTTTGGTAATTCTATTTTCACCCCCGTCGGAATCAACTTTCGCTCTAATGACTTAAGGACAATTGGCTCTGAAATTGCTGCTGCCAAATCCATTCCTGAGGCACCCTCAGTTTTATACTCGGGTAGAATCTTATTATGCTCTAATCTGATTATCTTTAAAATTTCCATAATAGAATTATACATTAAAAATTTTTTCTTAACCATTCGTTACATTAAGGTTATTTTTATCAATCCGAATTCGCAAATTGTTTTTTTATTAATAGGTAAGGTAAAATAATTTTAGTTAGGTAGTATTATGGGTACAGTAATTAACGCATTGCGTATGACTTTGGGGCAAGAAGATTCTTTCGGTAGAGTCCTATCCGGAGCCACCGGCAAAAACGCAAAAGAACTTTGGAAAGCCGCTAAAACAACAGATGGCAGCACTATTAAAAACTTTATAAATACAACAAGCAAAGAAGTTGACTCTTTTGAAAAAATATTAAGCCACACAGACGAAGTTTTTAAAGGAGTAGACAAAAGCGTAATAAAAACCATCAAAAAAGGTGGAAAAACCAATAACGCATACTTCCAAAAAATATCTGAATTTTTCAACAAAACCATAGGTAAATCAGGCGATGATGTTGCAAAAATAGCAAAAGAAACTTTCGGAATTTCTGATGACGTAGCAAAGATTGTAGCAAAGAACTCTGATGATGTTGCGAAAATGGCAGCTGAAGCAACAGGAAAATCAGCCAAAGGACTTTTTAAATCATTAAAAGGTAAAGGTGGAACATTAGGTATTGCTCTTACAGCAGCATTTGAGCTCCCTGATATCGTAAAAGCATTCAAAAACGGTGACGGCGTAAAACAAATAGGACGTTCAGCTTTGAGTGTTGGTGGATTTGCAGCCGGTGCCGCAGCCGGTGCCGCAATCGGCTCTGTAATCCCAATAGCAGGAACAGCTGTCGGAGGAATAATCGGTGGACTTTGCGGATTAGTCGGTGGCATGCTCGGCGGTTCTGCAAGCGAAAAAATAGGTAACAAAATCTTCGGCAAATCCATTCAAGACCAAAAAGAAGAAGCTCAAGCCGCTCAACAAGAAGCTTTGGCTCAACAGCAAATACCATTTACAACACAAGGTTAATTTTCTCTTAACGAATATATTTCTTGATTATTGGTAACATGAAGGTTTTTAGATAAATTATAAACACCTTTTGTTACCAATTTATAATGTTTTTTTTCTTGATTAAAATAAATATTTTTAAAAGCAGAAGTCGCAATAAATTCGTTTTGCAAATTCAAACAAATAATAGTGTCCAGCACGCTAATTTCTTTCGTTAAATCATCAGATGGAGCCAAACTACCCAATGCTACCAAAAAATCAATTCTCAATGTTGGTTTTAAAAACTCTTTAGATAATGAATTCAAGGTTTCCCGTGTATAAAATATAAAATTGTCCACATTACTGAAATCCTTGTAAATCAGATATAACTTTTTCTTATACAAGCCTTTTTGTTTTATCTGATTTTGATTTATATTATTCAACAATGCCTGATGAAATTTGTTTTTCATTTTTTCAATTTCCTCAGGTGTCATTTTTTCTTCTTGGATAAAATTAGAAAGATTTGTTATTTTCACATCAAGCAAAAATAAGAAATTTGAAGGCTCTTTTAGTAGTGTTTTTTTTGTGTTTGCTCTTATTTGAGAAGATGTATTTTTTTTGCTTAAAATTTTATCTGTTGTCGAAGGTTTTTTTCTTGACCAAGTTTCAATCTTTGTTTCGATATCCGCCAAAAATTCATACAAAAATTTTACAGAATTTGCTAATATTATAAAAATAATAGCACTGATAACACCTGTAAAATCAACAAGTTCGTCACTAATAGTCGGCTTATAGGTATAAAACAAACCCACAAAATCCCAACTCGGCTTAAAAAGCCAAAAGAAATTTTCTACTCCTTCAACTTTAGAAGTATATAAAAGCCAATATACAATAGAAAAGAACGCATAGAACATACAAAATACTTGAACGAACTTAATCAAATTTTTGATTAAGTTTAAAAATGAAGATGCACCGTTTTTTTCGTACATTGTATTAACCATCGTCAGGTTGTTTATCCTAGTAAAATATTATCAATTAGCCTTACGTTATCGATTTTTGCTGCTATAGCAACGAGTGTTTCTTTTTGTATAATATCTTGAGGTTCAAGATATTTAGTATCTACAAACTCTAAATATTCAAGTTCTATAGTTTTATCAAGGACACTGATTGCTGAATCAAAAAGAATTTTTGTATCCGTAGTGCCTTTTTCAAATAAACTTTTTATATAGGTTAAGCTCTTGCTGATTGAAACCGCTTTTTTACGAGCTTCAGGAGAAAGATATTTATTGCGAGAGCTCAATGCCATTCCATCATCTTCTCGAACAATTGGACAAGGAACAATCTCAATTGGAATATTCAAATCTTTAACCATTCTTTTTAATATTATAAGCTGTTGAGCATCTTTTTGTCCAAAAAACGCACAATCAGCTTGAGAAATATTAAACAATTTAAGAACCACAGTAGCAACACCGTCAAAATGCACGGGTCTGCTTCTACCACAAAGCTTATCCACCAAATCATAAGGAGGGCAAACAAAGGTTTGAACATTTGTAGACATTGTTTTTGACTCTGTCAAATCTATCCCATACATTTCAGCGGGTGTAGGAGCAAAGACAACTGCCGCTCCATTTTTTTCACACAAAGCTAAATCTGAATCTATAGTTCTTGGATATTTATCATAATCTTCTTTTGGTCCAAATTGAATAGGATTTACAAAAACGCTCACTATGACTTTATCACACATTTCAACAGCTTTTTTTATCAAAGATTGATGCCCTGCGTGTAACGCTCCCATTGTAGGAACAAGACCTATTTTAAGACCTTGTTTTTTCCATTCTAATATATAATTTTTCAATTCTTGTATGTTATTTGTTAAAATAGTTATCAACTTTTGATTTCTCCTCGGGTTTTAAGTTGAAAACGTGTTCTTGATTAGGGAATTTGTTTTCGTTTATGTCTTTTACATATGATTTTGCTGAATCGATTATGATACTTTTTATATCGGCATATTTTTTTACAAACTTTGGTGTAAAGTCAGAATATTTACCGATTAAATCATCTATAACGAGTACTTGTCCGTCAGTAAATCGACCTGCACCTATACCTATTGTCGGAATTTGTAATTCTTTTGTAATATAAGTAGCGGTTTCTTCGGGAACCATTTCTAAAACAACAGCAAAAACACCTGCCTTTTGAAGTTTAATAGCTTCTTCTGCGAGTCTGACTGAATTTTCATAAGATTTACCTTGAACGATATATCCTCCGAGAGAGTTGATATATTGCGGTGTAAAACCGATATGCCCTACAACTGCTATTCCACAATCAGTCATATGTTTAACAATATCAAGTATATAATCAGAAGCACCTTCAAGCTTTACAGCTTGTGCACCTGCCCTAATCAATTCACCTGCATTTTTTACAGCTTCTTCTTTAGAAACGTGATAGCTCATAAAAGGCATATCAGCAATAACCAAAGCTGTTTTAGCACCTCTCGAAACAGCACCTGTAAAGATTTTCATATCATCCATTGTGACATTTAGGGTTGTTTCGTAACCGAGAGTAGTCATTCCAACAGAATCTCCGACTAATATAGTGTCAACGCCTGCTTCATCAACATATTTCGCAGTTGAGTAATCATAAGAGGTCAACATTGTAATTTTTTGACCGTTTTTTTTCTTTTTCAATAAAGTTTTAACAGTAATCGGTTTAATTTTTTCTGCAACTGACATTTTATTCTTCCACTTTTTCTTGTTTTCTGTACCAATAATAAATCGCTCTTGCTAAACGGCTTGGGCTGTGTCTTACGACATTTTTTTTGTTCTCAGCAATTAATCTTTTGCGAACAATTCCGATACCCATTTTTTTTATTGTTACTCTATCAACTTTGACAGGGTGAGAATTATACTTTTTGTACTCTTCCACTATTTCATCGGGTAAATAATCATTGACCAAAACGGTGTCAATGATTTTTCTGTTGTTTGCATGAGCCAAAATAGTTTTTATATGGTCGCTTACTGTAAAGTCATCGGTTTCACCGGGTTGAGTCATAATATTACAAACATATATTTTTTTAGCCTTAGCTTTCTCTACCGCCTCAGATATTTCCCTAATTAAAAGATTAGGAATAATACTTGTATATAAGCTTCCGGGTCCTAAAATTATCAAATCAGCATCTTGAATTGCCACAATAACATCTTCCAGCGGCTTACAGAATTGAGGGTCCGTGTACATTTTTTTTATTTTTTTGCCTGATTCAGGAATAGTAGATTCACCTTTGATAATCGTGCCATCTTCCATCAAGGCAACAAGTTTCATATCATCTAAAGTTGAAGGAAGAACCCGCCCTCTGATTGATAGAACCTTTGATGATTCGATAATAGCTCTAAACATATCTCCTATAATCGCACACATAGCAGTAAGGAAAAGATTACCGAAGCTGTGACCTTCAAGCCCCTCGCCTGTTTTAAAACGATATTGAAATAACTTGGTAGTCAAATCATCATCATCTGCAAGAGCTGCGATACAGTTTCTTATGTCGCCGGGGGGCAAAATCCCCATTTGTTGACGCAATCTGCCTGAACTTCCGCCGTCATCACCCACCGTGACAATTGCGGTGATATTATTTGTAATTTTTTTAATGCCTTTAAGCATTGTAGAAAGCCCTGTACCGCCACCAATAGCAACTACTTTAGGACCTCTGTTTAATTTTCTTCTTCTATACAAATCTTCCAAAAGAGCATGTCTATTTCTTTCGTTATTAACATCTAAAATAGAATAATTTGTTTTTTGCCAGCCTTTAAGAAAAATCAATGCACCAATCAATATAAAAACTGCCCCGATTATTTCTGAAGGAATAGTTTGAGCAATTTTTAATACCAAATTAATTAGAAAATAAATAGGTCGCATGTTTAAAATGATACAAAGCCCGATGGCAGAAAGAACAGTACCGATAATAATAATCAAGAACCAACGTTTAATTTCCAGTCCCGGAAGCAGCCAACCTACATCTTTTGGCATTTTTATAATATTTTTTAATAATTTCAAATCTCAATCTCCTGTTTTTAAATGTCTATAGCCAACCTGAAGAAACTACTTTGTTGTAATTACAAGGGGTCGGCGTAATGATTTCATTAGCCTTTTTAATCGTTTCAATAATGGTAGGATTTTTGTATCCGAAGTGAATTGTATCACAATTCATAGGAACAAAGGCACCTCCTGTGACTTTCATTTGTCCGGAATGATTAAGAGTTCTTATCCTGTTCATAGTAATTTCAGGCGTAGTAAAATCTTTTTGTTCCCAGTTTATTTCTCCGTCTTGGTTATAATATTTATCCGCAAACACTTCTCTTGCAACGATTATATCAGTTTCAGCAGCAACTTTATCAAGATTTTCATTTGCAAACCCGTAGTATGTCAACCATTTGTCGAATTTTTTTATCGCATTAGCTATTGCCAAAGAAAACTCAAAGTTTTCAGCCGCCATTTTATACATAGCACCATGAGGTCTAACGTGTTCAATTTCAAGACTGTAAGACTTTGCAAAAGACGCCAAAGCCCCTAATTGATAAATAACAAGTGCCTCAATTTCATCAGAGTTCAAGTCCATAGGTCTATAACCGAAGCCTTGGATATCACAAAAACCGATATGTGCCCCTAAAGCCAAATGTTTATCTTTACACTTCAAAAGAGTATTTTTAATAGTTACAGGATCGCCTGCGTGAAAACCGCAAGAAACGTTTACGCTGCTCACATAGTCCAAAAGTTCAAACTCTGAACCATCTTGATACACGCCAAATCCTTGAGCTACGTCGCAATTAAAATCTATATTTTTATTATTTCCCATTATATTCCCTATTCATCCTCGTTACATGACACAACTATGTCAACTACAATTATACTCCAATATAAACTTGCGTCCAGTTGTTAAGCAATCTTGATGTATATTTTGACTTTTTCGAAAAAAACATTAAAACAATGCTAAACATCATTCAAACGGATGTGTTTAGACCCTGTTATTTCTCTCATAATAATTATGTATTCGTATGAGTAATTTTTGAGTATGCCTTTTCGTTACAGATTACAAAAAGTCTTGGACTTTCGTATAAAGAAAAAAGAAGCACAACTCCAAGCTGTAATCAAAGCACAGCAAGAGGTGTATAGAGTGGAAGCTCTAATCGAAAAAAACAACCGAGAAATAGCTGCCTCTAAAGATAACATGCGAAAAGCTGACCCGATGATGTATGAAGCATATGACAATTTCATAAAACACTTATATGAAGTCGGCGAAGATTTGGAACTTGAAAAACAAAAGGCACTTGACGCTCTACAAGTTGAAAAAGACAAGCTCGTAGAATGTGAAAAAGAAGTCAAAGTACTTGAAAAACACAAAGAAAATATGCACGAAGCTTATAAAGCAGAAGAAAAAGCAGCAGAATTAAAAAGGCTATCTGAAGTAGCTGTTCAAAAATATTTTGCGAGAACAAAAGAACAAAAAGAAGACGAAGAACTCGACGAATTGATAAAAAAAGGAGACTCCTCTGATGAAAATTAGTTCAGCACAAAAAGATACTCTGGAGCTAACTAAAAAAGAAAATACAAAAGTAGATGAAGAATGTATTTCACCCTGCGATTTGAGCTTTAAAGATATCGTAAATCGTTCTCAATCAATCGCAAATGATGACATTTTAGCATCTGCTTCTTTAAAAGATGATTTAATGAGTGTTCTATCTGATATAAAAACCGATTTTAATTATGACACGGTTAATATGGACAAAGATGACGCAAAATTCTTCATTGACATGGTTCATGACGGTCAATTTGCACTGAATGTTCAAGGTGACGTTAATGCGACTCTGGTAAACATGACCGACACCGCAGCAAGTTCAATAGTAAAGACCTCCACTGTATCAAAAGCCCTAATGAGTATGTTGGAAGACTCCTATAACACACAAAAACCTGTAAGAATTGACTTTGACAATAATGTTTCTGTCATTATGAAAATAGATAAAGAAGGCAAATTATCTGCTAATTTTATCCCTGGCGACAAAGCTGTAGAACAATATTTGCGGGACAATATCGGATTTTTAAAACAACGCTTTGATGAACAAAATCTTGCCTACGGCAATCTATCTTACAGTCAACACAAAAACTCACGCCAAAACAAAAAAGACAATGAAAATAAACAAGGAGAATAATTGTGATAAATGATTCTTTTATTACAGCATTAAATGCCCAAAAAGCAACAGGGCACTGGATTGATGCGTTAAATGAAAACTTGTTTAACATATATACCCCCGGCTACAGAGAAAGCCAACATTCATTTAAAACATTTCTAACAGGCTCCATCAGCAATGGTTATTTAAGAAACGTAAGTCAAGGTAAATCAACCCCCGGTACATCTAACGAAAACATCTACCTTGAAGGAACCGGATTCTTTAATATCAGAAATGATAAGGGGAAAATATCATATACTCGCTTAGGTGAATTCAAATTCGATGGAGAGGGAGTGTATAGAACAACAGACGGACAAGCAGTTCAAGGCTATATTCTTAACGACAAGGGCGAAATAATGCAGGGCACAAAACCCGTAGATGCAAATATGTACGAAGAAACAGCTTTGAACGGAGGCTCTGTTTCAATACCAACAACCAACATCAAACTTTGGATTGACCCTAACAACGGAAAATATCTCGGGAAATATGATGAATTTGAATTTAAAGGCGATGGTATTTTGTACGGAAAAGCTGACAGTGGTAAAATAATGACCCCTTTATACAAAGTTGCCGTTACAAATTTTCATAATCCGCAAGGGCTTTTCGAAGTAAAATCAGGACAATTCATTGAAACCGAAGAATCAGGGAAACCTGTCGTAGGTAGAGGCGAAGTTAGAGGTGGACTTGTTGAAATGTCAAATGTCGACTTCAAAACAAATCTTTCGTACTATCAACAAGCAAAAATGCAAATGGACGTAGCTAATAAATTAATACAAACAAATAAACAGCTCTTACAACAAGCTATTGAACTTATGAGCAGTTAGTCTATTATGCCTTTATCGCTTGTTTTTATTGGCTGATTAATTCAATATATACATAAATGCTAATTTATTGTAAAGATAAATTAGCATTTTGTTCTATTATTTGATGATTTTTTCTATAATAGGAGAGAGGTAGGTAGAGAGGGATATAATCTTGGAAGCTGATAATATTAATTTTAGTGATTCTGTTAGTCCAAAAACTGTTAGAGATGCCTTGGGTATAGACAATTCCGCTATTCAAGAACTGTGCAAAAAAGCTTCGGTTAAACCTAAACGTGACTCAAGAGGGCTTACCTACTTTACGAAGGACGATTTCAACATGATGAAAGATGCTATTGAAAAAACTAAAAATTTGCAATCAAAATTAGCTATGATGAGAGCTGAAAGAAAAACTCAGGTCGTTGCAACAAACAAAATTGATGACGCATCTATGACAAAACTAATATCCTCATTAAAAAATATAGAAACTGCAATCACTGAAAAAGTTTCATCTATTATGGACGAAAAACTTGACGGAATGGATGATGTGGTTTTAGAGCTCATTCGTTGCAAAACCGAAAACGAAACTTTAAGATATAAAATGAATGAACTCAATAAAGAAAATTACAATTTGAAAAACGAACTTTCATCTTATAAAAATGTTGCTCTTAATGTTTATATTAAAAAGGCATAATTTCTAAAACATTACCGATTTCATCAAATCTAACTTCAAATTTAGGTGGAATATTGTGATATAAGAATTGATTTGACGATACAGTTTGAATAGCGTCATTCGGACTTAAAAGTTTTTTAGATATAACATTTTTCACAATATCGACAAGCAACATGGCACTACCTGCCAAAGTGCCGTCCTTGCCTGTCGCTTTACCATTTTTATAATAAACAGGCTGGTTACAAAACATCATTTCTGATTTGTCACTATGAGCAATTGGCAACGCATCACTTATCAACAAAATCTTGTTCAAAGGTTTTGTTTTAAATACCAATTTCAAAACATCATCATTAACATGAACGCTGTCGGCAATTATTTCTGCATAGATATCATCATTGATTAGAGCACTTGTTGTCGTTGATTTTTCCTTATGAGTAATCGTTCCCATTGCATTGAATAAATGAGTAACCTGATTAACACAAGACAAATCGCTACCTAGGCAGTGACCGGCAGAAACTTTTATATTTAAATTTTTAAGATACTTAATAAGTTCGAAATTCTCATCAAACTCAGGAGCTAACGTAATTATTTTTATAATTTCATCTTCAAAAGCTTTAAAAGTCGCAACTGTAGGCGGAATAATCAATGATTTGTCATGGATACCTTTTTTTTCGGGATTTAAAAAAGGACCCTCTAAATGCACACCGATAATTTGAGCCATCTTATCATCTTGCTTGTTTTTTGCTTTTTTGATAACTGAAATCTGTTTTTTTAAATTCTCAACAGAATCTGTAACCAAGGTAGGGAAATATGCCACAACGCCAATTTCAAGCAACCTTTCAGATAAAAACAAAAGCTCATCAACCTCAGCTCTGCTGAAATCAACACCAAAAGCACCATGGAGATGCTGCTCAACTATTCCTTGTGATTTAATCATAGTTACCTCAATGAATTTATTGCCGCAGTTTTATCACTCGCTTTATATATATAACTACCTGCTACGAGTGCATTTGCACCGAAATCACGACAAATTTTCCCAGTTTCGGCATTAATACCGCCATCAACTTCTATTATCAATTTGTTATTAGAATTATCTCTAATCTGCTTAATTTTTTTTGCACAATCAAACATAAACGATTGACCGCCAAACCCAGGTTCAACAGTCATAACCAAAACCAAATCGGCTACATTTAAAAAGTCTTTTATTTCACTAACCGGTGTTTTAGGCTTAATAGAAAGTCCTGCTTTTACACCTTTTTCTTTGATTTTCTTCAACAAATCAAGGGTATTTTCACCAACGGCCTCGTAGTGAATAGTAATGTAATCAGAGCCTGCACCGACAAAATCATCTATGTATTTTTCAGGATTATCAATCATCAAATGAACATCAAGCACCATATCGGTTACTTTTCTCAACGCTTTGACAACGGGGGCACCAATTGTCAAGTTAGGAACAAAATGTCCATCCATGACATCTACATGAACCCAATCAGCACCGGATTTTTCGAGCATTTTGATATCATTTTCCAAATTTGCAAAATCGCCTGATAAGATTGAAGGAGCTATTATTACTGACATTTTCCCTCCTTGATAAGTCCGAGATTTTCACTTGCATCTAATGCAGCTTGTTTTTCTGCCTCTTTTTTGGATTTTCCTTTACCTCTACCAATTTCTTTATTTTGATAATAAACTGCAACCTCATAGGTTTTATTATGGTCTTTACCTACTTCATTTTCAATTTTATATTCCGGTAAATCCTTGTTTTTGCCTTGGGTATATTCTTGTAAAAGTGCTTTTGCATTATAAATGCACATATTATCGTCAATTTCTTGAATATGAGGTTCGTACAAAGAGTATAAAAACGCATAAATATTATCTAATTGTCCATCTTGATACAAAGCTCCCAAAAGTGCCTCAAAAGCACATGCCAAGATAGAAGAGCGAGTTCTTCCTCCTGATTTTTCTTCATGAATACCTAAATTTAAGTATTTATTCAAATTAATCTTATTCGCAAGCTTTGAGAGATAGTCATCACTGATAATTATCCCTCTGATTTTAGTCATTTGCCCTTCTTTATAATCAGGATATTTTTCAAAAAGAATTTTACTAACAATTAGTTTAAGAACAGCATCACCCAAAAACTCAAGTCTTTCATAGTCTTGCCCGTTTTCGATATTATTTTCGAAATGAAACGAGCTATGAGTCAATGCAACATCAACAAGTTCATAATTAGTAGTTTTAAAATTTATATTAAAAAGAAATTGTTTTAACTCATTTTCTCTAGAAACCGTTAGCATTCAATACCTTCTTTATTAAGTCAAAAATATCCATTAGAGAATATTGGTTTACAACAAAATAATTAAAATAGTAATAAGCAACAGGAGCACTAAAAATATAGCTATCTGCTCTATCTAAGAACCCGCCATGCCCGGGGATAGAATCACCTGAATCTTTAACACCTGCGTCACGCTTTATCAAAGACTCTGATAAATCACCCAGCTGAGCAAATATTGTTATTAACAAACCTGCAACGAAAGACTGAATCCAAGTTAACCCAATGAAATGCCCCATTATAAGAGCAACAATTATTGCACAAATCGAACCAGCTACAGAGCCTTCGACTGTTTTTTTTGGGCTGATAACCTCTGCTAATTTTGTTTTACCAAATCTTGTCCCGAAAAAATACGCTCCGATATCAGTCATCAAAATCACAAAAAACATGAATATAAGATAATACATGCCTGAATTAAAATTCCAAGTAAAGAAATCATGACCGTCAGAATTGAATTGTCTTATGAGAATAATATAGCTGGGAAGCCACGCAAAAGCGAATCCCAACATAGTAGTTGCGACATTTGCGATATAAGGCTGTCTGCCTCTAAACAAAACTGCAAGAAATGAAGCAATAACGCCACCTGCTAAAACCAACGGTACAAGCTTGTAGTAGCCTATACTCGTTAAAAAAGTAAGCAAAACGCCCGTTGTAACAATGACTTTAAAAAAGGGCAAGAAGCCCTTTTTTTTCAAAATATCAACATACTCTTTAGAGCCAAGACAGACAAAAACCAAAGTCAAAAGCAAGAGAGCAATTCCGCCTCTTACAACGCAAAAAAGCATCAAACCGCCGACAATTGTACCTGTTAACACCCTTAATTTTGCACCTTGGAATGACTTTAGAATATTCACTATACTGTCAAGACCTCTTTTTCTTTTTCTAACACTAAATCTTCAATATTTTTAATGAATTTATCAGTTAATTTTTGGATTTTTTCTTGGTTATCTTTAACAGCATCTTCGGGAAGATTTTCTTCTTTTTCAGCTTTTTTAAGATCATCCGTCATATCACGTCTAACATTACGAACAGCGACTTTAGACTCTTCACCGATTTTTTTAACATCTTTTGAAAGTTCTTTTCTTCTATCTGCCGTCAAAGGAGGGAATACGAGTCTTAAAACAGAGCCGTCACTATTTGGAGTGATGCCCAATTCAGCTTTAATAAGAGCCTTTTCAATATCTTTCATAATTGACTTATCAAAAGGAGATATAACCAAAGTTGTACCCTCTTGAACAGACACTTGCGACATTTGTCTTAGTTGAGTCGGAACACCATAGTAATCAACGACAACTTTGTCCAAAATCATAGGGTTTGCTCTACCGGTTCTAATACCTGCTAACTCTTTTTTTAATTGGTTAATGGATTTTTCCATTTTTTCCTGACCAAATAAAAATAATTCTTCTACTGACATTTTATCCTCCTACAAATGTTCCTATTTTTTCACCATGAAGTATTTGCATAATACTGCCCTTAGCAGCAAAATCAAAGACATTAATTGGAATAGCATTTTGTTTACACAAAGCACAAGATGCCGTATCCATAACTTTCAGACCTTTGATTATTATATCATCATAACTTATATAATCATATTTTTTAGCTTTTGGATTGATTCTCGGGTCATCAGAATAGACGCCATCAACACCGTTTTTCGCCATTAACATAATTTCCGCATCAATTTCTGATGCTCTTAAAGCAGCTGCCGTATCCGTTGTAAAGAATGGGTTTCCGGTTCCTGCTGCAAAAATAACGACTCTACCTTTTTCAAGATGTCGTATAGCTTTAAACCTAATGTAAGGCTCAGCGATTTTAGTAATATCAATTGCAGATTGAACCCTACAAGACACCTCAAGTTTTCGCAAAGCACTTTGTAAAGCAATAGCGTTCATAACAGTAGCAAGCATACCGACATAATCCCCTGAAGCTTGGTCCATGCCTAGTTTTGCACTGTTTTTCATTCCTCTGAATATATTTCCGCCACCCACTACAACAGCGATTTGAGCACCGGTATCGTGAGCTGTCTTAATCTCTTTTGCAATCATTTCAACAGGCTTTTGGTCTATACCAAATTCTTGCTCACCCAAAAGAGCTTCTCCGCTGATTTTTAACAAAATCCTTTTGTATTTTAATTTCTCGTCCATTTTTTTATCCTTAAAAACTCTTGGCTTTATTATACTAAAAACTACGTATAATTACACTCCCTAAAGTTTTTTTATAAGTTTTGATACATTAGAACTAAATATTTTAATGGTATTAATTCCCTCTTCATCTTTTACGACAGAGCCTTGAGGTCCGGCAAACAAAATATTCCAATAATTAGCCCCCGGAACCACCATCTCATTAATAAAATAGAACATGAGCATTTCTTGGTAAGTAGCAGTGTGTCCGCCACGTCTTCCTATAACAATAGGTCCACCGACTTTCCAAGAGAGAAAATTGTCCGTATGCCTAGATACATAACCTATTCTTTGTAGAGCTGACATCATATCCCCCCTTGCTGTTCCAAAATAGACGGGAGCAGCAATAATAAGCCCTTTAGCCTCTCGAAGCTCTGCAATTATATCATTAATTCCGTCATCATTATAAACACATCTTTTTAGCTCACTACACATTCCGCAAGCAACGCAAGAACGAATATTCTTTCCTTTTAATGTTAAAATTTTTGCCTCTAGCCCTTCGCTCTCTATAACTTTTTTACACTCATTAAGTGCAATTTCGCAGTTTGAACCTTGTCTTGGGCTACCTGACAACAATATAACCTTATCCATATTTTTCTCCTTTTATATTATTTAAACATTATTATTTGGTTTTAACAATTTTGTTATATTCGCAACATTTTTTTACATTAGCATTCTAAAAAGTCAATTTTTCTTGCTTGATATACTTTATATATACATAGAGAGAAATTAAAACACGGAGAGATTTAAATGGACATTAGTTCTTTAACTGGACAAAAGGCAAGTATAGCAAAAGCTTGTGACAAAAATGGCGACAGCAAACTTGAAGGTGCTGAATTAACCTCCTACAATGGTGCAGTGAAGACCATTTCAGGTAGTACTTGTTCAATTGACGGCAAAACATATAATCTTGATGATTCTGTATTTGAAGCATCAAAATCTTCAAGCTCCTCTAGCTCTAGTGGAGGAAGCATGGTTTCCTCTTGGGGCAAAATGTTTGATTCATTTTGGGACGATATAAATTTATCAGCAGGCGGAACTTCAGGAACTAATACGAGTGGAAACTCTACATCAGGAACCGGAGCATCAGGCGGTAACTACTCCAGCGTTGGAAACGCAAACGGCTTTTCTAATCAATATGATTCTTTAATTTTAAAATACGCTAATGAATACGGAGTTGACCCGAACTTGGTTAAAGCAGTTATGAGAACAGAATCCAGCTTTAATTCAAAAGCAACTTCCAGTGCAAATTGTTGCGGATTGATGCAATTAAACGCAAAATACTTTAAGGGCGATTTATATGACCCTGAAAACAATATTAAACAAGGGTGCCAATACCTCAAATCTTGCCTTGACGCTTTTGGCGGAAACGAATCAAAAGCATTAATGGGATACAACATGGGGATTTATGGGGCAAAAGCCTCCAGTAAAACAAGCACCGGCTATTCTCAAAAAGTTTTGAGCTACTACAACCAGCTAAAAGGTAGCGGTTTGAGCCTTTCAGCATAACAAAAATCTCTCTTTCTCTATTCTTGTAAACTCATAAAAAATCCTCAACTTTTGTTGAGGATTTTTTAGTTTGTTATACTTCAATATATTCTTTAAGTCTTTTACTTCTGTTTGGATGTCTCAATTTTCTTAAAGCTTTTGCTTCGATTTGTCTGATACGTTCTCTGGTTACACCAAACAATTGTCCGACTTCTTCAAGAGTTCTTTGTCTACCGTCATCCATACCAAATCTTAAACGGAGAACATCTCTTTCACGAGGAGATAAACCGCTTAATACTTCAGCTAAATCTTCTCTTAAAAGTTCTTGAGCAACTGTTTTAACAGGAGCGTCAGCATCTTTATCTTCAATAAAATCACCAAGTCTTGAATCTTCTTCCTTACCGATTGGAGTTTCTAATGACAAAGGTTCTTGAGCAACTTTGATAATTTCTCTTAATTTACTGATTGAAATATTCATTTCGGTAGCAAGTTCTTCTTCAGTCGGTTTTCTTGAAAGTTCCTGAGCTAATTTTCTTGTAACTTTTTTCAATTTATTAATAGTTTCAACCATGTGAACAGGTATTCTGATTGTTCTTGCTTGGTCAGCGATAGCTCTTGTAATAGCTTGTCTAATCCACCAAGTAGCATAAGTTGAGAATTTGTAACCTCTTTCGTGGTCAAATTTTTCAGCAGCTCTAATCAAGCCCAAATTACCTTCTTGAATAAGGTCTAAGAACAACATGCCTCTGCCTACATATTTTTTAGCGATACTAACAACCAAACGTAAATTAGCTTGAACTAATTTTCTTTTAGCAATAGCACCTGTATTACCGCCAGCAACAATTTTACGAGCTAAATCAATTTCTTGATCAGCGGTTAATAATTTAATTCTACCGATTTCTCTTAAATACATTCTAACGGGGTCATCTATAGAAACCCCTCTTGGGACTAACATATCATTTTGGACAGTTGTATCAACTTCTTCTGCTATCGGATCAGCTGTAAACATATCTTCGTGTTCCATTGATTCAATAATTTTTGAGCGTTGACTGCTAATCATAGCATCTATATTATCTGTATTAATGGGTTCTGTTGTATTCATTAATACCACATCTTGGCTTCCAGAATTATTTTCATTCAATTCATCTTCATCCATTACTCCGACTACTGAAATTTCTGAAATTCGTTTTCTGCTCATTAAGTTATTCTCCAGTCTTTAGTTTGTTTTTGATTTTTTCTCGCAATTCAAGCTGATATTGCATTGATTCCAATTCATCGTCATTTGCTTGTTTGTACTTTTGTCTGAGTTTTTTCTTCTCCTGATTAGAATGGAATTGCTCAATCTTTTGAATGTTTTCGTAAATAACTGCCTTAAAGTCCTTCTCGGATAAATCTTTAAAGCTGTCTGACAAATATACTAAATCCGTTATAATTTCTTTTAATTTATCATCCTCGGCAAATTCAATATACAGGGCGTCGATTAATTCCCCTACATTATTTACCTGACATATTAATTTGTCAATTGTATTGCGAAGATTATTTAAATTTTCATTATCAAATTCTACGTTTTTGGTTATACTTGAAAGAGTCTTAAAGTCTAAATGACTTTCCTCTATTAAATAGAGGCTCAATAAATTTTTTTGCCCTTTTTCCGAAATATTTGAACTTTTTGTTACAATTTGTTTTTTTGCTTGAAACGGCAACGATTTCAAGCCGGTAACTTTTCTAATCTCCTTAGTTAAAGCGTCATCCCCAATCTCAAGCTTTGACGCAACAAACTTTATATATTCATTTTGAACGATATTGTTGTTGATTTCCTCAAGTAACGGGATGATTTTTTTAACAATTTTAACTTTTTCCATAGGAGTTGTATCAGGAGTTTTTTCTTTTAGTATTTGATTCAACTGAAAATCAAGAAGCAAAGGAGCTTCTTTTATGTGGGACAAGTATGCTTCAATTCCGCAATCTCTTATATACTCATCCGGGTCTTTTCCTTGCGGGGGCGAAACAACCCTTATTTCGCAAGCATATTTGTCATTGTTAATAGAGGTATAATTTTCATCAAATTGTTTAATGTTTCCTAACCCCGAAAGAGCCTCTTTTATTATTTCAGCACCTCTGCCTGTTGCTTTTTGACCAGCTAAATCGGTATCAAAAGCTAAATAGATTTTTCTTGAATTTGTATATTTTGAAATAAGTTTTATATGTTCTTGAGTTAAGGATGTTCCGCACGCTGCCAGACAGTTTTTGAGCCCTGCCGCCTGAGCTGAAATGACATCAAAATAACCTTCCATAATCAGTACGAAATCTTCTTGTTTTATCATTTCTTTTGCTTGATAAATGCCATACATAATACGGCTTTTGTTGTACAAAAGGGTATCTGGAGAGTTTAAATATTTTGGATTTTGCCCGTCTTCTGTCGCTCTAGCCCCAAAAGCTACGACTTCGCCGGTTTCATTAATAATTGGAATCATTATCCTGTTTCTAAAACGGTCGACATAGCCTTTGTTTTGTTCTCTTTTGATTATCAAACCTGCTGATTCAAGGACACTTTTTTCAACATTTGAGCCGAAGTGAGTTTGCAAAGAGTCAAAGCCTTTAAAAGAATAGCCTATTTTGTATTCCTTAATAATATCTTCGGTAATGCCTCTTTTTGCAAGGTACTCCAGTGCGTGTTTAGCTTCTGCGGTTTCTAACAAATTTTTAACATAATAATCGGCAGTTTTTGCCATAACATCTTTAATCGTAGTTTTTGTTTCAGAAGATTGTTTGTCACCTGAGTAAGATTTTGGCAACTCTATCCCGAATTTATCAGCTAAATCCTTTATAACGTCATTAAAAGATTGATTATTAATCTTCATCAAAAAGCTGATAGCATCTCCACCTTCACCACACCCAAAGCACTTATATATACCTTTTTGAGGATTTACGGAAAAAGAAGGTGTTTTTTCTTTGTGAAACGGGCAGCATCCCCAATAATTAGCACCCGATTTTTTCAAAATGACATAGGATTGCACCACCTCAAGAATATCAAGGCGACTTTTAATTTCTTCAACTGCTTCCATATAAGTTATTTCGGGCATTTTAATTTAATCCGTTAATTTGTGCTAATGTCAACAAAAAATTGTCTTGAGGAACAACAATCATAGGCTCGGGCATAAATATGTGTTTGAACTTCATAACAGCATAGCCATCTGTCATGCCTGAAATGTAGTCGGTTGCTGTTTGCTCAATTGCGTCATTATTTGAGGAACCAAACTTGTCTTCAAGAGCATTGGTATAATAAATAAACAATTCTTTTACCAAATTTTTAGCTTTGCCTTCTTCAGCTTTAGCGATAGAATTTGTGTAAACATTTTCAAACATCCAAGTTCTTAAACGTTTGTAATAGAAATCACATTCATCTGACATTTTTAAGATATTTTGCCCCTGACTGTTTTCAACAATATCCATAACCATTTTAGCAACGACACTTGAATGTTTTTTTTGATTATTATTAAAATATTTAATGCAATCAGAAGGCAAATCTGCTTCTCTTATAATCCCGGCCCTCATTGAGTCTTGAATATCATGGTGAATATAAGCAATTTTGTCAGAGAATTTAACAGCTTGCCCCTCTAAGGTGTAAGGAGTTTCACAACCTGCATAAGAGTGGTTCAATATTCCATTCAAGGTTTCGGCAGTAAGGTTCAGGTTTTCGATATAAGTCGCAACCCTGACACTTTGCTCGTTGTGTTTGAAACCATTTTTCATAGTTTGGTTTAAAATGGCTTCTCCGCTATGACCAAAAGGCGTATGCCCAAGGTCATGCCCTAAAGCAATAGCTTCTGTCAAATCTTCATTTAACGCCAAAGCTTTGGCAATCGTTCTGGCTATTTGAGAAACTTCAAGAGTATGCGTCAATCTCGTTCTGTAATGGTCGTCATTAGGAGAGAAAAAGACTTGGGTTTTGTGCTTCAAGCGTCTGAAAGCCTTGCTATGAATAATTCTATCCCTATCTCTTTGAAAATCAGTCCTCAAAGGACATTTTTCAATAGGAGATACTCGCCCCTTCGTAAATCTGCTTTTTGCCGCAAATTCACTCAGTATCACAAATTCTTTGTCCTCAAGTTGTTCTCTTATAGTTTTATTTTTTACGTCCATATTACCCACCCAACTTATAATATATTAAAATCATATTAGTTACTATTCAAGTAGCCGGATTGTTTTTAAATTGTAACGATACATAGTTTTATATTTTTTCGGACTTGATTAAATGTTATCTTTGACTTATCATCACATTACTGAATAAAAACATGCGAAAGGAAATAAAAATGTCAATTCAATGCGATGTATGCGGTAAAAAATCTTTAAAAGCAGCTAAGATATCATTTTCTCATAAACAAAATGTTCATAGACAATTCCCTAACATTCAATCTGTTAAGGTTAATTTGGACGGTACTGTTAAGAGAATTAAAGTTTGTACTTCTTGTCTAAAAGCAGGTAAAGTTCAAAGAGCCGTATAAACTTATTGCTATAAGTTAAAAATTTATTCAAAAATGGAGTTTCTTTTGATTCTCCATTTTTTGTTGCTATATCTGAAATAAACCCAGTAGTATTTTTAAAGTCAAGCATTTTTTTCACATATTTTTACGTAAATTCATTAAATCTTCTTCATTAAATAATGTAAATACAAATTTGGTTAGTCAGGTTGGGGGGCATGGTCATTTGTAAAAAATATTTAATATTAATATTCTTGTAAAGCATGGTTCCTCATAATAGTATAATCCTACGAGTCGAGATTAAAGGGATTTAGTTAGTGAGGTGATGGCTTAAACTTTCGACAGAGAGTGGTTACTAGACAAATAGACTGTTAATTTATATGAAAGAGAAAATTTTAGAAATCTAAATTTAATTCTCAGAGTTAGAGCTCTGGAATATGTATATTTGAGGAGTTTTGGAAAATAAA
The DNA here is from genome assembly GCA_028693235.1 of Candidatus Gastranaerophilales bacterium. NCBI lineage: Bacteria > Bacillati > Candidatus Melainabacteria > Candidatus Gastranaerophilales > Candidatus Gastranaerophilales bacterium. The sequence goes on from JAQUVW010000003.1 coordinate 273,387, forward strand.
TTTATGTTGGGAGAAAATCAACAAAAATGTCTCGTTTAAATACGGGACTTTTTTTTTGCTTTCACTGGGGGTATAATAAATTTCCAAGTGAATGCATCGTGTTTATTAAACTAGAATGGAGAACTATGAAAAGAGCAATTGTAGTTGTTGTAGACTCAATGGGAGCAGGAGCTTTGCCTGATGCCGCAGAGTATAATGATTTATCAACCTGTAATACCTTACGCAATGTGGCTGCAGGTGTAGGAGGATTAAATGCTCCTACTTTCGAAAAATTGGGTCTTGGAAACATAACCGAAGTCAAAGGCGTAAAAAATAACCCAAATCATATTGCACAATTCGGCATTATGAAAGAAACATCAAAAGGCAAAGATACAACTACAGGTCACTGGGAAATGATGGGGCTTATTTTAGACGAACCGTTCCAGGTTTATCCTCACGGGTTTGACCATGGTCTTATTGATAAATTCATTAAAGCAACCGGCTGCAAAGGCATTTTGGGTAACTGTGCTGCCTCTGGAACAAAGATAATTGAAGACTTGCATGAAGAACATGCTAAAACACTTTATCCTATCGTTTACACAAGTGCTGACAGCGTTTTCCAAATAGCAGTCGACATAGATTTAATCCCTATCGAAAAACTCTATGAATATTGCGAAATCGCTAGAAAAATCTTAGATGACGGATACAATGTTTCAAGAGTAATCGCAAGACCATACAAAATGATTGACGGAAAACCATCAAGAATTTCCGCATTAAGACATGACTACTCTGTTGTTCCTTTTAAAGATACATTGTGCAACGAAGTAATGAACAACAACGGCAGAGTCTTTGGTATTGGAAAAATTGAAGATATATTTGTAGGTTCCGGAATTACTCACGCCATACATACAGGCTCAAACACCGAAGGATTAAACTTAACATTAAAAGCAATAAAAAATGAAATGAACCTTGATGAATTAAAAGTTGCAGATTGTACAGCTTCTCCTGACAAATATTTTATTTTCACAAACCTTGTAGATACTGACATGCTATATGGGCACAGAAATAATGTTGAAGGCTATGCTAAAGCTATTGAAGAAATTGATACATATATCCCCAAATTTATTGAAAACATGTCTGATGAGGATTTGTTAATAATCACAGCTGACCATGGGTGTGACCCTACAGTACCTGGCACTGACCACACAAGAGAACAAGTGCCTTTACTTGTTTATCATAAAAATATTAAGCCTGAAAATCTAGGCGTAAAAGACTCTTTCACTTACGTCGCCGATACTATCAGAAATTGGCTTTTTTAACGGGTATAGTAAAAAAACATTTTTTTTGTTATAATACTCTCGAATTTAATTCACAAAGAGACAATTAATTTAAAAGGAGAAAATTATGAAAGTAACTGTTGGAGACGGATGCATAGCATGTGGTGCTTGCGAATCTATTTGTGACGCTGTATTTTCAGTAGAAGATATCGCTGTTGTTGATGAATCAGCTGTTGCCGGTAACGAAGATTGCGTTAAAGAAGCTGCTGACGCTTGTCCGGTTAGTGCTATTGAAGTTGAATAGTCAATATATTTAAAATAAAGGCTGCCTTTTCTAAAAGGGCAGCCTTTATTTTTGAAAACAATGAATTGGGATATAAAATGAAAGATATCGATAAAATTTCTAAATTGTTGAAAAAAGAAAATTTACCAAAAACTGACTTTGTGCAATTTATGGAAAATATTAAAGACCCATATATTGTTCTTATTGCATGCATTTTATCCCTAAGAACCAATGATAAAACCACCTATCCTGCAACTATGCGAATGCTCGCCCTTGGCAAAACACCAAAAGATTTCGCAAATCTTGACACCGAAATATTGGCTAAAGCCATATATCCCGTCGGCTTTTACAAAACAAAAGCAAAACAAATCGTTGATTTGTCAAAAATATTATATGAAGAAATGAACTCTCAGGTGCCTGAGTCTATTGAAGAACTCATCAAATTTAAGGGCGTGGGCAGAAAAACAGCAAATCTCGTATTAGCTAAAGGTTTTAATAAGCCGGCAATTTGCGTTGACGTTCACGTTCACAGGATTTCTAACAGAGTAGGGCTCGTAAAGACCAAAAACCCTGAAGAAACCGAATTTGACCTAAAAAAAAATCTACCCCATAAATACTGGATAGATTTAAATACCCTATTAGTTACTTTTGGACAAAATATCTGTAAACCGATATCGCCAAAGTGCCCTTCCTGTTGTTTAAAGACTATGTGCGATTTCTACCGCTCTAGCCTTTAATTACTTTTGAAACTATGTTCATAAATTCGAAAACTGATTCTTTAACAAATGATTGAGCTAATTTTGAAATTGGTTGGCTATCAACGTATTCATAAGCTACATAAATCGGATCAGCTGAATTTCTAAATCTCATTCTTGTATCATTTGTATTGAAAATATTATTATCATAAGTAACGTTCATTGTCATATCTCTCTGTCCTCTGAATCTCTCGTTTTAAATCTCTCTTATATATATATAAAGTATATGCCGTGCGAAATATTGCTTTTTTTATCTTATTTTATGAACTTTTGTAAATATTTTACTGCTTTGTGAAATTATTCAAAAAGAGTTGCCATTACTAACTTTAGCGGATAATTTTCGAGCAAAAAAAAAAACGACTCAGTTGAGTCGTTTTATAAAATTGATATCTGTTAATCTAATCGAGTAATGATTCTAAAATTGAAGCATTTTTCATTGCCAATGTATTTTCTCTTACTTTATTTCTATGAATATATGTTCTTAATGCTTCTCTTATCAATTCGCTTCTAGAACGATTTTCACCATCTGCTACTTGATCGATTTCTCCTAAAAATTTTTCCGGCATTGAAATTAAAACTCTAGCCATAATTTCTCCTTTTCTATAAATATTTTTTGTAATCTCTAAAGTCCTCTGTACTTATATAAAGTTATTTTTGAAATAAAAATTGACTATTTTGTATATATTTTTTAAATTTTGTTTAACATAACTTTACATATCGCCACCGAAACATAATTGCCAACTAAATGGAGAGTATATATAATCAATTTGATAGAAATTAAGGGAGTCCCATATTAATGACATCTCAGCTAAATAATGATTTAGATATTTTCGTTATAACTTACAATCGAGCTGAAAAACTAAAAAATACGCTTGAACAAATTTTTTCTGAAGGCTCTCCTATTAAAAATTTGCAAATTACAATTTTAAATAATGCATCAACTGACGAAACCTCGAATATCATCGAAAAATATAAAACAAAATATAAAAATTTAAAACATATTATTAATAAAAGGAATATCGGCGGAAATGCAAACATAATAAGAGCTTACGAATCTGCTGAAAAAAAATATATATGGGTTTTGTGCGATGATGACGATTTTGATTGGACAGGATTTGGTGAAATTGAAAACGCAATCGCAAATGATTATGACGTCATTCTCACTCGAAAATGCACTAAAAATATAGCTGATTTGTTTTATAAAGCGTCTTTTGTTCCGGCAGCTATTTACAAAACATCTCTTTTAACAACGACAGTAATAACTAATGCTTATGATAATATTTCGAACCTGTTTCCGCATTTAGCAATAATGGCAAAGTGTATAAATACTAATGTGAAAATTTATTATCCGAAGCATCAAGTCGTAAATATGGGAATTGCAAACTTCCATCCCTTGAGCTACATAAGAGGTAACGAAAAAGAACAAATACCTATCGATAGGCAAAACATGTTTTGGACAGTCGGGTATTTATCATCAATACAACTGATAAGAGATAGAAAAAAACAAATTGAAATCATCAACGGATTAAGACATGGACACAAATCGCTCTATGATTTGTTTAAAACAAAAATACTTTTAAATAAAAAATACTATCAAAACAGCCCCGTTAATATTTATAAGATATTGCGTAATTTATCGTTGAGTCAAAAAATCAGGTTTTATTTGGCTCTTTTATCTGTCAATTTTAAATGTTTATTTTCAAATACAGATTTTATAACAGAATTTGGTGAAGATAAATGGAAAAAATATTTTGAGTACATAAACGAACAGAAATACATCAATTCGCTTGCAAAAAAATATAATGGAAAAAAAGTTCTTATTTATGGTGCCGGAACTATTGCCAATGTATTATTCGACAAATACAACCTGTCAAAATTTAATATTGTAGCAATCAGCGACCTCAAATACACAGAAGATACTGAATATAAAGGCTACACGGCAATTTCTCCTAATAAAATAAATGAATTAAAACCAGAAGTAATTTTATTTACCTTGTACGAACCTGCAAATGCTTTAAACTTCATCAAAAAAAATTATTCGAATTTTGAATATAAATCCTTAATAAAAAAGAAAAGAAACATTATTATATAAATGTAATCAAATTTGTTATTATTCTTGACTCAATGCCTTGAAAAAACGTATAATAATGACAGATATTTTGAGGAATTTTATGAAGGTAGTTATATTCGCAGGTGGTTTAGGAACGAGATTATCTGAAGAAACAGACTTAAAACCTAAGCCAATGGTTGAAATCGGTGGCAGACCAATTCTTTGGCATATTATGAAAATATATTCATACTATGGCTTCAATGATTTTGTAATACTTTCCGGATATAAATCTCATGTTATAAAAGAGTATTTCGTAAATTATTACAATCGATATTCTGACATCACTGTCGATATGGGAAATAACACGGTGGAAATCCATAAAACAAGACACGAACCTTGGAAAGTCACGATTTTATACACCGGACAAACAGCACAAACTGGTGCCCGTCTAAAAAAAGCACAAAATTACATCAGCAGCGAACGTTTTATGCTCACTTATGGTGACGGGGTTGCTGATATAAATATTAAAAACCTACTCAAAGCTCACGAAAAATCAGGGAAAAAAGTCACAATGACTGCAATTAAACCTGCAGGGAGATTTGGTGCTGTATCAATAAATGAAAAAAATGAAATAACAACTTTTGCCGAAAAACACACAGGCGATGATTCTTGGGTCAATGTCGGATTTTTTGTTTGCGAACCTGAAATATTTAACTACCTACCACAAGATGATGAAAACTTAAGATTTGAAAAACAGCCATTAGAAACTTTGGCTAAGGAAAATAATCTTAACGCATATAAGCACGAAGGTTTTTGGAAACCGATGGATACATTAAAAGAAAAAACAGAGTTAACAGATTTATGGCTCAAGGGAAATGCCCCTTGGGCGATATGGCAAAACAGACAGGAGCTATAAGTGATTTCTAACAAAATTGTCAATGAAGATTTAGATAAAATTTTTGAAAGTATAAAAGATAAAAGTAATAAATTTGATAATTCTAATATTTTTATTACCGGTTGTTGTGGTTTTTTGGGCTATTATTTTTTAAATTTCTTTAATAAATTTAAAAAACAATTAAACATCAAATCTATAGTTGCTGTCGATAATTTTCAAGTTGGACGCCCTGATTGGCTTGATGACATTTTAAAAGACGGAAATATTGATATTCAAGAATTTGATATTATCAAAGGCGATATCTCAAAATTAAAACTACAAAAAGAAAATTCTTTTGTCATACACATGGCATCAATTGCCTCTCCCGTATTTTATAGAAAATACCCTATAGAAACTATTGAAGCTAATATTTGGGGACTAAAAATGCTCCTTGATGAGTATAAAAACTCATCACTTAAAGGTTTTTTATTCTTTTCAAGCAGTGAGGTATATGGCGACCCGACTCCTGAAAACATACCAACTCCTGAAACATATAGAGGTAATGTTTCTTCTGTTGGCCCGCGTTCTTGTTACGATGAGTCCAAACGATTTGGGGAAACAATTTGTTTGGAATATTCTAAACAATTTAATTTGCCTATTTCAATTGCACGTCCGTTCAATAATTACGGCCCGGGGATGAAAATTGATGACAAAAGAGTCCCTGCTGATTTTGCAAAAGCTGTTTTAAATAACCAAAATATAGAAATTTTGTCAAACGGTAGCCCGACTAGAACTTTCTGCTATATTTCAGATGCAATTACAGGTTATTTAAAAATCCTTTTACATGGTAAATTCGATTATTTTAATATTGGAATTGAAAAACCTGAAATTTCAATTAAAGAACTTGCCTGCATTTATGTTGAGGCAGCAAAGGAATTATTCGATTATCAAGGTGAGGTTATTTATAAAACGTCTGATGACCAAAATTACTTAACGGATAACCCAAACAGAAGATGTCCTAACATAAATAAAGCTATTAAGATTTTAGACTATTCTCCTAAAGTCGGGGTCCACGAAGGAATTAAAAGATATTTAGAATACTTAAAAACAATGGAGATTAAATAATGATAGCAGTTTTTGGGTTAGGTTTTGTCGGATTGACAACAGCTCTTGGCTTTAGCGAAAAAGGTTTTCAAGTCTATGGCTACGATATTGATAAAAATAAGGTAAATTCGCTTTCTTCGCATAAAATACCTTTTTATGAACAACAAATGCAAGAAATATTAGATAAAAATTTAAATAAAAATTTTCAACTCTCTAATGACATAAAAACTGCGGTTGATAATTCAAAAATTATTTTTTTATGTGTCGGTACGCCCTCTGATAAAGACGGAAAAGCTGATTTAAAATATATAAAATCAGCAATTAGTGACATATTGTCTAACCTGCAAAAGGGTGAAAAGAAACTATTGGTTTTCAAATCAACGATTCCCCCCTCGACAACAAAAAATGAAATTATCCCCTATATTGAATCTAAAGGTTTTGTTGTTGGCAAAGATATTTTTGTTGCGAATAATCCGGAATTTTTACGAGAAGGCTACGCTTGGAGCGATTTTATTAATCCAGATAGAATTATTCTCGGGGTGGAAGATGACTATTCAAAATCTTTATTAACTCAAATATATTCTAAATTTAATGTTGATATCCATTATGTTTCATTAAACACAAGTGAATTTATTAAATATTTATCAAATACATTATTATCAACTTTAATCAGTTATTCAAACGAAATGTCAATGATAGCAAGTTCTATCGGAAATATTGATATAAAAACTGCTTTTAATATCTTGCACGAGGACAAACGCTGGTCAGGCTCACCCTGCACTATGCAAACTTATACTTATCCGGGGTGTGGTTTTGGCGGATATTGTTTGCCAAAAGATACACAAGCAATGGTATATAAAGCCAAAGAATATGGATATGATGCAAAAATATTAAAAAATGTTTTGGACGTAAATTCAGAAATAAAACCGTTTTGGATTGATAAAATTGAAAAAGAAATTCCAAAATCATCATCCCTAGGGATTTTAGGCTTATCATTTAAGCCGAATTCCGATGACATCAGACAAACACCTGCAAAAATGATAATTGAAATGTTGTTGGAAAAAGGGTACAAAAATATTAACGTATATGACCCGCTTGCTAATGAATTGTTCGATAAAACATATTCTTTGCCACTTAATTATTTAAATTCTGTTGAAGATATTGTTTCTCGCTGTGATACGTTAATAATAACTACAGCTTGGAATGAATTTATGGAAAAACAAGAATTATTTTCAAATAAAAAAGTTTACGATTTAAGATACATACTAAAAGGAGAAAATAAATGTTCCATAGTTTAATGGAAAATATTTTGAGGGCAGCCATAAAAAAACTTGGAAAAGTTTATTATAATACGGTTTATAAAAAAAGAAATAAATCAAACTATATTCCAGCGTCAGGAAAAGTTTTAGGAGCAGAAGAACTTTGCAATATGTTTGATGCATCTATGGATATGTGGCTCACAACCGGTAGATTTAATAAAGCATTTGAAGAAAAATTTGCTAAATATTTAGGAGTAAAGCATTGTTTAACCGTAAACTCAGGTTCAAGTGCAAATTTATTAGCTTTATCTTCATTAATGTCATATAAATTAACTGACAGACAAGTCAAAAAAGGCGATGAGGTCATCTCTGTTGCTGCAGGCTTTCCAACAACAATAAATCCAATTTTACAAAACGGATTAATACCTGTTTTTATTGATTGCGACATTAATACATGCAATATAAAAATCGACGATATTGAAAAAGCTATCACTCCAAAAACAAAGGTGATTATGCTTGCTCATACAATGGGGAATGTCTATAATTTGGAAAAAATAAAGCAATTGTGTGATAAGTATAAATTATGGTTAATCGAAGATAATTGTGATGCACTCGGAGCTACCTACAAAGGTAAATACACAGGTACATACGGAGATATTGCAACCTTTAGTTTTTATCCGGCTCATTTCATAACAATGGGTGAGGGCGGTGCTGTTATTACAAATGATACCCAATTAAACAAAATTATAAAATCATATCGAGATTGGGGACGTGATTGTTGGTGCGAACCGGGGCATGACAATACTTGCAACTGCCGATTTGAACAACAATGGGGAAAATTACCTTTTGGTTATGACCATAAATATACATATTCGCATGTAGGATATAATATGAAAATCACTGATTGGCAAGCTGCTATCGGACTTGCACAATTAGATAAAGTGGATTCTTTTATACAAAAAAGACGCGATAATTTTAAATACTTATACAATAAATTATCAGATTTAAATGAATATTTAATTCTTCCACAAATTGACACTGAAGCTAATCCCTCTTGGTTTGGCTTCTTGATATCAATAAAGCCTAATGAAAAATTCAACAAATTTCAAATGGTTGAATATCTCGAAGAAAATGGTGTTGGAACAAGACAATTATTCGCGGGTAACATTCTTCGTCAACCAATGTTTGTTGAAAATGATATTCCTTTAAGGATAAATGATTCTCAATTATTAAACTCTAAAAATTTAACAGAAGAACATTATAAAATGCTCCCCAATACCGATTTTATAATGAATAACACATTCTGGGTCGGAGTATTTCCAGCATTAGGAGAAAAAGAACTTAATCACACCTCAGACATTATTCACAAATTTATTGAGGACCATTGTGAATGAAAAAGAAAATTCTTCTCACCGGTGGCAACGGTTTTATTGGAAAGAACATAAAAGAAAGTTATTTAAGCCAAAATTACGAAATAATTGCACCTTCAAGTAAAGAGTTGAACTTACTTGATACCGATTGTTCAGATGATTTTTTTAAAGACAAAAACTTTGATGTTATCTTGCACGCTGCCTGCAAACCAGGGCATCGAAATGCAAAAGACCGTTCGAATCTCTATTATTCAAATGTAAAAATGTTCTTAAATCTTGAACGAAATAAAAATCATTATAAAAAACTTATAAACTTCGGCTCAGGAGCAATCTACGATGGAAGTGATGATATTTCAAACGCAGTTGAAGATAGCATTTATAAAAAAATGCCTGATGATGAACATGGTTTTTGCAAATACACAGTAAGGAAAATGATTGACAACCTAGATGGCTTTGTCGACCTTAATATTTTTGGGATTTTCGGCAAATACGAAGATTATGCTATTCGATTTATTTCAAATGCTATTGCGAAAACTGTTTTTAATTATCCCATTACATTAAGACAAGATAGGCTTTTCAGCTATTTATACATAGATGATTTAATGCCGATTTTAGAATTTTTTATAGAAAACGAAACTAAATATAAATCCTATAATATTGTCCCTGATGAAAAGACATCACTATTAAACATCGCAAATAAAATATCTAAACTTAGAAATAACAATCTAGGGATAAAAGTTGCCAAAGCGGGCACCGGAATAGAATATACCGGAAGCAACAACCGTCTTAAACAAGAATTTAAGCAAATAAAATTTACAAAAATAGATGAAGCTATAAAACAATTATATACATATTATCAAGAAGAAAAAAACAATTTAAATGAAAACTTATTAAAATCCGATAAATAGGAGCACTTATGAACATATTAGAAAAGAAGATGGTTGAAACCCTAACAGACCTGAAAGAAAATCATCACGTAATCGCTGTCAAAGCTGAATTTGAAGCCGAAGGAACTCGTCTTGAAGAAGCAATGCGGTTAAAAGAAGTCGTAACAAGAGCGGGGCTGGATTTGGCGATAAAAATCGGTGGCTGTGAAGCTCTTAAAGATATGTATGACGCAAAAACTATCGGAGTAAATACAATCGTAGCCCCAATGATTGAAAGTGCTTATGCAATGAAAAAATATTTAGCTTCTGCTAAACTTGCATTTTCTAATGAAGAATTGGATGACATCAAATTATTCATTAATTTAGAAACCCAAACAGGACTGAAAAATGTTGAAGAAATGATGCAACTTGAAAACGCTGATGACCTTGAAGGTATAGTTCTCGGAAGAGTCGATATGTGTGGCTCGCTCGGACTAACCAGAGAAGATATAAATTCTGATAAAATATTAGAAATAGCTAAAAAAATTGCCACAGTTTGCAAAAACAACAACAAAAAACTCGTAATTGGTGGAGGCGTTTCAGCCTATTCTCTTCCTTTTTTCAAGTCAATACCTGATGGTATTTTGACGAAATTTGAAACAAGAAAAATAATATTTGACGCACAAAAAGCACTTAATGATAAAAATGCAGACAAAGGCATATTAAAAGCTGTCGGTTTTGAACTTATGTGGCTGAAAAATAAACGAGATTTTTATAAAATGATTTTGAATGAAGATGCACAACGCCTTGTAATGCTTGAAACAAGATACAAAAAACTAATTGAAGCTGCAGGAGGCGTATATGCTTAGAGCATTCGTTACAGGAGGTTCAAGAGGAATAGGTAAAGTCATTTGTGTAACATTGAAAAATAACGACATTGAAGTTGTAGCACCAACTCACAAAGAAATGGATTTGAGTTCAACTGAATCTATTCGAGCATATTTCAAAAGCCAAAAACCAGAATTTGATATCCTAGTAAACAATGCCGGAATCAACAATCTTGCTACTCTTGATGAAATCAATGATGATGCCGTGCAAAAAATGATGCAAGTCAATCTGCTTTCGCAACTTGAACTAATAAAAATCATTGCACCTTATATGAAAAGGAATAAATACGGAAAAATAGTCAACATAGCATCAATTTGGTCAGATTTTTCTAAGGAAAAACGTTTATTATACACAATTGCGAAATCAGGAGTAAAAGGTCTTACAAGAGCAACAGCTGTTGAACTTTCACAATACGGTATTTTAGTTAATGCTGTAGCTCCGGGATTTATAAATACCGAAATGACAGCCAAAAACAATACACCTGAGCAAGTAGCTGAAATTGCAAGAATGCTCCCTTGCAAAAGGCTCGGTTCCCCAAAAGAAATTGCAGAATTTGTTTACTTTTTGGCTTCTGAAAAAAATTCTTTTATGACAGGTCAAACAATATTTGTCGATGGAGGCTTTTCATGTGTTTAGATGAATTGATTATAAAATCAAATATAAAAGATTACTGTGTGAGTTTTGAAAGCAACGGTGATTTTATAAAAGAGCTTACAAATATTGAAAACACCGTTTTTGTAATAGATAAAAAGGTTTGGAACTTACACAAAAATTCTCTTTTAGCCCCTATTAAAGATTCAAATTACATTTTGCAAGAAGCAAAAGAAGATAAAAAAAATATAAAATCCGTTTGCAAATTATATGAAAAAATAATGCAATCTGCACCTCGAAAAAACATGACTCTTATCTCAATAGGTGGGGGTATAATTCAAGATATAACAGGCTTTGTAGCATCTTCTTTATACCGAGGAATAAACTGGATTTTTATCCCTACGACCTTGCTTGCCCAAGTAGATAGTTGCATCGGAGCGAAAACATCTTTAAATTTTAAACATTATAAAAATCTTGTAGGGACGTTCTATCCTCCATCAAAAATTTATATCTATCCTAATATTTTGCACACCTTAAAAAAAGCTGACTATTACTCAGGAATAGGAGAAATGGCTAAGCTTAATTTAATGGAGGGGGAAATTTCTTCACAAAATTTTGTTAAAAATCTTTCCCAAATAGATAAGCAACAACCCGACATTTTACTCAAAGAAATAAAACATTGCTTAAAAATAAAAAAATCCTATATAGAAAATGATGAATTTGACACGGGAAAACGGAATTTATTAAACTTCGGGCATTGTTTTGGACATGCAATAGAAAGTTCAACTGATTTTGCAATCTCACACGGTCAAGCTGTTGTGTTGGGTATGATTTTAGCAAATAAGTATTCTTTAAAACAAAACAAATTAACTGAAGAAAAAGAAAAATGGATTTTAAATAACATATTGAGTCCTATATTAACTACAAATATAAAAAAATTAAAAATTAACTCTAAAAAGACTATTCAAGCAATGAAGCAAGATAAAAAAAATATCGGGAAAGGTCTTGCATTGGTATTATTAGAAAACGATTTTAATCTATTAAAAATCACTAATTTAAAACAAGAAGAAGCTCAAAACTTGATTGAAGATTATATAAAAGAGATACAAAATGGCAAAAATTAAAGTTTCAGATTATATAGCTAAACGCCTGAAAGAAACTCACAAAATCGAAAACTTTTTTATGGTTTCAGGTGGCGGGGCAATGCACCTCAATAACAGCTTGGGTAGGTATCTCGATTATATAGCCAATCACCATGAACAAGCCTCAGCAATTGCGGCAGAAGGATATTTCAGAGCATCTGGAAAAGTAGCAGTTGTAAACGTAACGACCGGCCCCGGAGGATTAAATTGTTTAAACGGAATAATGGGGCAATGGACTGATAGCGTACCGGTTTTGTATATATCAGGTCAAGTTAAATTTTCAACAACAATATCATCGTGCCCCAATATTCCATTAAGGCAACTGGGCGACCAAGAAGTTGACATTATTAACATTGTTAAGCCGTTAACAAAATATGCTGTTATGATTACAGACCCGCTTTCTGTTAAATATCATTTAGATAAGGCTATCTACGAGGCATCAACGGGGAGATTTGGTCCTGTTTGGCTTGATATTCCGATGAATATCCAAAGTGCTATGATTGAAGAAAATGAACTTATTGATTTTATTCCGGAAAAACGCAATAACAAAAATGACAACAAAATCACTGAAGTGATATCGCTTCTAAAACAATCAAAACGCCCATTAATTGTTGCAGGACATGGGATTAGACTATCAAATACTGTAGATTTATTAAAACAAATTACAAAAAATACAGATATCCCTATCGCCACAACATTTAATGCCATTGATATCATTGAAGAAAATAATAAAAATTTTATCGGAAGAATTGGTTCTTTAGGTCAAAGGGGAGCTAATTTTACTCTACAAAACTGCGACCTTTTAATATGCTTGGGAACAAGAAATAATATAAGGCAAGTAAGTTATAACTGCGAAAATTACGCTAAAAATGCAAAAAAAATTGCAGTTGATATAGACGCAGCGGAACTAGAGAAGCCAACAATTACTCTTGATTTAAAAATCAATTCCGATTTAAAAGACTTTTTACCTGATTTTGCAAAACACATTGATAAATTTGAATGCAGCGAATGGCTTGATTTTTGTAAAAAGCTAAAAAACAAATATTCATTTGATAGTTATGACGAATATAAAAACAAAAATGAGAAAATAAATGTTTATACCTTTACAAAGACACTTACGGATATTTTACCTGAAAAAGCAATATTAATAGCAGCAAATGGAACAGCCTGCGTTTCGTTATTTCAAGTGGGAAATGTAAACTCATCTCAACGCATTTTTTGGAACTCGGGAGATGCCTCAATGGGTTATGAACTTCCTGCGTCAATTGGAGCTTCAGTAGCAAATCCTCAAAATGATATTATTGTCCTTGCTGGAGATGGTTCTATAATGATGAATTTGCAAGAGCTTCAAACAATAAAGCATAACAATTTGCCTATTAAAATTTTTGTCATTAATAACGGAGCTTACGCATCAATTCAACAAACTCAAAAACGTTTTTTTGATGGACACATGACTGGTTCCGGAATAGAAAGCGGCGTGAGCGTACCTGATTTTGAAGCGGTGGGAAAAGCTTTCGGACTTAAAACTGTTCGAATCAAAACTTCTCACGATTTGAAAGAACAAATCGACAAGGTTTTAAATACCCAAGGTGCAATCTTATGCGAAGTTTTTGTGGATAAAGATTATTCTTTTGTTCCGAAATTAACAGCAAAAAAATTGCCCGACGGCTCTATGGTTTCTGCAAGTTTTGAAAATATGGCACCGTTTTTATCAGATATTGAGCTACAGGAAAATATGATAAAATGAAGCATCTTAACAAATCAAAAATTTTATTAACAGGAGCTACAGGTTTTATAGGGAGCCATTTACTTCATTCCCTTATTAAAAACGGTTATTATGTTATTGTTTTAAAACGTGCTAAATCTAATTTGTGGCGGATTAACAAAATTTCTCAAAATACAAATGTAGAAATAATCGATATTGATACTATCAATTTAGAAACCATTTTCGTAAAAAATGATATTAATACAATTATTCATTGTGCAACCGATTATGGGCGAGGTAAAACCGAAGTCGTCGATATTCTACAATCTAATTTAATATTTCCATTACGTTTATTAGAATATGCGAAAAGACATAATGTTAAAGTTTTTATAAATACTGATTCTTATTTTAATAAACAAAAAAATATCTATTCTTTTCTATCATCATATTGCTTATCAAAGAGAAATTTTGTACAATGGCTAAAGCAATATTCAGGAGAAATAAAAATAATAAATGTCATACTAGAACATGTTTTTGGCGAAAATGATAATGACTACAAATTTGTAGAAACTGCTATAAAAGATATTGCAATAGACCAAATAAACAATTACGATGCAACTTTAGGACAACAAATCAGAGATTTTATATATATTAACGACGTTACAAATGCTTACTTAAAAATTCTCGAATATTCTCAAGAGAACGATTTTTCCTATGAAACATTTAATGTTGGTACAGGAATAGGCACTAATATCAAGGATTTTTTATTAGCAATAAAAGAAGCATCGCATAGCTCCACGAATATTAAATTTGGAGCAATTCCATATCGAGATAACGAAATTATGTACTCGACAGCTGATATTTCAAATCTAAACAAACTAAATTGGCATCCTCAAACAGATTTGGACTCTACTTTAAAAAAAATTATTAATCTTTATAAAGAAAGAGAAAATGACAGTAAAAAATAAATTAGATATAATATTAATCACCTACAATAGAGCATCTAATCTAAGAAAGACGTTCTTACAAATATTAGATGAAAAATCACCTATAAAAGATTTTGACATTCTAGTTATTGACAACAACTCTACAGACTCTACGTATGATGTTGTAATGGAATTTAAAAAAACAGCTCCTAATATCAAATATCAGAAAAACAAATATAATGTTGGTTTATCAGCCAATATCGTTTTTGCAATGTATAAAGCATCAAAAGATTATGTGTGGATAATTTCTGATGACGACAATTATGATTTTTCAAATTGGAATGAAGTCGAAAATGCAATTAATCAAAATGAAGATATCATTTGTTGTGCCAGATATGCAATACCTGACGAACACAAGAATGATATAGCTTACCAACTTATTCAAGTAACTTTCTTAACAGGCTTAATAACAAAAACCGGTATATATAACGACACAACAATAAAAAGTGCTTTTGATAATATTTATACAATTTTTCCTCACATGGGTCCGATTGTATCTTCAATAAATCAAGGAAAACACATATACGTTGTTGATAAGCCTATTTCAGACAATGGAATGATTGCAGGCGAGACTGATTGTTCATATATTAGGGGATATAATGTTGACGATTTATATATGAGAACTCAAGCCAATTCTTGGATTGTCGGATATGCCAATATATTATCAGCGTTAAAAGATAAAAAATTAATTTCTCATTCACTTGAAATTGCAATTATCCATCCACATATACATGGAAATTTCAAGAATTTTTATCACGATATTTCAATGTTTTATGCAAAACCTAAATATATTTCACAATTTTATGATGTTTGGCAATTTCTACCACCCAAACATCAATTTATAATTTCTTTTTATTTTGTCTATTTTTTATTCAAAAATTATTTTGAAAATTTATCAACACAATTACTTTCTTATATAAAAAAGTATTATATAAAACAAAAAGCTCTATTATTTAAATTGAAATTATTATTTATGGGTATAAATATTTTCACTAAAACTCAAGACCAAGCAAGATTAAATTATTTAAATAGTGTAAAAATACAGGAAACTATCAATGAAATCGCAAATTCAAATAAAAACAAAAAAATATTATTATACGGTATTGGCTCATATGGAAAAATTTTAATAGAAAAGTTTAATTTTTCTAAAATGAATACCATTGGCATTTGTGATAAAAATTTTTTGACCCAAGAAAAATATAAAAATTGGACAAAATATTCACCTCAAGATATTACTCGACTAAAGCCTGATATCATAATCTATTTATTGGCAAATACCGAATATGTTAGAAAATCACTTGCTCTTGAAGGTTACAACATTAAACAAATCGATTTATTAAAACAAACTAAGTTATTTGCACAAATTGATTGCGAAATAAATAATATTACAACTAAATAATTTTCAGTTCATTCATCATCAAATTTAACAATAAAAGCGGAAATATAACAATGAATTCTATACAAAAAGCAATAGAAGCTTATCAAAATAACGATTTTGAACTCGCTGAGTCAATTTGCCTCGCCCCGATAAACATAGAACACAGTTTTGATGATGTAGCAGACATTTTGGCAGCCATATATATTAATAAAAAAGATTTAAAAATTTTAAAGGACAAAAGTACATTTTACCTGCCGTTAATACGAAAAATCGCAGTGAACTGTTATAAACTTAACTTGAACGAAACGTCAAAAATATTTTTTGAAAAAGCACTACAATTAGATGTAAAAGACTATGTTGCTTGCAATTATCTTGGCTTGATAGCAGAACTTCTCTCAAACTACAAGGAGGCTGAAAAATTTTACCAAAAAGCAATAGAAATCACCCCCGACTATAACCCCATTTATAACATTGGAGTTTTATACAGAAAAACAGGTGATATAGACTCATCAATAAAATACTTAGAAAGAGCTTGCGAATTGCAACCGGTGAGCAAAACCGCCCATTACAGCTTAGGTATGTCTTATTTAATGAAGAAAGATTTTTATAAAGGCTATGAACATTTTATAAAACGAGAATTTAGAGAAAAAAGCAAATTAAAAAATGTAATTTTTAAGCTTGAACAAAAAAGCCACAAAGATAAAACAATTTTAATATACTGTGACGCAGGGCTTGGCGATGCTATAATGTTTTCGAGGTATTTCCCTTATTTAAAACAACATTTTGAAGAAATAATCGTTTACGCAAGACGCGAATTAATTAACCTATTTCAATACTCTTTTAAAGACCTTATTTTTGTGGATGATATTAAGGATATAAATTATGACTGTTCGGTTTTAGCAATGAATTTACCATACTTATTAAACATGGATTTTGCACAAACCCCAACCGATTTTTACTTAAAGTCAGATGAAAATAAAGAAAATATATATAAAAACAAATTTTTCAATTCTGATAAACTAAAAGTTGGAATAGTAGCTTACGCAGGTGGGCAAAGTCAAAGAACACAGAAGTTTCGGACTATTGGATTTGAAAAATTTTCTTTTTTAAAAGATTTTTCAAACATGGAAAAATATTCTTTTCAAAAATTTGATTTTGCACCGACTCCAATACTTCCTACTTATTTAACAGATATTGGAAATACCTTTTTTAATTTTTCAGATACCGCAGCAGCTTTAAAGAACATTGATTTGCTGATTTCTACAGATACAGCAACCGCTCATTTAGCAGGAGCCTTGGGAATAAAAACATTTCTATTGCTACCTAATTGTTATGACTGGAGATGGTTCGACGGAAGCAAAGCTACACTATGGTATAAAAACACGCAGCTTTTTGTCCAAACAGAAACCGAAAATTGGTCTGACGTAATTGAACAAATAAAAACAGAATTAAACAAAATGGCAAACTAATTTGAGCAACCGCAACAGTTTTTACCTGTTCCTTTGTCATTAATACATTTTGCACATTTTTCCTGCATAATACCCTCGTTCAAATAATATTTGAAACTATTTTTCCATTTAGGGGTTTTACACGAGCAATTCTGCATAAAGGTTAAATATTGAACAAATCTTTTTAAAACATCTTCAGGCATAGAGAACTCGATTTGAGAAGATGCGTCTTCTATTTTTTCATAAGGAAGCATCAGGCAAGTTTCCAAAAAATCAGAAATTATCTCATGCCTGCACCTTTTTTCTTTAATTGCAATTTTACCTTTATTTGTAAGAGTAATAACACCGTAAGGTTTGTAGTTAAGGAACCCTTTTTTTTGAAGAGATTTGATAGCTTCCGAGGTAGAAGCTACCCCAATATTTAAGCTTTTGGCGACATCTTTTACTCTTGTAGCTGTTTCGACTTCAACAATGTCATAAACGGCTTTTAAGTATTTTTCTAGGCTTTCGGTTAATTTTTTCATAAAGACCTCAATTTTATAACGTTATTTTATCATGAGTTGTTTTTCTATGTTAATAAAGCATGAAGGAGTAGTATTTTGCCATTTATTATTTTTAACATTATTTTGAGATTTTTTGGTCATAGCAATGTTTAATTTAGGTAGCACGACACCCAACATCAAAGCAGAATAAGCAATTCCGGATAGATGTGCAATATTTAATTTTTTTATATTTTTCGCAACATCACGACCACCTTGAGCTGCAATTTCGGCATGAGTTTTTAATGAAACATCTTGCAACCAGTGTTTAATGCCGTTGCCCGATTTTTGAATATTAAAGAGTGCGTTTTGTTTTTTATCAAATAATTGAGCAACTCCTTTTGCAACAAACCCGCCAAATACTAACCAATTCAAAAAGCCCAAATAATCTCTAACTACAGTTTCACGCAACTCTGTATTGTCTTTAGAAGCCAAAAAACGCCCTAAAATCAAAGCACCATAAACAGTTTTTATCGCATTTCCACTAGTCGTAGGACCTGTAAATTCTAACTTTTGAGCAAATCCTTTTAAGCTTTTTACATTCATTACTTTCGAAAGCATAAACACAAACCCTAATGAAGCAAGTGCTTTATTGATAGGTAAGTTTTTTTGAGCGGAAGATTTTTTATCTTTTTTATTAATATCTTCAACATAACCGTTATTGCCGACAAATTCAGAGCTACCTGTCCTTTTGTTTGTAATATAACGATTTAATACCTGATTAGAAAGTGCAATTATAGTTGATAGAGCGAGTGCTCCGCCGATTTTTATCCCGTTAATTTTTTTCAATTTGCCTATAGCCGGTGCAATTTCCTCACTATTTGACGAAAAAACATTTTTCCCCATATCAACAACATCTCGCAAAATATTTTGAATAGGAGCACTCACCGATTTTTGTCCGGAATTTACTACAATATTTCTTTCAGCCCCCAAGCCATTTGTTATACGCATAGAAATAATATTTAAAATATTTTTCGCATCATTTTTTGAGATTGAGTTGTCTGTAATCAATCTGGTAACGAGTTTTTCAATATTTTCTTTCGGATTACCTGTCTTTATAATATTTTCCTCAAGTCCTTTGAATTTTTCATTTTGCCATTTAAAATTTCTCCATTTATTTTTGTCAAACCAAGAGATAGTTGAAAAATCAGACATTTTCCAGCTTGTTTTATTTTCGCCATTGATACCATACATATTGTCAAAAACTTTATGGACAAAGTTTTCAGGCGTCTTTGACGACTTTTGCCAAACGTCATTAAAGACATCAATAGTATTATTTGTAACCCATGAATTATTATTTACTTTCACATTTGGTTTAACACGTTTAGAAGCCAATTTTTGTATTAAAATCGCAAAAAGCCCTGCTGAAAATTCAGCAATAAAAGTACCGGTATATTCCCGAAAAGCCATCTCGGCACCTGCATATTTATTGCGTTCTTTGAACTCGACAATTGTCCTAGGCGTATCCATTGCAAATATATCAACAGCAGAAGCATTCAACATCGGGTTAGTATCAAGGAGGGTGAGTCCTTTTGTTAATATTCCATCTATAGGTCCTTTAAAGTTAGGCGAATAAGCATTTTTGTCAGTTCTGTTTATAGTTTTAGTTTTAGTTATGTTTAACATTAGATTTTCCTTTCAATAAAAATTTCCGCAATAAAAAAGCCCTTATGAAAATAAGGACTTCAATACAAATATAATTTGTATGCCAATCTAAGTCCTTATATTTAAGAACTTACAACAGCAATTATTTTGTTTTTCAAGAGATATTTTTATCATATTTAGAGTATTAATCAAATGACATTTTTTGTCAACATCAGACTTCGCCAAAATTAATATTTGCAATGTGTTATGGTAATCCATAATTTTTATGGTATATATTAATTAAAATAGGAAAGGTGAAAAATGAGAATATTAATCGGTATGTCAGGAGGAGTAGACTCCTCAACAGCAGCCCTTATTCTAAAAGAACAAGGACACGAAGTTATCGGTGCAACAATGTCAATTTGGGGCAAAAAAGGAATTTATAAAAAGCTTTCAGAGCAATCAAGCAACCTGCTGCCAAAAGCTAAACACGGTGCCTGCTTGGGACCTGACGAAAAAGAAGATATAGAAGCCGCAAAAAAAATATGCGAAGAAATTGGCATACCGTTCTACGTCTTTGACTGTGCGGAACAATATGAAAAGATAGTGCTATCGAACTTTAAAAAAGAATACATGGCTGGCAGAACTCCAAACCCTTGTATCTGGTGTAATGCGTTGATTAAATTTGAAGCTTTACCCCAACTTGCGAAAGCTAATGGAATAAGGTTTGACAAATTTGCAACAGGTCATTATGCAAAAGTAGAATTCGATGAAAAAGCTAACCGATACTTGCTAAAAAAAGGGAAAAGCCCGAATAAAGACCAATCCTACTTTTTAAATAGACTTACTCAAAAGCAACTGGCAAATATATTGCTTCCCTTGGGCGATTATTCAAAAGAAGAAATTAGGGATATAGCCTCAAAAAACGGCTTGAGCGTCGCAAGTAAAGCCGATAGTCAGGATTTTTACGAGGGCGATTACAACGAACTTTTGAATGTTAAACCTAAAAAAGGCAATATTGTTGATACTAAAGGAAATATTTTAGGCACGCACGATGGAATTTGGAACTACACTATAGGACAACGAAAGGGGCTTAAAATAAGCTCTGAAGCACCTCTTTATGTCCTCGAACTGGATAATGAAAAAAATGAAGTTGTTGTCGGATTTAAAAACAAAACATTTAAAAATGAACTAATTGCATCAGATTTAAACTGGATAGCAATAACAAAACCTAAAGAAAATTTTCATTGTAAAGCGAAAATCCGTTCCACACAAACACCTGTAGCTGTAGAGATAAGACCAAATGAGGACTTTTTAACTGTTGAATTTGAAGATTTACAAAAATCAATTGCTCCGGGACAAGCTATTGTCTTTTACAAAGAAGATATTGTATTAGGTGGTGGAGTAATTCGTAGCTGTAATTAAATTTTATGATAAAATAAAATGAATTAAAGAATAGATGCAAGCTAGATGAATAGAATAAAAGATTTTTGTATTTTTACAGGAATATTTGTTATTTATGGAATTTTTTTGATACATTTATTGCCTGAAATAACATTTGATTGGCAAAATTATCGATTATATAATGTTTGGGCACTTTTTCATGACCGATTAATTTTTGACTATATGCCAACCACCTTACGATGCAGTTTTGTTCCGTTTTTAGAAATTCCAAATTACGTCGGAATAAAATTTCTAAATAATTACCCGAATTTATTTTTATTTCTTTCGACGATAGATTCAACTGTCGCAATATTTTTAACCTACAAAATCTCAGCTTTAATTTTTCGAAAAGAAACTGCTTGCAAAAATTTCTGCATCATTATGAGCACTGTTTTAGTTATGTTCACCCCCCTAATGATATATGAATTATCCTTTGAACAAAACGACATGCCTTTAGCTTGTTTTATTATGGGGGCATTATACCTGATATTAAAATATCTTTTTATAGATGAAAAGCAAAGAAGCTACAAGTTGCTTTTTGCAGGAATTTTAATAGGGACTGCACTTGGTTTGAAGCTTGTTGCGTGCGTGTATGTACTAACATTTGCAGTCATGTTAATTTTATATAAAAGTAATTTAAAATCTGTAAAAAAAGACTTGTTAAGCTTTTTTTCAGGAGTATTTTTTTCATTTTTGGCACTAGATAGTTGGTGGTTTTTAAAAATATATAATAGATTTGGGAATCCATTTTTCCCATATTTCAACAATATATTTCACTCCGATAAGGCTCCGTTCAAAGCTATAGTCGACATTGATTTCGGACACTTGAAGCCAAGAAACATTATAGAGATATTATTTTATCCATTTTTTAAATCAAACAATCAATATTTTTACGGAATAGAAAATTTTTCATTCGATTATCGATATCCGCTTTGGTATATCAGTTCTTTTGTATTACTAGCAATCCAATATTTAAATAATATAAAAGGGATAATAAACAAATATATAGACGAAATCAGCGATAAACGAATGTTTATATTCATCTTGTTATTTACACTTATTTCTTATTTTATAAATTTAGGAATTTTTTCCGCATATCGTTACATAATCCCAACAACTCTTTTATTTGGAATAACCATAGTAATCTTTATTTCTGTATTAATAAATTTCATCAAGACATCAAAAGCTAATAAAAACAGATGCTTAATAATTATTTGCCTAATTATCTTGTGTACATGCAGTATTTTTTCAAAATATTATAAATTTAAATTTTATTCATTATTTTTTAAAAAACAAACTCCAAGCTCTATTATCCAAACAGAAGACCTTAAATTTGAAGATAATTCGACTGTTATTTTAGTAGCAAGTGGAACATCATTCATGATTCCGTTCCAAAACCCGAACTGCCATTATATGGGGTTTGCAATCCCTGAAACAATACTCAAAAATATACAGCTAATGCCTGATACACCAATGTTATATGGCATTTATTGGACAGCTGTTCAAACACAAGATGTTCTTAAAAAAACTATAAATTCAAATAAAAAAATATATATATTAAGTAAAAGTAGTATTTTTACACATCCATATATAAAAGCCACATTGAATAGTTATTCAAAGCAGAAAAAACGGAAACTATCGAATTGTAAAGAAGCACATTTTTCGTATTTCGACATTGAAAACGATATTTTTATATATTGTGAATATAACTAAATACAGTCATGGCAACCTTTTTCATTTCAATGTCACCATATCTTTGATCAATAGGCAATGAAACTAAATTTGAGGATAAAAATGCTTCAAAAGAATTTTTTCTTTGTTTTTTATTATCCCAATAGTGAGTAGCATATATTTGATTTTCAAACAAATATTCAAGTAAGCTGACATCAGCACATAAAAAAGGATATTCAAAAGGAATACAATCCGTATCGATATCAATATTTAATTGATTTTTATCCCGTAATAATGTATGTAAAAATAAAAAATTTTTTCGTCTTTTTATTTTAATTTTTTCATAATCTAATCCATCTAAAATCTTGTGGCTGAGTTTTGACATATATTTTATAGGTTCATCAATCAAAAAATCATCATTCATCTCAAAAGAATGATAGCCGTCTTCGGCAGACAAATCGACTCGTTGTATAAGATGATTAAATCTCAAATAAGATTTATCTGTTTCTAAACCATAAACATTTTTTTTATCACAAAAGCAATAGGCTCCATCGGGAACCCCGAAGAACTTCCTTGCAGAATTAAAGCTTGCAAGTCCCTGTTTTGGACTAAAAAAGCTGTGAGTATTGTCAATGATTACCTTTGGATATTTTTCAGTTAAAACTTTGACGTTATTTTGACAAATCCCAAAATAATTAGGATACAAAATATATTCATTTTGTTCAAAATCCATAGTGGGCATAAAATTTTCATCTATATCAAACTCAATGAAATCGCATTTTTCAGACTTTATAGCCTCAGTTACAACAGGACAGATGTATGCAGGAACATACATTTTTTTGATGTTATATGCACGGATAATATATCTCAAACAATTACGTCCGGTATTCAACCTAAGGCAATCGTCAAAATATTCTTGACCTAAATTCGTTTCAAGTTCAAAATATCCACCTATAGCATTGTTTTTCGTCACAGTATTTTTCATATTTATGGACTATTATACGCTAAATTTTTGTTATAGGATTATTATATGAGCAATTTTATATTTTTAAAAAAAAATAATGAAAATTTATACAACGTTATAGCAGAAGCCGAAAAACTCTTTAGAGATGAATATTTCGACCAAACTATAATTCAAACAAGAAAATTTGCAGAAAATATATGCCGAGATTTACTAAGGGGCAAAGTCGCAGAAGAAGACACATTTGATGACTTAATCAATAAACTCAAAGACAATTCGTACGGAAATGTCAGGATTAACGAATTTACAGATGACTTATATTACCTAAAGAAAAGAGGGAATGCATCAGCCCATGCAACATCTTCTAAAAATGACGGAAAAATAGCCTTAGAATGTATTGAACGGGCTTATGAAATATCAGTTTTTTATTCAAATATGAAATACGGCTACAGCAAAAAGCTTGATAACTCTGTATTTAGTGAAGAAATGCTTATGACAGGGCAATCTACAGCAGAAAAAACGAAACCCATATCACTAAAAAAACGTTATAAAGAAGAACTTGAAGCAACAAGATTATACGAGAGCAAAGAAAACATATCCAAGCCTAAAAAGAAAAATCAAGCACAAAAAGCCACATCTTCTCGGGAAAACTCTCCTATAAATAGAGGCAACAAAGATGAAATAAAAAGCCTCTTATTTAGAATAATAGCAATAGGTTTACTGTTATATATCAGCGGTGCATACCTGTACTCAATAATTCAAAAAGTATTGTCTTTTTTCAACAAATTTTAAGAAAGCTCTTTTGTAAACTTTTATTACCTTGCTAGCAAATAAAATGATTTGTAGTTTTTAAACGAGCGAGGATAAAATTAATTTCTGCAAATATGGAGCATTCACTGATGATGCATTTTATCACTGTAGTTTGTTTATTACAATCTACAGCACGCTAAATTACGCCAATAAGCACAAACCTATGGACTAAATTATGCAATAAGTATAATTTTTCGTGTTACAAATAAGAAGAGAGGGTTTCTATGCGAATTACTAATGACTCAACCGTAAAATTTTACGGCATCCAAAACCAAGTTCCACAAAAGAGAGAAGAAACAAGTTCAAAGCCATCAGGATTAGCCCCACAACCGCCGACGATTCCCAGCGGTCAGGCATCGAAAGCTTATGCAATGATTTCCTTTGGTGACTCAAATGTTTTTAAAGACAACAAAACACAATCAAAAGAAATAGCAAACGAAGTTATTTCGAACGCAGCAAGTGCAAAGTATCTGACAAAGTCGCAACTAATTCAGGAATCATTGGAAAAAGAAGGCACAATGCTTACTAAAGACGGTTCTTTGGTGATTGACACAGAAAAGTACACAGGCAGAACTCCGGGGGCTAAATTTTTTGTAGCAACCGATTCTGTAAAAAACAAAATAAATTGGGATGGAAGCAACAATATCCCTATTTCAAGAGAAACGGCAGATGAAATTGTCGAAAAAATCAAAGAACACTTGAAAGACAAAGATTTATACTTGTATGACGGACAAGTCGGCTCAGATGATGATGTATCACTAGGTGCAAAATTTATCAATACATCAGCTGCCCAATCGTTATTCGTAAAAAATATGTTCAGAGAACCTTCGGAAAATTTTAAGAAAAATTCCGACTCAAAATTGACGGTTATTTCCGCTCCTGAATTCAAATTATCTGAAGAAGACAGAAAAAAATACGGACTAAACAGCGAGGTTTTAATTATAGTTGACGTAGACAAAGGACTCATTACATCAACAGGTAGTAAATATTCCGGTGAAAACAAAAAATCTGTATTTTCTTTGATGAATTATTTATCACCCCAAAAAGGAATATTGCCAATGCACTGCTCAGCTAACGTCGGAAACGAAGACGATGTAGCATTATTTTTCGGTTTGTCAGGAACAGGAAAGACAACACTTAGTGCCGACCCTTTGAGAAGCATAATAGGCGATGACGAACATTTATGGAGTGACAAAGGCGTTTCAAATATTGAAGGTGGATGCTATGCAAAAATGATAAATTTAAGCGAAGAAAACGAACCCGATATTTACCAAGCTTCTAACAGACGTGGAGCACTTCTGGAAAATGTACCCGTTAATGCTGCAGGAACTCCTTTTTTCAGTTATGACATGAAAAATCCAGAATTTGTAAACTCATTAAGAGAACCTGAATTTGCAAAAATGCTAAGACTTCCTGAAGAATATATACAGAAATTATCAAATGAAAAAACTTTTGAAGCAACAATTAAAGATGAAGAATTTTTAAATCAACTTAACGCAAATCAAGTTGAAAACACAAGGAGCAGTTACCCTGTAGAACATATCGGAAATGCGTTGATGGAAGGTAAAGTCAACAAGCAACCTAAAAATGTTATATTTTTAACCTACGATGCTTCAGGAATTATGCCACCGGTTGCAAAATTATCCCCTGAGCAAGCTAAATACTTCTTTATGAGTGGATATACAAGCAAAGTAGCAGGGACGGAAAGAGGTATAAAAGAGCCTCAATCTACATTCTCAGCTTGTTTTGGAGCACCTTTTATGCCACTGCATCCTGTTGAATATGCAAATTTACTCGAAAACAAAATTAATAAAGTAAAAGAATCAGGACAAGACTGCAATGTCTGGTTGATTAACACTGGATTAATCGGAGGAGCCTACGGAAAAGGCGGCGAACGAATAAGTATCAAAAACACAAGGAACCTATTAAATTCGATATTAGACGGAGATTTAAAAAATGCAGAATTTGATAAAGATAAAACATTCGGTTTTGAAATACCTAAATCTTGCACAGGTGTAGACTCTCAAATCTTAAACCCTAAAAACGCTTGGGCAGATAAAGAGGCATATGAAGAAACAGCAAAAAAATTAGCCGGTGATTTTATCAAAAATTTCAAAAAATACGAAAACAATCCTGATGCAATAAAACTTGCTGAAGAATATGGACCTAAAATAGATTAAAAAACAAATCCAAAGAGGGGCGTTGCTCGCCCCTTTTTATTTTGAATGAAAATTTTTATGCAGTTTAATACAAAGATTTTTTCCAAACCTAATTTATATTCCGAACCGATATTTTTCATTCCGGAACCGGATAGATTTCCACTTGAAGTTGCAACTACCGTTGTTGCTTGAATACAAAGTAATTTTACATATTGCAATATTATTTCGAGCATCAAAAGAAATTTTGCCGATATTTTGCATACCAGAAAGAGTTACTGCATAGTTTAATAAACAATAAAAAAAAACTGCAACCTCAATTGCAGTTATATCGTTCTTGTAAATTAAATTTATTTCAAATTTTGGTAAGCAGAATTTGTTGCTATCAAGTTTTCAATTGATGTAGTTTGTTGCCCGTCTCTGTTATATAGCTTGCTTAAATAGTTTTCTCTTTTAACCAATCTTGAAGAATCGTAAGAAGCAGTAGGGTTTTGAGAAGATAAAGAAATCCAAGTTCTTGTTTCCATAGTCCAAGCTCTCAATTCTTCAGAGAAAGTGCCGTCACAACCGTTTGCAACATGAACGCTTTCGTGAGCGATAAGGCAAGCAATTGCTTCCGCAGGAGCTGTTTCGTGGATTTTGTTGATAAAAATGACATAACCACCGTTGTTAGTTTTACCTGTTACAGCTTCACATTTGCCATAACCATATACTTCAAGGTTTCTAAACATAACTTTAATCGGTTTGTTACTGGGATTATTGCCACCTAAAACAGTTAAAACATCTTGTTTATTAGCAGATTCTAAAACATTCAAAGCAGAAGTTAGAGTTGCATTTGATGTATTTTGAGAAAAATCAGCTGCAAAAGCGGTATTTAAAGACAAAATAAAAGCAGCACAAATAAGCACAAATATATTGCATAATTTTTTCATTTAATTTACTCCGAGAACGACTATTTTTAGATACACATTTAACTTACATATTTAATGTCGACCGTTTGGAGTATTTACTTTAATTTTTTAGCAACTTTGCATTACAAAACTTAACACATAACGCAGAAATTTAATAATAATAAGACCAATTTGCCTTTAACCTCAAAATTGATATAATAAAGCCAAAGGAGAATATTATGAAATTTATAGAAATAAAAGATACAATAACCACCCAAGACAGATTTAAACCGAGATTTTTAGCCTTGGTCGCTATATTGATAGCACTTGCTGTTTTACAAAGAATAGCAGATATCCCAACCATATCAAATCTAGCAAAAGTAATAACGGTAATTTCATATACAATCATTGGCATTTATATAAACGGATATGTTTTTGAATTTATGCACAACTTTATGAATGGTAAAGGAAAAGAAAGCCTTTATTCCATGACTAAAAATTTAAAAGAAAGTTTACTGTTAGGCACAAAATACACTATAGGCGTGCTTTGCTACGCACTTATTTTAGGGGTGTTATTTATGGGATATTTTCTAATTACGCACCACTCATTAAGTGCAAAAATATTCTTAATAATTCTCGGTACAATATTATTATTTTTTATGCCCGCAATTAATATCAATTTTGTAGCTAGCAAAAAATTGTATTCAATGTTTCAAATACCAAAAATATTCAAACTAGTTAAAAGCAATATCAAAGCCTATTTGAACACAATTTGGCAAATTGCCTTATACACGTTTTCTGTAATATTCATAAACATTTTGGGCATAATGATTTGGTTATTTGCAACAGCTATAACCCAAAAAATCAACGTGATGTTCGGACTGATAACAACAGTAGCACTAATGTTGCTCCTAGTTATTTTGATTGAAGCAACAGGAATAGCTTTGACATTAGCAGGCTCGATTATATTAGGCAATTATTATATTTTGACAGAAAATAAAGCTGAAATCACACCAAGCGAAGAAAACAATTAACCTTTTACAGCACCTTCGTTTTGACCAGATACAAAGTATTTTTGCATAGCTACAAAAAATATAATAATAGGAATTATTGAAATTATAGAACCAGCTGCGATATATCGCCAGTTGGAACTGAACATACCTTGCAAATCATTAATTCCGACAGGCAATGTGTATAAAGTTTTTTTTGTCAAAACAATACTCGGCCATAGGAATTCGCCCCAAGAACCGATAAATGTAAATATAGCAAGTACAGCAAGAGTTGGTGTTACCATAGGGATAAGAACTTTCCACCATATTTGAAAAACATTGCAACCGTCAACAAAAGCAGCCTCCTCCATTTCTTTCGGAATAGCCATAAACGCCTGACGCATTAAAAATATACCAAAGGCATTAACAGCAAACGGAAGTATCAAGCCCAAATACCCCATAAAATTATTAACGGTATCAACCATGTTCAACTTTAAGACAATCAAATAAATCGGGAGCATAATCGCTTGAAAAGGGACCATAATAGTTGCCAAAATCAAATAAAATAAAACTTTTTTCCCTTTAAATTCCATTCTTGCCAAAGGGTAAGCAGCCAGAGCGGAAAAGATAAGATTTAAAACAACCGTAAACCCTGCAACAATAACACTGTTCCAAAAATAAGCAAGAAAAGGAATTTGTTTCCATACTCCTGTAAAATTTTCAAAAGTTATATGCTCAGGTATAAAGACAGGCGGATATTGAAAAATATTCTCATCAGGACCTTTTAAGGCAGTTGAAATCAACCACAAAAACGGAAAAAGCGATAGTATCGACATAAAAATCAACACTGAGTGTATGCTTAAAGATTTTAGCCAATTTCTTATCATAATTGATATTTTTTCCCTTCAAAGAAAATAAGATTAACAGCGGAAAAAGCCATAACGATAATCAAAAGCACAACAGCAGCCGCTGAAGCTAATGACAAATCCAAGTTTTCAAACGCCCGTTCATAAATATAATAAACAATGGTTTTTGTTGAATTCAACGGGCCGCCTCTTGTCATAACGTATATTTCAGCGAATACCTTAAGAGCAGAAATAGACGAAATCGTAACAACTAAAGCAATCGTCGGCATCAAGTGAGGAATAGAAACAGCTAAATGTTTCTGAAAAGCGTTAGCACCATCAACTTCTGCAGCCTCATACAAATCAGCAGGAGCCCCCATCAGAGCAGACAAATAAATCATCATATAATATCCGATTCCCTTAAAAATCGTAACTAAAATAACAGACCAAATAGCAACCCTTGGGTCAGTAAGCCAACCAATAGCACCCAGCCCCATCAAATCAGCAAAATAATTCAATATACCTTGCTGAGCATAAAGCCATTTAAACGCAATAGCAACAACAACTATAGATACGACAACAGGTAAATAAATCAATACTTTATACAAGGTGATACCTTTTATTTTTTGATTAATCAAAACTGCCAAAACCAAAGGAATCAAAGCCAAGACAGGAACTGCACCTATTACATACAAAAAAGTATTGCCGATTACTTGATAAAATTCTCTTGTTTTAAAAAGTTCAATATAATTAGCCAACCCAACCCAACTCGGATTATAAATATCAGTCGAAAAATCCTTGAAACTCAAAACGATAGTCTCTATAAACGGTATAAAAAAGAACAAAATCAAGATTATAAACGCCGGTAATATAAACAAATAAGGAACATATTTTTTATAATAACTATACATATTTATAATTATATAAAATATAATATAATTTTGACCCCTCAAGTGATTGAATTAGTAAAAAAATGTTTCGTTTGATAATTTATGGGTTACAATTTTAAATTATTATGCTATGATTAAAATGCTTAGAAAAGGAAACGGCAAAACCGTTTCTTTTTTTATTAAATAATGAGTACAAATATTCAATGGTAGCAGACATTTTGGAGATTCTATGAAGCAAGGAAAAAACAATTCAGAACAGCCAAAAGACAAGCATGACATCTTCAACAAAAAAGATATAATCGACAAATTGGTACCACTTGTTGAAAATACAGCTATGAGATTTAATTTGACAGCCCTTGAGATAGATTTTTCAAAAGAAAATCATCGTTGGTTTTTGAGGATATATTTGTATTCACCAGTTCGCCCCGTAACCTTGGACGACTGCGAAAGCGTATCCAGAAGCTTGGGAGATTTTTTAGATGAGCTTATTCCGGTAAAATATCATCTTGAAATCAGCTCACCGGGGATAGAACGAAAATTAAAAGCAGATAAAGAATTCAAAATATTTATAGATAAAGACATTTCATTAAAACTTAAAAACGCAATAGATGACTCTTTAGAAAAACAATTTGTAGCCAAAATCGTAGGTTTTGATGAAGAAGAAAAAATACTTACAATCTTCCGCTACAAGGACAAAAAAGAATACAAAATAAAACGAGAAAATATAATATACGCAAAGTTATACTCAAGTGAGATATAGGAGATAAGAAATGATAAAAATCGGAACCGCACTTTTTGAAGCATGCGAAGAACTCGAAAGAGAAAAAGGAATCAGCAAAGACGTAATCATCGCATCATTATGTGACGCTATGGTTACAGCTTATAAAAAACATATCAAAGCAAAAGAAGCTCCTAACGTTGAAGCTTTACTTGATGAACAATCTGGTGAAATCGGCGTATTCAGAACGAAATTAGTAGTTGAAGAAGTCGAAGACGAAAACATGGAAATTTCCCTTGCTGACGCAAAAGAAATTGATGACGAAGTTGAACTTGAAGACGAAGTAAAAATCGAAGTTACACCTGAAAACTTCGGCAGAATTGCAGCCCAATCAGCTAAGCAAGTAATCACTCAAAGAATCAGAGAAGCTGAAAGAAAACTTGTACTTGATGAATTTATGGAGAAAAAAGGCACCTTAACAACAGGTATAATCCAAAGAGTTGAAAATAGAAACGTAATAGTAAATATCGGTAAAACCGACGCTATTATGCCATCAAGAGAACAAATTCCGGGCGAATATTACAAGTCAGGAAACAGAATCAGAGTTTTCGTTCTTAACGTAAAAGAAACATCAAGACTTCCACAAGTAATCGTATCTCACGCTCACTCTGAAATCGTTAGAGAATTATTTGAACTTGAAGTTCCTGAAATTGAAGACGGAATAGTTGAAATAAAATCAATAGCAAGAGAAGCAGGTTTCAGAACAAAAATTGCTGTTGCAAGTAACGACCCTGATGTAGATTCAGTCGGTGCCTGCATAGGACCAAGAGGCAGCAGAATTCAAACAATCATTTCCGAATTAAGAAATGAAAAAATTGATATAGTAAGATATTCAGAAGACCCTGTAGAATATATCGTAAACGCTTTATCGCCGGCAAGAATTGTATCTGTAGACATTTTGGCTGACGATGAAACATCAAAAGAAGCATTAGTAATTGTTCCTGATGACCAATTAAGCTTGGCAATCGGCAGAGAAGGTCAAAATGTAAGACTTGCTCACAAATTAACAGGCTGGAAAATAGACATTAAGAGCGAATCTCAAGCAGAAAAAATGGAAAGACCGGCTCCTGTTGAATACACTGAACCTCAAGATGAAGAAACAGATGAGCCTGCTATTGATAATGATGAGCTTCAAGAAGAAATTGAAGAAGAAATGAATCAACAAGCAGTCGATGAAGAAGATGCCGAATTACAAGAAGAAGCAACAGATTCAACTGAAGAATAATCATTAAATCAACAGAAAAAGGTGTTCCGTTGAGGAGCACCTTTTTCTAATCCAAAACACTAAAAAGAATTAACTTATTAAGCTATATGCAGAATTTCTTTATTGAGTTAGAATAAAAAAGAATAAATAAGTAATAAAGATAAACGAAAAGAAGATAGAGTATCAGGATATGAAGAAATTATTATTAGGGATTTTTGTTTTTTTATTAATGTTTTCGTCACCAGCAAACGCATACCAAGTCTATGACGACGATGACACAACAAGCTCTCATTATGACGCAGGAATGCAATATTTGCAGTCTTATCAATATACGAGTGCTATTCAAGAATTCAAAAAAGCTATGAGGGAAAAGCCTGATGACCTTTCTTCAAAAATAGGATTAACAAATGCGTATATATCACGAGCAGCTTACTATAATAACCAAGCTCATGACTATCAAAGAGCGGCAAATGATTTACGTTCAGCACTGTTTTATATGAAATATTACGACGACTCAGCTGTCGATTACAGCATGACGCAAGCAACAAACGCCGCAGAGCAAAATCTTGCTACGGTCTTAACGGTTATGAAAGTCGATAGAAGCTTAAAAGGTAGATATACAAGTGCCAAACAACTTAGAATGCAAGGTGAATTTGCAGCAAGCGGATATGAATTCTACCAACTTATCGACACCCAATACCAAAAAGAAGCCTATGTTTGTATAGGTGATGTGATGAAAATTTTAGGCTCTAAACTGAGAGCCGCAGCTTTTTACGAAAAGGCAGTACAACAAGACCCTAATAACGCAGACCTTCACTTAAAATTAGCAAGAGCTTACGAAGATATCGGCAATTCAGAAGGAGCTGCAAACGAATACAACAAGGCACTTGAAAATTCTAATGAAAAAGAAGATATATTATTATCATTAGAAAAAATTTGGGCTGATAAAGTTGCGAAATATCCAAACGATGCGGACGCACATTCAAATTTAGCTGTCGTATATCAAAAAGAAAACAAATTTAATGAGGCAATGACCGAATATCAAAAAGCTCAAACTTTAAACCCGACTAACACAAATACAAAACTAAATTTGGGAACCTTATACCAATCTCAAAACAACTACCCTGCTGCGATAGCTGTATATGACTCAATAATCCAGCTTTACCCCAATCACGTAGAATCGCATCTTTATAAAGGACAATGTTTAAAGGCTTTAGGACAAAACGAAGCTGCAGTAAAAGAATATAATATGGCAATTACATACGCTCCTAATAACAAAGAAGCAAAAGAAGAACTTTTCGACTTATTAAAACAAACAATGCCGGCAGACCAAGTATTGTCATACATGAGCCAAAGCACAGGTAAGCCGATGGATGCACAAACTTGCTACAACTTTGCCTATGACCTACACAAAGCCAATAAACTTGACGACGCTATTGTCTATTATAAAGAATCAATGAAACTAAATCCTGAAAATATTGATACTTATATAAATCTATCACAAGTCTATAGACAAAAAAAAGACATCAATTCAGCAATTGCAATAATAAATCAAGGAAAGGCAAAATTTCCACAAAATGTTGATTTACAAAAGCAATATCGCTCAATAATGGCTGAAGTTTCATCAGGATTATACGCTGACGCAACAAAACTTTTTGAACAAGGACAATTTAATGCAGCAATACAAGCTTATCAAAAAATCCAACCTCCGACAGCTGAATCACAGCTAGGCATTGCGGCATCATATCAAGCGTTAGAAAATTACAACATGGCTCTTGACTATTATAAAAAAGCACTTGCTCTTGACCCGACGAATTCAGATATTCCATATTATATGGGCTCCGTGTATTTAAATCTTGACCAATTCACAAACGCAAGAATTTATCTCAACAAGTCACTTGCTTTAGATAAAACTAATGAAAAGACAAAGAGTTTATTAAAATTCGCAACCGAACAAGAAAACAATGAACTGCTTGATAAAGCCCTTGATTTATATGACCAAAAGAAATATTTTGATGCTTTAAAAATAGTCAATGGAGTAATCTCAAAATCACCAAACTCAGGGGCTGCATATTATTATAGAGGTTTAATCTACGACGCTCAAAAACATTATCAATTAGCGGTTACAGATTACCAAAAAGCAGTAACCTATAGCAAAGATTTTTCATTGGCATATTATTCTTTGGGCGTTGACTTAGACACATTAGGCAGACACCAAGAGGCAATATCAGCTTATCGAAAATATTTGGCAGCAAAGCCTGAAGAAAATGAATTTACGCAATACGCAAGGAAACGAGTTGCCCAAGGTAAATAATGAACACAACAGAAACAAAACAAATTAAGATAGGGAAGATTGAAATAAAAAGCAACGTAATGCTTGCCCCAATGGCAGGAATTACAGACTCAGTTGTACGACAACTGATAAGAAAATTTTCAAAAAATTGCCTTTTGACAACAGAAATGATAAGCTCGGAAGCCCTTGTTCAAAGACCTTACGGTGCGATTATTCATTGCGAAGAAATTGAGCACCCGCTTGCTTTCCAGCTATCAGGACACAAACCACAATTAATGGCAAAAGCTGCAAAAATAATTGAAGACAAAGCCTCAATTATCGATATAAACATGGGCTGTCCCGTAAATAAAGTCGTAAAAGGCACAGATGGTTGTGCCTTAATGAAAAATCCGGACTTAGCTATTGATATATTAAAAGCAATAAAAGATGTAGTTTCAACGCCTGTAACGTGTAAATTCAGACTGGGCTGGAGCCAAGACCAACTAAATTTTGTAGATTTTGCAAAACGACTCGAAGAAGCGGGTGCAGATGCAATAACGGTTCACGGAAGAACAAGAGTTCAATTTTACGCAGGCTCTGCCGATTGGAAAAAGATATCAGACCTAAAAGGTGAAATAAATATTCCTCTATATGCAAACGGCGATATAACAGACCTTGACTCAGCCATAAACTGCCTTACAGACTCTCAAGCTGACGGTATAGCACTAGGACGGGGGGCAATCGGCGACCCTACATTACTTTATAGAATAGAACATTATTTTCAAACAGGTGAAAAGCTACCCGCACCAAACATCAAAGAACGAATTGAACTACTAAAAGAACATATTCTAAAAGAAATAGAGCTTCGAAACGAAGATGTGGCAATAAAATTCGTAAGAAAATTTTACCCTTATTACATAAAGGGAATACGGGGTGGCTCAGAATATCGATTTAACTTGGTTAGAGAAGACTCTCTTGAAAAGATTTTCACAATTTTAGATGACATAGTGGCTAATGGATAAAAAATATTACGTATATATAATTGAAACAGAAAAAAATACACTTTATTGTGGCTACACAGATGATGTAAAAAAGCGATATCAAAAGCACGTTGACGGAACAGGTGCAAAATACACAAAAGCCTTCAAGCCCAAAGAATTGGTTTATGTCGCAGAATTTGCCACAAAACAAGACGCAACAAAAGAAGAATATAGAATAAAGCATCTTTTAAGAAAAGAAAAAGATGCTCTAATTCAAGAATATTCGAAGAAATTACAATCCTAAGAGCTTATCGACCTCCTCGTGACCTTCGTTGTAAGATTTTTGCTCATCAGGATTCACCAAATTTAAAATTCTTTGAAAACAACCGGCATGAACCATCTCGTCCCCGCGAATTTCGCATAGAACTTTTTTGGCTTCAGCATTGTCTATAGATTCAGCTAATTCTTCGTATATTTGCATAGCTTCATATTCAGCTGCAATACAAAATCTTAAAGCTCTAACAAGCTCTTCGTGAGTAAGCATACCGTTATTTTTTTTCACAGAAAACGGCGTACAGAAATCAGGCATATTAACCTCCTTTTTTACAAGATAGAATAAAAAAGGAATAAATAAACTCCCCTCGTAGGCATAATAGAATACAAATAAAATATAAAATAATTGACGGATTTCATTGATGGAGTAAAATTAGGAAAGAAATATTGAATGGGTGCGTAGCTCAGTTGGTAGAGCAACTGACTCTTAATCAGTAGGTCCGGGGTTCGAGACCCCGCACACCCAATTTAAAAACTTCATTCTAAATTAACTTTCTACAGTCGGGGAAATAGCTAAAAGCCACGCAACGGCTAAATGACAGGTATAAAAATGCTTGGATTTTAATTTATCAAGAAAATGGGTTGCGTTTTTTTATTTATTCTTTTTATTAAGAAATAATAATTTTTTGAAAAATATATTATTTTTACTAGCAAAAATATTCTTTACAGTCTTTATATTTATTGGTCTCAAAATTTAATATATTATACATTTGTGTTTAAGGAGAAGAGAAATGAATGTATCAAGCATTAGCTTTTCCGGTCTTGAAAAAAAAGACCGAAAAGACTTAGTCAATGTTGCTATTAATGGTGCAGGTAGCGGAATTGGGAAAAACTATGAAAGGCAATACATCCTTGCCAAACACGCACCACAAGAAGTTTATACAAGTTGGGATAAACTCAGCAAAGTATATGCAAACCAAAATCTTGTTATGTTGAACTTAGGCTCTATGGGCATGAAAAAAGGCAAAACGATTAATGACGTCAAAGAAAAAGACCTAATCGCACAGCTAACCCATAGTAATGTCTTGGGAAAAATGCCCGATGGAATAAAACTCGACATAAAAAGGAAAGATGATGCAACTTTTTTAGAAGTTCAATCGAAAAAAGGCGGAACTGAAACAATCGAATTAACTGCAACAAGAGATGATATTGACTGGTCTAAAAACAATACTCAAATTGTTGTTGACACAACAGGAAATAATGATACAAAAGAAAAATTATCAAAACATCTTTCAGGAACCGTTGAAGGTGCGGTTCTCTCAGCACCTGCGAAAGATGACATGTTGACAATTATCCCCGGCGTTAACAATGAAAAATTAAAAGATATTAAAGCTAACGGAAATATGGTTTCAGCTGCAAGTTGTACTACAACATGTATTTCACCGTATATAAAATTATTAAATGATAAATTCGGAATTGAAAGCGTAATCGTTGACACGACGCACTCTGCAACCGGTTCTCAATCAGTAACTGATAAGGCTAAAGAAAAAGCAAACTCTAAATACAGAGGACTTTTAGACGTAATGATTCCGACGACAACTGGAGCTGCAAAGGCGACAACAAAAGTTATTCCTGAGCTTAAAGGGAAAATGGACGGATACGCAACCAGAGTCCCGACGTCAAGCGTTTCTATGGCAATTGTATCTGCTGTTTTGAAAAAGCCTATTACAAAAGAAGAACTTCAAAAAACATTAGAAGAAGCTGCAAAAGACCCTGCTTATGCAAATCTTATAAAAAAAGCACCGACAGGCTCAACATCAAGAGATGCCCAAGGACGCATCGAAAGCGGATTGTATATTCCCGAATCACTTACCGTCGTAAACGGAAATCACGTCGGATTAAAAATGTATTACGATAACGAATTCGGATACACGAGGAGTCTGGCTCAATTGGTCAGCAATTATGGCGGAACAATGATTGATAAAGAATAATATTATCATCTAATCAACAAGAAACCACCGAGTTAACAATGGTGGTTTCTTTTGTTTTTATATAAATGTTTTGATATGTTTTAGCCAATTAAATTTATTTTATCAATATCAATGTCTGAATCTAATTTTTTTGCTAATTTTTCAGCTTCAGCTTCTTTTTTAACAAATAAATCTGAAATTTCGCTCATAGAAGGTTTACCTTTTTGACAATTAAGTCTGCTAAATGCTTCAGTTAAAGCTTCTTTTGCTTTTAAGAGTGGTGCGAATTCTGGCTTTTGTTTAACAATTTCTTTAGCACAATTATCTCGATTGAAAGAAATCAAATCACTGTTCATCTTGGTTAGAATTTGTTCTTTTGGAACGCCTGATAATGTAGAAATTAAATCGAAAGAATTTTTACCCGAATCACCTGCAACAAGATTGATGACATGTTGAGTCGGAACTTTAATACCGAAAGCGACTTGATTATTAATTTGCATAGACCATAACCCTCTAAATTGTAATTAATTATAATAAACCGAAACATAAAATAATTTGTCAAATAAAGAAAAAACCAATCAAAAGATTGGAAATTAAAAAGGCGGCACCCAGATTCGAACTGGGGATGAAAGCTTTGCAGGCTCCTGCCTTACCACTTGGCCATGCCGCCATTTATAAATGGAGCGGAAGACGAGACTCGAACTCGCGACATTCTGCTTGGAAGGCAGACGCTCTACCAACTGAGCTACTTCCGCAAATTTGCTATTAGTAGTTTAATACAGACAAAAATATAAATCAAGATTATAAAAAAAAAGCTAATCAATTTTTTGATTAGCTTTTCCTTTTCCGACTCATTATTACTTATTATTGTGTGTTATTGTTTGTTTTTATTATTCAGCTCTTAATCCTTTTAAGAATTCAGCCAAATCCATTTTTGGAAGATCTTTAGATGTGAACCAAACGTCATCAACTTTTTGAGTATTGCCGTCAGTATCAGTGTAAGAGCCTAATTGTCTGTTTTGAACGTCACCGGTAGCATCAACTTCGTTGTAATCAGCTACATTGATAGAAGCTACGTGAGCCAAGTCTTCAAGATTTGAAGTATTGTTGTCACTGATGAAGCCAAGTTGAACACCTTTTGTAGCTAGAGCTCCTTTTAGAGCTTGAAGGTCTACGTTGCCAGCAGCGTCGATACATTTAGTACCTGTGTATTGTTCAGCTTCTTGAGCGATTAATTTCAAAGCTTCGAAACCATTAGCTGCATCTAGTTTTTTACCTGTGAATGGGCTTACTGTGTTGTTACCGAATACTTCAGTACCGTCAATTTTGTTGTTACCGTTCATATCAGACATAGCTAACATTTTGTCGCCACCTGTTGCAGCACCGTCAGCAACTCCGTTGTCATCAACATCTACACCTTTACCTGCAGAAGCTGAAACTTTGCCGTCTTTGTTGAAGTCAACGATTAATGGAGAGTTGTATGAATTAGCTGATTTGTATAATCTTGCTGTTTCTGAGCTTGTAGTTGTTTCTATTTTAGTGTCAGTATCTTTTACAGTGAAACCGTTTTGAATGAAGATATTGTTGTCGCCTTCACCCAAATCGATTGAGATTGGGTCAAAAGCTTCAGAATCAGCTGTAATAGCTACATTGTTATTTCCGTCGCCTGAGTTAATATTTACATTTTTAACACCGTTTAAGAAATAAGTATATTCAGTAGTAGTTGAAGTTGTAGTTACATCATTACCTGTGTAAGTTTCAGAAGTCCAACCTGCTGATGTTGCAATACATTCAGTTCTGTTTGCATAATTTCTGCCACCTTTAGAAGTTGCATCAATACCGTTTGAAACAGACCAAGCGTGGTTTTTACCATCACGTTTTGCGACTACATAAACATCTTTGCCAGCCATAGTTGATTTTCCTGGGCTCTTGATGATTACATAAAGAGGACCGCCATCTGATGCCAATTTTGCATCAAGGTCGATACCGGCCAAAATCTTTTGTTCTTGTGCACTCAAGTGATATCGTTTAGCGATTTCAGCTTTTGCATCGAATTCAGTTTTGGTAACATTTTTGTCAATTACTTCAGAAGAAGCGGTTACTTTTTTCTCCATAGCGTCAACGATACCGAAATCTTTTAAAATTGATAGAGTAGAATCGTTAGCGTTAGCAATTGTGAAGTCCATTGTTTGAATATTGTTGTTGCCGTTTCCGAAGTCCATATTTACATCATTACCCCAGAAGCCAACAGTGTGGTTGCCGTCGCCAGCATCAAGAGTCAAGCCGTCGCCGTAAACGAATGAAGTCAAATTGCCTGATTCATCATTGATAGTCAAACCATTTGAAGTAGCAACGATTTGGTCATTTCCGTTACCAGTAGTGATTGTGTTGTGAGTGCTTTTTACATCAGCATCACCTTTTGCCAAGATAACGTTGTTTCCGCCCATTGCTGAAATGTCAAAGTTTGTACCTTCAAACTTGATAGTATCATCACTGTCACCTGTTGTGATGTTAGCATTATAAGCAGAAGCTTTAATGAAATCAGAACCTGATGAACCTGTTGTGATGTTCAAGTTGTTGTTGATATCAGCAAATATTGTTTGGTTACCGTTGCCGGTTGTGATATCTGCGTTTTGACCTTTGACATTAATGACGTTGTTTCCGTCGCCGGCATTAATTTTTATATTGTTGTTGCTACCGGTAGTTGTATATTGATA
The DNA here is from genome assembly GCA_028693235.1 of Candidatus Gastranaerophilales bacterium. Taxonomy (NCBI): domain Bacteria; kingdom Bacillati; phylum Candidatus Melainabacteria; order Candidatus Gastranaerophilales; species Candidatus Gastranaerophilales bacterium. The sequence continues at coordinate 314,314 of JAQUVW010000003.1, forward strand.
ATTTCCGGATTTTAAAGCATCGATTAAACTCATAATTTGCTCCTACTTACTTTTTTAATAACACACACTTATATAAAAACATTTTTTATATACTGATTTCATAAAAAGTATATACTGTTACATATCGTTACATATTATTTATTTACTTATTATATTTTAAAGTGTATTATGAGATTTATGTTAGAAAATTTACCTGTTTGGCAGAAAAATCATTATAATGTTTGTTTAGAGAAAAATCTTTTTGAAGGAAAAAAAGTTCTTGAAATAGGTGGTTATACACAAGTAGAAGTTGCTGATTTTTTAAAAGTAAAATCTTGGGATTGTATTGACCCAGCTTTTGATAAAGGGGAAATTGTTTCTCAAAAAGTTTCAAAAATCAAATTACCTGTTGAAGAATATATAACAGATAAAAAATTTGATTTAATTTTTGCGACCAATTCATTTGAACATATCCAAAATTTTGATGTAGCAATAGAAAAAATGTATGACCTATTAAATGAAGGTGGCTATTTGTCAGCACTTTTAGGACCGATTTGGTCTTGCTACAAGGGTCATCACGTATGGACGGTGCAACCAAACGGAACGAGTGTAAATTTCAATAATTTAGATATGGATTGGGCTCATCTTAAATATAAAGAAAGAGAACTTAAGAATATTTTGCTAAATAGATATGAACAATCGACTGCGAATGAACTGCTAAGACAAATGACAAATTGGGATTTTTTAAACCACATGTTTTATGATGACTATGTCGAAGCTATAAACAGAACTAATTTTAATATTATAGAATTTAGAGATTGGCATACATCAAAATATCCTGATGAAGAATTGCAAAAAGAATTAGAAGAAAAATATAAAAAGCATAATTTTTCGACAGTAAGTATAAAAATGCTTCTCAAAAAATAATTAATATATTATTTTCATATTACAATTTTTGCAATCGAAATCGAGTTTATATTCTTTGCCATACTCATCTACTAAGAAAAGCGGCTCTTTAAATTCGGATTTTTTTTTCAATTTTGAGCACATATTAAACAAATATTTAAGACAATGTTTTGTAACCATGACTTCTTTACCGTTCATTTGTTTTTGTGCTTCAGCTGCTTTTTCAAATTCTAAAACACCACGTTTTTTATAAAAGTCTTCTGAATATTTATTATAAATATTTGCCTTGAAGTCCAATTTTTTGATTGGATAAGATATATTGCAAATTGGGGCAGTTCTATATTCTTGAGTATTTATAACAGCTCTGTTTTGTTGAAATTTATATATTAACCCACGTCTTATAGAATTTAACTCTGAAACCGTAATAAATGGAACATTTTTAATCGAAATCGCCAAGTCATTGACAACAAACTCAGTATCTCCGAGTTTAGCGAGTTGTTTTTGAATGTTAGATAAAGCTGTTTCTTTATTTTTAGCAGGCGAATAATCATTTTTAATATACAAATCAGCACTGATGCCATCGTTGTCAACCATTGAAAAGACAATATTATCACCAGACTCATATATATTTATATCGATGGGTAGCTTCCGTTGCAATTTAGTATTTATGAGTTGGTTGTTGAATTGATTATCATAATTTCTATAGATTTGCACATTTGGTTTTATCGCAAACATAGAATTCGGATAGACTTTATCGCCTAAAACTTTATTTACTTTTGTACCTTGAAGCTCTGAATATTCATCAAAAAAGCATATTCCGTCAGAATTATGTAAAACAGGATTATTAATTATAAAATAATTTGCCCCTATATCTTTTACTCTGCCTATATATTCTCCTATAGATTTAGAATATTGCATAGCTGATATTTCTTTATTTCTTTCTTTCAAGAAATAAGTAGTAAAGCCTCTGTTAAATGATTTGTCGGGATTTGGCTCAAAAGAGGTGTGAGAGTAGCCGACAGAGCTTCTTTCCATATCTAATTTATCAAGCACCATATCAATTTGTTGACGGTAGAAGGTAACAATATTTTTTATATATACTTCATCTTTTAACCTTCCTTCAATTTTGAAGGAAGTAACACCGGCATTAATCAATTCTTCAATATGTTCAGAAAGATTAAAATCTTTCAAACTCAATAAGAATTTGTCTTTAGCGATAAATTTCCCGTTAGAATCTTTTAGAGAATATTTTTTTCTGCAAGGTTGAGCACATTCACCCCGATTGGCACTTCTGCCACCTATTGCATAGCTCAAATAGCACTGTCCGCTGTAGGAAACGCATAAAGCTCCGTGGACAAAAGTTTCTAGCTGAACGTTTGTGTTATCTGATATATTTTTAATTTCATCAAGGCTGAATTCTCTTGGGAGAATAACTCTTTTAAAGCCTGTTTTTTCCAAGAATTGAATTTTTTCCAATGAATCATTATTACACTGAGTGCTTGCTATAAGAGGGATAAGAGGTAAATCCATTTCGAGGAGCCCCATGTCTTGAATAATAATCCCATCTGCCCCAATGTTGTATAAATCATAGATGACGTCAATAACTTGCCCGATTTCAGAGTCTTTAAAAATCGTATTTAATGTAATATAAATTTTCACTTTAAATTTATGAGCGTAATCAATAGTCGTTTTGATATCGTCGAGGGAATTTCCGGCTGCAGAGCGAGCTCCATAACAGAGATAGCCGATATAAACAGCGTCAGCACCTGCATTTATTGCGGCGATAGCTGATTCTTTGTTTTTAGCCGGAGCCAAAAGTTCAATTTTAGCATTTTTGTTAAACATACTAGTCGACTTTATGTTTTTCTATACCTTGTTTTATCTCAATTACGTCAACGCCCAAGTTGTTTAATACTTTCATAGCAAGTGATTTTGGCTGGTTACAAATAGCAAGAAGCAGATGACCTGAAGAAATTTTGCTTTTATTTTGAGCTTTTGCAAAATTCCAAGCCACTTCAAGGATTAATTTTGCACGTTGGCTGAATTGAATTTCTTTTTCGTTATAATCATCAGAAATCCCGATAAGATTTTCAACTTCGAGTTTTGCATCTTTAAGAGTAATGCCGAGCTCAGTTAGGACCGTAGCACCGGTCCCTAAAGCTTCAAGTAAAATGCCTAAAAGTATAAGTTCAGAGCCTACAACATTTTTGCCCATTCTGCGAGCTTCTTGCTTGGCTAAACGAAGAATGACAAGGGTTTCATTCATTTGTTTTTCAATAGGTTTAACGATTTGACGTTCCAAATCGCCATCATCAATATTAAATTCTTTAAATATATTATAAGCAATTCCGCTTTTTGTTTTGAGAAGCCCTAAAATAACGTGTTCGGGCTTAATAGCGGCAGAGCCAAGTTCTTTAGCAGTTTCAATAGCCATTAAAAGTGTTTTCAATGCATTCGGAGTAAAGATGATTTGCTTGTCTTCAAACTCAGCTTGACGAGAGGAGATTTCGCTCAACTTGTCCGCAAACGAAGCAGCGTTAATGCCTTTGTCTTGCAAAATATTTAACAAATCAGAGTTTTCATCTTCTAAAATTGATTGGACAATTTGCTCAGTACCCATTATTTCATAGTTTGAGGTTGAAAGTTTAGCTTCTGCTCTTTCTAAAATCGGAGAAGAATTCGGGTCTTTAAAAATTGAGTGAATATATTTGTATTTATCTTCAGATTCACGTCTTTCTGTGCCTTCAGGGTGGGCTTTTTGAGATGGTTTTGTCTTATCTAAAATTTTGAGCAACATATGTTTTGCTTTTGAAGTATCAAAATTATATTCTTCTAAAATTGCATTAATTTGAGAGCGTCTGTCATCAATCAACGCCAAAAACAGGTGTTCGGGTTGAATATATCTGTTGCCGAGTCTGTCTGCAATTTTCAAAGAGACTTCAAATACGTGTTTCAAATTATCGCTGAATACAACAAATTCGATGGGAGTGTCGGTTTGTTTTGCTTTCAATTTTTCGCGAATAATTTCTTTGAGCTCAAATGACGTCAAATGAGCCATCGCAAGCATTTTAGTAACGAGGCTTGCTTTTTGGTTACCCAAAGCAATCAAAAGGTGTTCTGAGTAAATTTTTTCATGATTGAGTTCAATAGCAGTAATTTGTGCAGATTTAACCACATCAACGGCTTTTTCGGTAAATTTTTCAAACAAAGCAAGGAACCTTTCTAAAATGAGTATAGGCTTATTTTACTCTAATTTACGGTATTTGTCACGAGTCTAATGCAAGAATATGTAAGCCAAATAAACGAAATAGAAAGCACCTGATATAATCAATGATTTTGCACTGAGTGGTGAGGATTTTTTTAGAGTAAGTATAAATAAGCCGGCAACTGATAAGTAGACGAGCAAAATATTGAAAACAGCTTGCGAATTTAGTATCCACGGAGTTAAAGTAACACCGATTGTCATAGGAATACATGCCTGAAAGACCATAGCACCTGTGATATTTGATAGAGCGAGGGTATCTTTATTTTGGCGAGTCCAAATTATACTGTTGAACATTTCGGGCAATTCTGTTGCAATTGGAGCAAGTAACAGACTTACAATCATTGGTGATACATTAAATTTTATAGCAATATCTTTGATATTTTCAACGAACAGGTGTGAAAACATTATAATGCAAAGGATAGAAAATATTATTTGAACCCAGATTAATAAGAGTAGATGTTTTTGAGCAAAACGGCTTAAATATTTAGCAAAAAGCAACTCATTTTTTTCCTCAGCAGAAGCTCCATCAGACTTTAAAACCGTTCTTACAGCATAAAATATATAGAAGGATAAAAGGAAAACACCGATTATAGATTTTATTAGTTTTGAAGGTGCAAAAGAGGCAAGAACCCCGACAGAATATGCCAATAGAAAGAATTTCAAATCCCTGTGAAAAAGTTCTTTGTTGATATCTAAATTTAAAGAGCCTCTTTGTTTAGATAATAATAAAACAGATAAACCGGTAATAAAAATGGCTAAAGTGCTTAAAAGGAATGGTGACCCGAGGACGGCCCCCATACCGATATCGGTGCCTATTTGGAGATTTCCGCCAAAAAGATAAGCACCCAAAATTGCAACCAACGGAACAATTGTTTCAGGTAGGGCAGTACCTATGGCTGCAAAAATGCTTCCGACAGCACCATCTCCGACATTATAGCAAACGCCCAAGTGCTCTATTGCGTTTGTAAACACTTCGCACGACCAAACAATTAAACCTAATAATATTAATATGCTGAATAGTAACAAAATATATTCCAAAGTCTTTCCTCATTCTAATTTGTGATAAGATTATTTTATCATAGAGGGGTAATTTTTTAACATGGATAATATAAAAGACTTTGAGGGAGCAATAAAAAAGGCGAAAGAAATCGTCATTTTTTCTCACGTAAACCCTGATGGGGATACCTTGAGCACAAATTTGGCTCTCGCAAATGTTTTGCAAAATATTTATAAAAAAGAAAATATAACTTGTGTTTATGCAGGCAAACTTCCTGCAATATATGACTTTTTGCCCGATTTTGATAAGTTGATAAATATTGATAGCTTAAATTTTGAAAAAAAATACGACTTGGTGATTTGTGTCGATGTTGCAGCTAAAGATAGGATTATGAACGGCACCGATATTTTTGATAAAGCCGAAAAAACAATAAATATTGACCATCATAAAACAAATAAAGGCTATGCGGATTTTAATTATATAGATGCAAAAGCCTGCTCAGCCGGTCAGGTTTTGTATGATATTTTTGAAGAACTAAATATTGAAATAACAAAAGACTTGGCGGTATTGTTTTATACCTCAATAATGACAGATACAGGCGGCTTCAAATATGAAAACACCTCTGTTAAAACCCTAAATACAGCAGCTGTCCTGCTTGAAAAAGGTGCAAATCCTTGCGATATTTATCGCCATTGTTATGAATCAAAACCTCAAGAAATGGTTCAATTCCAAGCGTTTGCAATTAGCAATGCTATTTATACCCACGGGGGAAAAGTTGCCCATACAATTATCACCAAAGAAATGATGAAGAAATTTAACGCAACAGATGACTTCACAGACGGCATTTCAGAAGCTTTAAGAACAATAAGAACCGTCGAAATTTCAATGGTTCTAAAAGAAAATTCACAAGGTAACACAAAAGTCAGCTTGCGTAGCAAAAATGTTGACATAACAAAAATTACAGCTGTTTTTGATGGCGGTGGTCACCAATTTGCAGCAGGTTGCACAATCAAAAAACCTGCAAAAATCGCTATAAATAAACTCTTAGAAGAAATTGATAAAATCTTATGAAAGAACCTGATAACATAGTATATAAATATATAAAACGCCAAATTGAAAATGTCATAGAAGCGGATTTTCCGGGTATGGCAGCAGAAATGGCATTTATGTTTGTACTGGGAATTTTTCCATTTTTACTTTTTTTGACCTCGCTGTTTGCTTGGCTCGGGAAAAAATCCTTGATGGCACCCATATTGAACTTTCTTGTAGCTTTTACGCCGCAAGATGTTTCCAACTTAATAATAAATTCACTAAATGAAGCAATGGTGTTCCAACAAGGCGGCACAATCGCTATTATTTGTTTTTTTGTGACGTTAGGTTTAGCCTCAAATGCAATAGCCGTAATAATGAAAGGTCTTAATAGAGTCTACGGAATTAATGAATGCAGACCTTTTTGGTACACAAGATTGTTATCTGTCTTGATGGTTTTTGCAAATGCGTTCGTGCTTTTTATTAGCGTCAACTTAATCATTCTCGGTAAAGTTATTCTTGAATTTTTAATAGCCTTTACACCTATTCCGAATGCTTTGATTAATTTTATATTAATAGCAAGATGGCCGGTGTCATTTTTGGCATTATACTTGGTCACATTTATAAATTATTATATTTTGCCGGCAGTAATCGGACATACTAAAGCAAAAAGGAAAAGCGTGCTTCCGGGGACATTGTTCTTTTGTTTCTTTTGGCTACTTGGCTCATGGACGTTTTCACTCTATTTGAGCAACTTAAATACATACAATAGGGTCTACGGAACAATCGGTGCTTTCGCAATATTGATGGTATGGCTTTATTACACATCTTTAATAATACTTATAGGCGGCGAAATCAACTCTCAAGTGTATATAAAACTTGAGGACAAAGAAAAAGAAAATTAATTGCTTTTTTTTCAAAAACATAAGATAATCTAAGATAAGCAGGAGGGTAGAACAATTAATCGTAAGTTATTAATTACATTGGTTTTGACAGCAGGATTATTGAGCTCAAGTGCATTTGCAACAATGACTACTGAATCTAATAAATATTACCACACAGCTTGTCAACTTGAAGAAGCAAATAAATATACAGACGCAATCACAGAACTACAAAAAGCAATCGTAATCTCAGGCGATGACGCACTTTTATATACAAAAATGGCGGGTCTTTACAGTGAATTGGGCGACTGGCAAAATGCTCTGGCGTCTTATAAAAAAGCAGCAAAACTTAAACCCAATGATGCCTTTATTTATATCAGTATCGGAAATATTCTTCAACAACAGCACGATTATCAAACGGCTTTTGATGCATATAATCACGCTATGGAAATTTTTCCGGAATATAAATACAATTATTTGAATCTTGCTAACGTAAAATATCAACTCGGAGAATTTAAAGAAGCAGAAGAATATTATACAACTTTTTTGAATTGTTACCCTGACCACGTTGAAGCAAGAGAAAATTTGGCGTCAGTATTTATGAATGAAAATGACCCCAAAAGTGCAGCCGACCAATATAATAACCTTTATACCAATGACCCGACAACCTTTAAAGAATATTCAAACTACGGAATTGCACTTTATAAAATCAAAGATTACCAAAATGCTGAAACTATGTTAAAAACAGCAATCCAAAAAGACCCTAACGACTACTCTGCACACGCAAATCTTGCGTTTGCATACGTTGAACAAGAAAAAGATAACCAAGCTCTTGTTGAATTTCAAAAAGCATTGCAAATCAAGCCTGACTTGGATTCTATACGATTTGAATATGCAAATTTGCTTGCAGATATGGGCAAATCGGATTCCGCAATTTCTGAATATACAAAATATTTGAAAAAATACCAAAATAACGCCGTTGCCTACCACAACTTAGGCGTCTTATATATAAAAAATAAAAAGTTTAACGATGGGATTGAAACCTTTAAATCAGGACTTAAAGCAGACCCGAAAAATGCAGACTTGAAAGAAGAATTGGCAAAAGCATACCACTTAAATAAAGATTATCCCGAGGCGATAAAACTTTACGATGAGCTTCTCGCTGCCACGCCAAATGACTATGACCTTTTATACAACAAAGCTCTGGCATGTCATGCAAGCAAAATGTATTCATCTGCAATTGCGATTTATTCTAATTTGTATTCACAAAAACAAGACCCGAAAGTTAAACGCTATTTGGCAAAAGCATATATGGACCAAGGAACAAGTTTGGTCTCAACAAATAACTACAGAAAAGCTATTTCAAGCTATGAAAAAGCTACAGAGCTTGATACAAATGACGCAATGGCGTATGTTAATATAGCGAATTCTTATGACAAACTGGGCGTAAAAAGCAAGGTTATTGAAAATTACGAAAAAGCAATCGCTATTGACCCAACTAATCAGTCTATTGCTGCTGCTTATGCAAATGCTCTTGCTAAATATGATAAAACAGAAGCTGCAACTGAGGTTTATACAAATATTTTGTCTATGGAAGACACAACCCTTGATGAAAAAGTTGCAACTTATATCGCATTAGGTGATACTTATTCAAAAAATAAAAATTATCCAAAGTCTATTGACTCTTACAAAAAAGCCCTTGAATTAAATGCCAATGACGAAGTAACTTGTATAAAACTTGGAAATGCCTATAAAGCATCGTCAAATCTTGCTTCCGCTATTTTAGAATATCAAAAAGCAATAAAAATAAATCCAAACAACACAGACGCTTTGTTCAATCTTGGTCTTTGTCAGGCTGAATCGAATGACTTAACTCAAGCAAAAGCAAGCTTCCAAAAAGTTGTAAGCCTAAAACCTGATTATGCCTATGCTCACTATGCTTTGGCTCTTGCGTACGAAAAAGAAAAAAATTATCAAAAATCAGTAGAAAGCTATGAAAAATTCTTGCAATATACTGACGATAAAAATTTGAAAGAAAATATACAGTACAAAGTAAATTTCTTAAAGAAAAAAGTTACTCAATAATAAAATGAAAAAATTTTTTATAATATTTATACTCTTTTTAAGTTGCATAACAACAGGTTGCAACAAACAAAAACCATTGATTTTGTTGAATAAAGAGCCTGTTACTACTCACAATTACAGAAATATTCAAAAAACTTTTTCACCAAACCAAAGAATTTACTATGCTTTTTTAAACCCAAAAGGATTTAAAGATAGTGTCATAAGAATTCAAGTAATGAAAAAAGACGACAAAGTTCCTTTTTTAGCCTATAGCGTTGCTTGGGCAAATGACATTTATATTGATAGAGCTAAAAATTACCACCTTGGATTTTTGACACTCCCATCTGGTGGTTATTATATTATGAGGGTTTTCTATTTAAAAAATTTAGACAAACCACTTGCAATGACTGACTTTTGGATTAAATAAAATGTTTAAATATATAAAATTTTGGCTTGATAAAATTCAATCTTCTAAAATAATACAAAAAGGCAAATGCAAACAATGCGGCAAATGCTGCCGAAATATAGTTTTTTATATTGAAAACAAAATAATCACACAAGAAGATGAATTTCAAAAACTGAAAGAAAAAAAACCATATTATGAACATTTTTTCATTTCAGGAAAAGACGATGACGAAGCCTTATTATTTACTTGCTCATCAATAAGAGCAGATAATAAATGTGGTGCATACTTTTGGCGTGCAATCCAGTGCAGGACATACCCTTGGGACAAACGAAGCCTAATAATCAATGGTGGCAAGCCATTAGAGGGATGTGGCTATAACTTTGAGGTTGACAAGAAATTCAATGACTACCTCAATTAGTTATGGGCTCTAGCTTTCAAGCATTTTTGTACGAAAAAATTTATAATATTTTGAGGCAATTTTGCGAATTGAAGCACCCAAAACGCGTCTATACCAACGGAATAGGAGAGTTTTGGGTTTTTAGCTTTTAATGCTTTTGAAATAGTATTTGCAACAGCCATGGGCTCAATCCCTTTATCGTTGGCACTGAACGCCGAACGTTCCATTGCATTCAACTCTCGCTTGTATTTTTCGGAACAGCCCTCTGGCAAATCCTTTAATACCAACTGTGCAGACCTAATTGACTTGTCCCAAATCGGAGTTTTTATGACACCTGGTTTTATAGATATAACCTTGATGTTGCTTTGATTTAACTCAATTTGAAGGGAGTTGAACAAAATATCCAAAGCCCTTTTTGAGGCACAATAAGGAGCTGTAAAAGGAAAAATACCAGTGCTTGCCATAGAGCTCATATTTATAATTCTTCCATCATTTAAAATCGGTAAAAACTTTTGAGCGACCGCAACAGCACCAAAGACATTGATATCAAATTGTTCTTTTATTTTTTTTACAGGCAAAAATTCCATCGGACCACCGACCGCAATTCCCGCATTATTAATCAAGGCATAGAGTGAGTCTGTTTTTTTCAAAACATACCAAAAAGCCTTGTCAATTCCTGCTTGATTGGTAACATCCAAATAGACACCTGTAATATTTTTACTAATTTTTTCCAGTTTAAATTTATCGGATTTTTTTCTAATTCCGGCAAAAACCTGATAACCTTCTTGAGCTAATTTAGAGGCAATCTCTTTACCAATTCCTGAAGAGGCACCTGTTATTAATACTGCTTTTTTCGCATTTCCCATATAATATTTTTAACATAAACATCAAAAAAGTTCCAGTGCGTGTATAATATAGAAATGAACAACTTTCACAACAAACAAGTAGGAGCTTTCGGAGAAGAATTTTCGGCAAAATATCTCGAAGGTATTGGCTATAAAATTCTTGACAGAAACTGGCATTTTTCGAAAAATTGCGAGCTCGATATTGTTGCAAAAGAAGGTAACACTCTTGTTTTCGTAGAGGTCAAAACCCGTTCTACAACTTCATTTGGGCACCCTTTAGAAGCAATTACTCAGGCAAAACTCAAAAAAGTTTACACTGCTGCGATTGCATATATGCAACAAACAAAAGAAAAATACAAAAATTATAGAATTGACGCTATTTCAATAACAGGGCTTAAAGACCCAAAAATTGAGCACCTAAAATCTATTGGTTTTGATTAATTTTTTGCAAAAACAACAAGTTCAATGCTATCGCCATTTGTCAAAATAGTAGTATCGTAAGCCTCTTGAACTATGAGTTCGCCGTTTAATTTAACTACATAAAGTTTGGGCGTATCAATATTTTTCATCATTTGAGAAATACTGATATTTTCTTTAACTTCTTTATTTTCACCATTAAAAATTATTATCATATTGCATCCAATCGCATTTTCCGTCTTTACAGAAAGCGTTTTCCAAATCAGGAATTATGCCACTATTTGTAATGTCAAAAGTCACAGGAGTAATCGAAACCCTGTTTGAGCGAATTGCATTAATATCAGAATCGTTTTCGCCACCGTCTTTAACGAATTCGCCGGCTAACCAATAGTATGTTTTGCCTCTCGGGTCAACTCTTTTTTCATACTCATCAGTATAAGTTCTTGTTCCCAGTTTTGAAATAGCCACCCCGACTATATCCTCGGGGGCAATTGACGGAACATTTACGTTCAACATAGTTTTTTTAGGAAATTCAATTTCTTTTATTTTTGGAAGAAATTTTTTGACAAAATTAGCGGCAAATAAAAATGAATTTTCTGTAAAATCTCCGCCACAAAGTGATACAGCCATACTCGGAATCCCCATCAAGGCTCCTTCCATTGCACAACTTACGGTTCCTGAATAAAACACATCAGTTCCCAAATTCGGACCATGATTAATGCCGGAGATTACAAAATCCGGTTTTTCATCTTCAGCTAATATCGCACTCAATGCGATTTTCACACAGTCACCGGGCGTTCCTGTGGTTGTCCAGCAACGTTTGTTGCCATATCTGGGCTCCAACTCATCAACTCGCAAAGGCGAATTCAATGTCAAAGAATGCCCTGCGGCACTTCTTTCTCTATCTGGGGCTACTACATATACTTCGTGTTCTTTACCTAAAACACTGGACAAAACTCTTATGCCGTTTGCATTGATTCCGTCATCATTTGATATTAAAATTTTCATAGTTTGAATTATAACATAATAAAATGCACCTTACAACGCCTTTGAAAATACGGAGTATAAGGTTTTTGTATCGATATCGTTGAAAATTTGGACTTCTTTTTCTTTAACCGGAAGAACAAACCTCAATTTTCCGCCGTCTACTTTTTTATCAAGACTCATTGCCTCAATTAATTCATCAGGATTGAACACAACGGATTTATCAAATTGGAAATCGAATTGTTTTATCAAATTCATACCTCTAACGAAGTAATTATCAGAAATCAAATCTTTCTCAAGTGCTGTAAACAAAGAAAGTTCCACCCCTTTAGCAACAGCTTCTCCGTGAGTATAAATTTTATAGTCGGTAACTTTTTCAAAAGCATGAGCAAAAGTATGTCCAAGGTTTAAAATCGCTCGCAAACCTTTTTCTTTTTCGTCTTGGTTTACAACGGAAGCCTTTAAAGAGCAAGAGATTTTAATTATTTCACGTAAAATATCCTTGTCACGCATTAGGATTTTTTGGGCATTGTTTTCCAAATATTCAAACAAGTTATAATCGACATTTGCTCCACAAGTTTTCTCGATAAAAGCATATTTAACAACCTCGCCTAAACCTGTTTTAAGTTGTCTATCGTCAAGAGTTTCAAGTATTTTTGTATCCGCCAAAACAATTTTTGGCTGATAAAACGCTCCGAGCATATTTTTTCCTAAAGGGTGATTAACGGCAACTTTTCCACCAACAGAAGAATCAACTTGTGCTAAAAGTGTCGTTGGAATTTGTATAAAATCAAGCCCCCTTTGGTAGATTGAAGCCGCGAAACCTGCCATATCTCCAATTACACCGCCACCAAAAGTAACAATCGCATCGTTTCTTTCGAGTTTCATTTCCAAAGCTTTATCAGTTATTTCCTGCAAAACCTCTATATTTTTGTACTCCTCGCCATCCGGCAAGACCAAATATTCGGCTTGAGGAAGCGAAATCGCACAATTATAGATAGAAAATATTGTTTCATTAGTCACAATCAAAAATTTCTTCGCATTCGTAACCTTTTTTATATAATCATACGAATTTTTTAATATGTCATAACCTATAATGATAGGATATTCGCTCTCTTTTTGAGCTGCTATTTTAACTTTTAATTCTTGCATTCATTATACCTAATATTTCAACAACTATCTGACTTACCTCTTTACCTGAAGTTTCAATTATGTAGTTTGCATTTTTGTAATTTTGTTCTCTTTTTTCAATTAGCATTAACAATTTTTTTTTGAGATTTTCACCGTTTAAAAGAGGCCTTGAAGTATCTCCTTCAAGACGTTTCAAAAGCTCATCAACATCTGTTTTAAGATAAAATACTACACCATTTTTCTTCAATATTTCAAGATTTTCATCTCTTTCCAGAATACCACCGCCTGTAGAAATAACAAATTTCCCTAAGTGTTTATATGAAATAATCTTCTTTGCAATTTTAGTTTCCATATCTCTAAAATACTTCTCTCCTTTTTCTTTATCAGCGAAAATATCATTTATACTTTGGTTTTCAAGATTTACAATCTCTTTATCAATATCAATAAAAGCATAGTCAGAATAAGCTGAAATAGAATTTGCAACAGTCGTTTTCCCCGACCCCATCATTCCGACTAAAACAATATTTTTCTCCATAACTACCTTTCAGCAAGCATTTCTTGATATGATGCATAATTTCTTTTTATTTGTTCAAAATTATCAGAGCCGAATTTTTGCAAGAAAGCATCCGCCAAAACAATTGCACTCATTGCTTCTGCAACCACTGCACAAGCAGGGACAGCACAAGTATCAGAGCGTTCAAAATGAGCCTCGTACGCTTGATGATTTTTGATATCGACAGATTTTAAAGGGCGTTTCATTGTCGGGATAGCTTTCATAGAAACATGCATAACCAAATCTTCACCATTAGTCATTCCGCCTTCAATTCCGCCTGCATTATTGGTTTTTCTAACATATTTTCCGTCTTCGTAGAAAATTTCATCATGTGTGTTAAAACCTGAATGTTTAGCAACAGCTTTTCCCATTCCAAATTCAACAGATTTTACGGCAGGAATACTCATAACAGCTTGAGCCAAAAGCCCGTCAAGTTTCCTATCCCAATGCACATGCGAGCCTAAACCGACAGGAAGCCCTTTGAATATGACATCAAAGCTTCCGCCCAACGTGTCGCCGACTTCTTTTGCCTTATCAATTTCAGATTTCATGGTTTGAGCGATATTATCGTCATAGCACCTTACGTCACTGTTTTCAGCTTTTTTTAAATTTTCCAAACTATAAGTTACGCTGTCTAATTTTGCCTCTCCTATTTGCGTTACAAGGGAAAAAGCGTTAATTGAAAATTCTTTGAGAAGCGATTTCGCAACGGCTCCAACGGCAACTCTCATAGTGGTTTCTCTTGCACTTGAGCGTTCGAGAATATTTCGAACATCTTCTTGGTTATATTTTATAACACCTGATAAATCAGCGTGCCCCGGGCGGACTTTAGTAATTTTTTTGTTTTCTATTAATTCAATATTTTCAGAAGTTTGCTCGACTGCTTCTACTGACATAGGAATTGTCCAATTTGCCCAATCCTTATTTTTTACTTCAAGAGATATCGGGCTGCCTATTGATTTACCAAATCTTACGCCAGATAATATTTCGACTTTATCAGCCTCAATAGCCATTCGCCCACCACGTCCATAGCCTTTTTGGCGTCTTGCAAGCTCGTTGTCTATAAAACTTTTATCGATAGAAAACCCTGCGGGAAGCCCCTCTATAATAGCATTCAACGCTTGTCCATGGGATTCACCCGATGTTAAAAATCTAAATAATTTAGTGTCCATATTTGCCCCTTCTCCCTAATATTGTATCGGTAAAAGGGCTAATTGTAAATGTTTTGAGCAGTTTAATTTCAGATTTCAAATCGAGTTCGGAATGACAGGGAGGCAAGATGACTGTTTATATCAAATTTTATTAACCAGCAAAAAGCCCGAAGATAAATCCTCGGGCTTAAGACTTGCTATCACTAGCATTAATCGGGTTGCGATAACTAGATTAATGACAATGCAATACTTGGAACTTGGTTTGCTTGAGCTAACAATGAAGCTGAAGCTTGTTGCAAGATTGATTGTTGAGTGAAGTTTGCAGATTCTGTAGCAACATCAGCATCCATGATTGTTGACTTAGATGATTGCATATTTGTTATTGTAGTTGTCAAGTTATCTAAGTTTGATGTCAATCTGTTTTGGTAAGCACCAATATCTGCCTTTTGTGCTGTTACAGTATTTAATGCTGTATCTAATGTATCAAGGTAAGCAGCAGATTCAGTAGCGAATGTAGCTAAAACAAATGTTCCGCCATCAGCAGCTTTTTTCATTTCTCCTGATAGAGCAATCTTCAAGCCGGTGTCGCCTGATGATGAATCTTTGAATACATTTTCAACTGTAATTGAGTTTTCAGTTGCATCTGCGTTTGCACCAACTTGTAATCTCATGTCGGTCATTGTACCGTCTAAAAGTTTTACACCATTGAATTGAGTTGATGCAGCTGTTTTGTCGATTTCAGCCAAACGAGCAACCATTTCTTTTACGATAGCTTTTGATGAATCTGATGAATTTACACCGTTAGCTGCTTGGTTTGCTAGTTCTCTGACACGGTTGATGTTGTCTGTAATTGAGTTCAACGCACCTTCAGTTGTTGATAACACGTTTGAACCTTGTTGAATGTTACTTTGAGCTACTTGTGAACCTTTAATTTGGGTATTCAAGTTAGTTGCGATTGACAAACCTGCTGCGTCATCTGCTGCAGTGTTGATTTTGTAACCGGTTGACATTCTTTCTAGAGCTTTACCCATTGCTGATTGAGCTTTGTTCAAAGAGTTTTGAGCTGTCAAAGACAAGGTGTTTGTGTTAATAACGATTGCCATAAGTGATTCTCCTTTCAATTGAGATTTCTACTTCCTTGTAGAAAATATTAACTATAATCTAACCAAAGCCAAGCCTCGTAGATGGCATCTACGTTTGTGACGACTTAACTTTCACATATTCATAATAGTTGTTTTTTCTGCAACATTTAATTCCTATAAAGTTACATATTTCTATGACTAAAGTATGATTTTCAAGTAACGCTGTCCTAGCATCTTGATATGGTCCATCTTTTTAAAGAAACATACTTTTGCCTATATCTTAAAAGTTCCCTGTTAGAATCATAATTAACCAATTGTTAAATTATTTTTACAAATGTACACATAACACTTTTATTTGTGCAGTATCGAATAAATATAAAGTAATTCAAAAGGCATATGAAATATTAGGCTTATACTTACAACCAAAAAAAAAAGCCGGACGAGCCGGCTCATGAATAGTATGTATGTATTTATCGAAAGTTTTTTTGTTATTTTTATCCTAACAATTTTAATGCTATCGCAGGAACTTGATTTGCTTGTGCCAACAATGATGCTGACGCTTGTTGCAAGATTGATTGCTTTGTAAATTCTGAGGATTCTGTTGCAACATCTGCATCCATTATCGTTGACTTTGATGCTTGCATATTCGTAATCGTTGTATTCAAATTTTCTGTATTGGATTCTAATCTGTTTGTATAAGCACCAATTGCTGACCTTTGAGCAACTAATGTTGTTAATGCTTTATCTAATTTGTCTACGTATGAAGCAGCTGCGGTTACCGCTTTTTCGTTGCTATCATATGTTTGTAAATCGGCAGGAAGTTGAATATCCAAATTTGCAGTTCCGCAATCAGAAAATACGTCTGTAACGGTAATTGAGTTCTCCGTTGCATCTGAGTTTGCACCTACTTGTAATCTCAAATTCGTTATTGAACCGTCCAAAAGCTTCAATCCGTTAAATTGCGTTGATTGTGCGGTTTTATCAATTTCAGAAAGTCTTGCTGTCATTTCCTTAATAATAGCTTTTGTTGAATCTGATGAATTAATTCCGTTTGCCGCTTGAAGTGATAGTTCTCTGATACGTGTTATATTGTCATTAATTGAACCTATTGCTCCTTCTGTTGTTGATAAAACGTTTACACCTTGTTGTATGTTATCCTTCGCTACTTGTGAACCCCTGATTTGTGTGTTTAAATTCGTCGCAATTGACAAACCCGCTGCATCATCTCCTGCTCGGTTAATTTTGTATCCTGTTGATAATCTCTCTAATGCTTTCGTCATTGAACTTTGTGCCTTGTTCAAAGAGTTTTGTGCTGTAAGAGCTAACGTGTTTGTGTTGATGACAATTGCCATAATTGATCTCCTTTCAATAAAACCTACATCCGTGTAGTTTTCTATTCAGTTTTTCTAATACTATTCATAAACTCGCAAACCCATGTAGCAGTAACGCTCAAGACGTTCACTTAACATTTGTTTACATTCACATAGTACTAGTTTTTCAACTGATTAAGAATTATTCTAAAGTTAGAAATCCGCTATACCTAAGTATGGTTTTTTAATAAAACTTAACAATTTGTGTGCTTTTTCTTCATCTTCCAACACAATTAAAGTGACATACTACTGCCTTTGTTATAAAATTTTTCTGTAACTATATATAATTAATAAAGGTTAGAGAATATGCAAATTTCGTTAGAGTGGTTAAATGAATTTATTGATTTGAGTGATGTTTCCGCTGAACAAGTGGCTCACGAACTCACTATGAGCGGTCTTGAAGTAGAAGAAATTGAAACAATAGGTCCTAAATTTTCAAATATAATCACGGCTAAAATAGTCGATATTAAACAACATCCAAATGCTGATAAATTACATCTTGTCGATGTAAACACAGGAAGCTCCGTTAAAACTGTCGTTTGCGGCGGTCAAAATATTGAAATAGGTCAAATTATCCCTTACGCTTCTGTCGGTTCTAAAGTTTTGGATAGAAAAACAGGCGAACAATTTGAACTTACACCTGCAACCATAAGAGGCATTGAATCTCAAGGTATGCTCTGCTCTCAAGACGAACTCGGGCTAAACAAAATGCAAGAAGAAGATGGCATTTTAATCTTAAACCACATATATGACGATTTACAATTGGGGCAACCTTTAGAAAATATTGTAAACATCAAGGAAGACAAAGTCCTTTATATCGCCCCTACTGCAAATAGAGGCGACGAAATGTCCGTAATCGGTGTTGCCAGAGAATTAAGCTCACTTTTTAACAAAAAAATGTCTTTTTCTAAACTTGAAGCAACTCAAGACTTTTCAACAAACGATTTTTCAGTAGAAATTAAAGACGAAGATGTTTGCAAATATTACTCTGCAGGTCTTTTAAAAGACGTAAAAATTAAACCTTCACCAGCATGGATGCAAAGAAGACTAGAAGTTTCCGGTATCAGAGCGATAAATAACGTAGTGGATATTACCAATTACGTTCTACTTGAATACGGACAACCCTTACACGCTTTCGATATGGACAAACTGGACGGCTATTTATGCGTAAGGCGTGCTGAAGAAGGCGAAAAAATCATCACTCTTGATGGCATCGAAAGAAGCACCACGAATGATACCGTGTTAATTGCGGACAAAGATAAAGGCGTTTGCGTCGGAGGCGTTTTCGGCGGTGAAAACAGCGAAATTGATGATAATTCTAAAAATATTGTCCTTGAATCTGCATACTTTACTCCTGCTTCTAACAGAAAATCCGCTCGTAGCATTGGATACAGAAGCGAAGCTTGTGCAAGATTTGAAAGAGGCGTCGATATAGAATCAGTGAAACCTGCTCTTTTGCGTGCTATGCAATTAATGGTTGAGCTCGCTGACGCCAAGGTCGACGGCATTGTTGAAACCGGCAAAAATGAGCTTGAACCAATCGAAATAACTTTAAGATTTAATCAAATAAAAAGAATTTTAGGTTGCGAAATAGAACCTAAAAGATGTATTGAAATTCTCGACAAACTTGGATTTGAATTAATCGGCAAAAATGAACTCGCTGCAAAATTTAGAGTTCCCAGTTTTAGAATTAATGATGTTACAAGAGAAATTGACTTAATAGAAGAAATTGCCCGCATAAACGGCTACGACAAGATTGCACCGACATTGCCACGCAAAACACAATCTCCTGAAATAAGAGAAGAAACTAAATTGTTGAAAAAAATCAATGATTTATTCTTGGGCTACGGATTTGACGAATCAATCACTTCTTCTTTAATCGGCGAACCGATATTGAAACAATATGGGCTTAACTACGACAAAGATAAAGCGGTTTGCGTTATGAATCCGCAATCCGAAGACCATACAATGCTAAGACAAACCGTTATTGCAAACTTATTGCAAACTACAAAATCAAATTTCGACAACGGTCAAAAAACAGTATGGCTATATGAAATGGGCAAAGTCTTTTTTAAAGAAAATGAAACAACCAAAATAGATTCTGGCGTTGTTGAATCAAGAATGTTGTCAGGAGTCATATCTGGTGATATTCACAACAGCTTGTGGATTAAAAATGCCGGCGTAGATTTCTATACATTAAAAGGTGTTATCGAAAGTTTACTCGGACTTTTGGGATTGGAAAACAGGGTTAAAATTAATCCTGCCGATGATTGCAGCTACCTTCACCCCGGAAGATGTGCAAAGCTTGTCTTATTAGGCAAAACGCCTAAAACTGTAGGATACTTCGGGCAACTTTACCCAATCTTAAAAGACAAAATGAAGCTTCAACAAGATTTATTCTTATTTGAAATCAATCTTGAAGAATTGTTATCAGCTGTATCTTTGCACACAGTCAGATATAAAAAATTGCCGCAATTCCCATCTGTACAAAGGGATATTGCTTTTGCTATCAAAGAAGATGTTTCGCATGAAAAAATATCTAACGTAATCAAAAAATCAGCTAACAACAAATTGATCAAGGGCAGCGACCTTTTCGACATCTACCA
Source organism: Candidatus Gastranaerophilales bacterium (assembly GCA_028693235.1). NCBI lineage: Bacteria > Bacillati > Candidatus Melainabacteria > Candidatus Gastranaerophilales > Candidatus Gastranaerophilales bacterium. The sequence continues at coordinate 334,377 of JAQUVW010000003.1, forward strand.
AGGCGAGCACATTGAAGAAGGATTCAAGAGTTTAGCATTCAGAATTACGCTCCAAGATGAATCGGCTACCCTCACCGATGAAGTCATTGAAAAAGAAGTAACCTCAATCAAAGCAGGACTCGCTAAAAACTTCTCTGATGTAAAATTCAGATAGGTTTTACAGTGTTGGAGGCGATTGATTAAGCTAAAGACATTCAGAAGTTAGCTTGAAAAAGTTATATGTAGAGTTCTCTGCCATTGCGAGGAGGGCGGGAGCCCGACATGGCAATCTATAACTATAGTTCAAATGGATTGCTTCGCTTCGCTCGCAATGACGTTTTACAGTGTTGGAGGAGCTTAACTAAGCTAAAGACATTCAGAAGTTAGCTTGGAAAAGATATATGTAGAGCTCTCTGTTACATTAAAAAATACAAAAAGTAGAAAACAACATTTCTCCCTTTACAATAGCGGTGGAATTGGTTAAAATGGGGATGTAGTTGTTTGAGTTAGAGACGAGGATTTGTTTTGCATTTAATTAAAGAAAAAAACCGTAAGAGTGCATTTACTTTAGCGGAAGTGTTGATTACATTAGTCATCATCGGTGTAATTGCGGCTTTAACAATTCCGGCACTTTTGAATAACACAAATAAAGAAGAATATAGAACAGGTTTGAAAAAAGCAGCCTCAATGCTTCAACAAGCAGCTAACCTTGAATATGCTGAAACAGGTCGTAACTCAGAATCCTTCACTAATTCGCAAGACTGGTATGACAACTTCTTCAGCAAAAGGTTCAATATCGTGAGCTCTATGCCCTCGTCTAACAGCAAAGCTGTCCACTCGGGAGCGGGAGAAAGTGGAAACCTAACATTCTATACAGCTGACGGTATGGCTTTTTCTATAAACGGAGCAGATGGCGGCTGTGCAGTAATTATTGATATAAATGGAGACAAGTTGCCTAACGAATTCACTCTATCAAAAGACAAACTACTAGACGGCTATATTATTACTCTAGAAAACTATAATGATGCAACAGATAAGGGTACCTATGGGGCTATGGATATATACCCTTTTGGACCTTCCGCTTGTATTATCGGTGGAGATAATGCTTATGATTGCGTCAATATCAGCGGCGGAGAAGACGAGGATAGATAAATCTTACAAATAGACAAAAAGAGGCTTTTCGCCTCTTTTTTATAGGTATTTTTACTAACAATGCACGCAGGTTTATAATGTATTGAATTGACTCAAGAGGTTGAACCTACGAATTATAATGAGGGCACGAACGCAGATTAACAAATCAAATACAACACTCTCGTACAAAATATAAAGGACAAATCAAGTCTAATTAAGCTCATTATCAGCATGCGGAAGCTGTGCCGAATACTCAACCAAAACTCTTGATATATCAGAACTATTGATTACAACTTCCAATAACATTTGGGCATTTATCAATGTCTTTTCAACATATTCCATAGTATCCGTATCTAAAGCCTCAAACTCAACAAAATCACTTCCTACATAATTTATCTTGCCGTATGATTCACCACCGGCCCATTTTAAATATACCATTTGCTTTTCAAATTGCTTTAATTTTTGTACCATTTGCATAGCCAAAACTCCAAATACCAGTCCTTAACGACACTATCATAATATAGCTTATATATTTAATAGTCAATTATTGTTAAAGAATATTATAATATCAACTTTAATATTTGAATTTTTAAATACTTTTTGTTATCCTATGAAAAAAGCTTATTTGAAAATTTGAAGCAAAAATTTTTTTTACGCTTTTTTAGATATAGGAACACAGGTTGAACCGCATAATTATGAGGAAAATTCCCTTGACCGCTACTTTAACAACTTCGATGTCTCAAACATCACAAAATATTGCTCTAAACAACTTCGAACCTAATAATGACTTTGAAGATGTTTATATTTCACTTTCCGAAATATTTGAAAAAGAATTAAATAAAAATGACTCTATTTTAATTAAAGTCGATAAATCTGCAATTGCGAAAATGGCAATGTTTCTTTCAGGCTCAATCGACCGCTCTGCTTCAATCGGCATAGCTGGTGAAACTGCCAGTGGCAAATCTACAGTTGCTCAAGATATTATTGATACTATAAGCACTTTTGCTGAAGATTATAAAGTTAAAAATGCGATAACAAGAATTAACACAGACGACTATTACTACGACCGCTCTGATATGGTTCAAAAAGCAGGCTCTTTTGCTGAATTTGCAAAAGATTACGACCTTGACGTCCCTCAAGCTCTTGAACTTGAACTTATGAAAAAACATATCTTTGAATTATTATCTGGCAAATCCGTCATGCTTCCTAAATACGACATGTCCGGTACTGCCATCAGATATGATAATTATAGTTTAGCTAATCCTTCCAAAATTGTTATTTCGGAAGGATTATTTTCACTTACGGAAAAAATTCGTGACGCTTTCGATTTTAAAATTTACGTCGATGTCAGAAACCACATCCAAGCTGAAAGATTTTACATCAGAGCCGCAGAACGAAACCTTGGCGACTCTGCTCAAAGAATATATGAAAACGCATCGCAAAAAGCTGAAATTTACATTCGCCCATGCAAAGAAAATGCTGATATAATATTATCAGGTGAGGCTGATAGAGATAACTACAAAGCTTTCTTAAACAACCTTATCGACTATGTTATATCACTTCATTTCAGTGAGGCTAAAGTATAAAAATGAGACTTTGTGTCTATCAAGGCACTTTCAATCCTATTCATAATGCACATTTGGAAGTCGCTCAGTTCGTTTATGAAAATTTTAACTTTGATAAATTATTGTTTATTCCTGCGTTTATACCTCCGCATAAGCATAATTACAAATTTGACGGTGAGCTTGCCCAACATCGATATAATATGCTCAATTTAGCACTTGAGGATTATCCTGCGTTTGATTTAAGCGACATTGAATACAGAAGAAATGAACCTTCTTATACATATTACACTATTCAGGAAATTTATTATTCTATGCCTATCAAAGAAAAAATCAGCTTTATTATCGGAACTGACGCCTTCCGCAACATCGACTCTTGGCATCAAGCTTATGAATTAAAAAATATGGTTGATTTTATTCTGTTTGTTAGAGATGATAACTTTGACGAAACTGAATTTCTCGAATTGAAAGAAAACGGATTCAACTATCAACTCGCAAAAATGCCTTACCACAATATTTCATCCAGCGAGGTAAGAAAAAGAGTTAAAGAAGGTCGAAAAATACACAAACTTGTACCCCACGAAGTAGCTAATTATATAAAAGAATATGGTTTATACAAAGATTAATACTGAAAATATTTTAAAATGGCTCAATGAAAATCTGTCAGAAGAACGGTTTCATCACTCTTTAGGTGCTATGGACAGTGCTGCAATTCTTGCTGAAAAATTTGGTAAAAATGTCGAAAAATGTAAAATCGCCGCTCTCCTACACGATTGTGCAAAATGTGTTCCAAATGATGATTTAAAAGAACTTTTGCTTAACAAATGCAGCAGCTACGAAGAATGTGAGCTTATCAACCCGAAAACTTGGCACGCTCCTGTCAGTGCATACTACGCCAAAGAAATCTTCGGAGTTGAAGATAATGAAATACTCTCCGCTATAAGATGGCACACGCTCGGCAAAACTGATATGTCAAACTTCGAGATGATTATTTTCTTAGCAGACAAAATAGAACACAACACTAGAGAGCCTGAGTACAGAGAACCTATCGAAAAAGCTATCTATAAGCATAACTGTCTTGAAAAAGGTATGTTGAAAAGTTTCAAACTCACAATAAAAAGTCTTATGAAACGCAAGTTGACTATTTGCATGCAAACAGTTGACGTGTATAACGAGCTAATCAAAAAACTATATTAAGTCTTTTGATTACTGCTTTTTGGTTTATTATTATGTGCGGGATTAGACGGCTCTGATTTTTCAATTTTTGATATAACTTCTTTTTTAGGGAGCTCTATTTTTTGCACTTTCTTGGGATTCAAATAAGTAGAAGCATACACTGATTGTGCTTCATAAGCTGCTGCTGCGTATTGAGGTGAAGCATATACATCTTTGTAATTAGTTATATTTGCGTAATCAGAAGGATTTGAACAGACAAAAGTATCGACATTTTTTGGTTTTATAGGAGCTGTTTTTGGAGCTTTTACTTTATTAACAACTTTTTGAACCTGCTTTATATTTGATGTTACCGGATTTGTGTTAATTCTCATAAAAAATCACCTGTCTTTGAATGTACAAAAACAGGTGAAGAAAAAAATTGCTTTTACTGAAATTACATCAATCCGAGTTCTTTGTGTTTTGAAACAATTTCATTGCATAATTCATCAAGTTTGGCATAAGTATCCTCTTTAGGTTGTCCTTTTGTCAATATATATTCGAATTTATGAGGCTTTGCCAAAGAGAACATATCCTCTAATTTGCCTGTTAAATTGCCCCCCCAACCAAAAGAACCTATAATTCCAAGATTTTTAAACTTGGGTCTTAAAGCTGAAAGTAAATAAGCGGTCGTAACCATTGCCGGATGAGGACCCGCCAAGACCATAGATGCCGCTAAAATAATCGTCGGAACATTAACCAACAACATCGCCAGTTCACCATGATCTTCGGAAACAGTATCAAACAAAATAGGCTTAATGCCTGCCGTTTCTAGCTTTTTGGCTAAATATTTTGCCATCATCTCCGTGCTTTCGTACATCGAAACATAAGGTATCAACACTGAATTTTCTAAATAACTCCCCGTCCATTCGTCATAAAGATTATAAATAAATTCAGGATTTTTATAAATCGGTCCATGGCTCGGTAAAATCATCTCAGGATTAATTTCTTTCACTGTCTTTAAGTGTTTTGCTGCAAACGTCCTAAACGGCATTATAATCTCCGCATAATATCTTTTGGCTGCGACTTTTAATTCATCTGAATCATCAGCAAACATTCCGCCTGTCGTATAATGTGCACCTAAAAAATCACAAGTACAAAGCAACTTATCTTCTTTTATATACGTAAACATTGTATCAGGCCAATGAACCCAAGGTGCGAAAATAAATTGAAGCGTTTTTCCACCCAAGTCGATTTCATCTTTATCTTGAATTACTGTAATTTTTTCATCCGGTAACAACAACATTTCTTTTATTATTTCTTTGCATTTTGCATTGGATATGATTTGAGCCATCGGATACTTTTCAATTAGCTTAGGCAAAGAACCTGAATGGTCCTGTTCCCCATGGTTAGCTATAATATAATCAACCTTCTCAATACCATTTTCTTCTAAATTTTTAATATACTCATCTGTCTTTTTGGGATACATTGTGTCAATAATTGCAATTTTGTCTTTCCCCTCAACTATATAAGAATTATAAGTTGTACCCTCCGGCAACGGAACAAGCTGGTCAAACAATCTTCTTTCTTTATCTTTTAAACCGGCAAAAAAAACTCCGTCTTTAATTTTTTCAAATTTCATATTTAACCTTTCAATTAAAATTTTAAAATACAATTTCAATTATGCAACATTTATACAAAAAAGTGCACCCCTAATGGTACACTTTTTATAAAAATTAATAATAATTATTATTTTTACACGTTAGGCAAATCACCATGTACAACGGCAACTTCATCAGTTTGCAAATTAAATTCTTTGCACAAGACTTTTATTGCATCATTTGCCATTTCTTTTTCTACCAAACAGCTGATTTTAATTTCTGAAGTTGCTATCATTTTTATATTGATATCAACGTCTGCCAAAGCCTTAAACATAGCCGCCGCAATACCAGGTCTGTCTACCATTCCTGCACCTACGATAGATACTTTAGAAATATCTTTGTCGACATATAATTCGCCAGCTTTGAGTTCGGATTTGACATTATTCATAATTTCCATAGTAGTGTCCAAATCTTTTTCATCAACCGTAAAAGCTATGTCATTAGTTTGATTAGCTCTCGCATAAGATTGAATAATCATATCAACACTTATATTGTTTTCGGCAAGAACGCTGAATATTTTAGCAGAAGTTCCCGGAGCATCCGGTACCTCTGAAATAACGATTCGGACTTGAGAAGAGTCTGCAGCAACGCCTGCCACGGGTCTATATATTTCCATATTTTCAACTCCTATAATTAATGTGCCTAAATTGTCTAACTCAAATGAACTGCGAACTCTAATTGGAACTTGGAACTGTTTTGCAGTTTCAACAGAACGAGGATGCAAAACATTCGCCCCTACTCTGGCAAGTTCTAGCATTTCTTCATAAGAAACGACGTCGAGCTTTTCAGCATTCGCAACAATTCTTGGGTCTGTAGTATAAATACCCTCTACATCGGTATAAATATCGCATCTTTCTGCGTTCAAGGCAGCAGCAATAGCAACAGCAGAAGTATCAGAGCCGCCACGACCCAATGTCGTAATTTCCCCATCAGGTGTAACTCCTTGAAAGCCTGCTACTACTATTATTTTACCTTCTTTAATATGTCTTTCCAATTTATCGGTTTTAATATCAACAATTCTTGCTTTTGTATGAATACATTCTGTTATAATACCAACTTGTTGAGCATTCATACTTATAGCATCATAGCCATGTGATTGAATTGCCATCGTCAACAAAGCAATAGAAACTTGTTCTCCTGTAGATAAAAGCATATCCATTTCACGAGAACTGGGAGTTTCTGCAACTTCTTTTGCAAGTTTTACCAGATAATCCGTAGTATGTCCCATTGCTGAAACAACAACTACTACATCGTTACCATTTTTCTTTTCTTTAATAACGGCGGACGCAACATTGTGTATTTTTTGGGCGTCTGCGACAGAGGTTCCGCCAAACTTTTGTACAATTATGCTCACTTTTTTCTTAATGCCTCTCGCTTGTTTTTAATGTTTCCAGTATTTTTGTGTTTTCTTTTTCCCAAGCAGCTTCCTCAGGATAGTGGTCGATAACTTTATTGCAACACTCAATTGCAGTGTTTATATTGTAATCCGAAGGTGAAAGTTGTGCAAGATTCGTATAGATGATTGCACTAATATGCAAAAATTCTTGCGTATTTCTTTTTTCATCAGATATATCTTGAATGAGCCCAAGTGCTTCGTGGGGACGCTTTAAGCCCAACAAGGCTTCTGCTTTTACATATTTTGCTGCTAAAAAATTGTTATCAATTGTTAAGCAATAATCTGATTTTTCAATAGACTCTTTAAACAATTTCAGTTTTAACAAAGCAAGCGAGTACATGAAATTTATCTTGGAGGATTTTGGCTCCAATTGGTAGGCGTGTCTGATTTTTCTAATAGCATCTCGGTCGTTGCCCGTTTCCATCAATAGATTAGAATAATTGAGCAATGCTTCAATATGGTCGGGTAAATATTCAAGAGTTGTCTCATAATATTCCATGCTTTTTTTGATATCTCTTAAATGATAGTAGCAATTTGCGATGTAAAAATACAAAAATGACGATTTTCTTGAAAGTTTTACAGCTGACAAAAACTTGTTTAATGCATTTTCATACTCTTGTTTTTTGTATAAACAAAGCCCGATATTTGCAATAGCGTCAGCGTTTTTCTCTTCAGTTTCTAAAATCTTTTCAAATATTTTCATTGCTTCATCAATGTTATTTTCTTTCATGAAGCAAATCCCTAAGTGCATTAATACTATATTATTAGTTGGGGCGATTTGAAGTGCAGTATAGAATTTTTCTTTAGCTTCTTTTATCAAATTAAAGTTTTGAAGGGCAATCCCCCATGAAATATAAAATTGGGGTGTTAAATGTTCATTATTTTGGGCTTTTTCATATATAGAAAGACATTCGTCTTGTTTTTTCAGCATCATCATTGATTCTGCCATCAATAGTTGGGATTCTATACCTATAGGAAGAATCTCATGTGCTTTTTTTGCTTCATTGTATGCAACTTTATAATTTCCAAGTTTAAAAAACGCTAATCCTTTATAATAAAAAGCTTGAGGATGCACGGGGTAAAGTTCTAAGACAGCATCAAATTTTTCAATAGACTCGTCATAATTTTCTGTTTCAAAAAGCAGAATGCCCCACAAATATAAAGCGTGGTAGTTTGTCGGGTCATAAAAAAGAGCAAATTTAAACATTTCTTTTGCTTTTTCTCTTTTTTCTTGGCGTGCCAATGCTACGCCGTAGTTTACATAGACTTCTGGATTTCCTGAGTCTATTTCTTTTGCTTTTTTAAAGAAATATTCAGACTCTTTATACTGTCCCATTTCAACAAGGGCAGTGCCCCACAAAGAATATGCTCTGACATTTTTTGCATCTAATTTTAAAGTTTTTCTGAAATTTTCAATAGCTTTTTCATACTGACATTTTTTCGCATAAACGATACCCAGATTCAAGTATGCACTCGGGGTTTGTTGAGCCATTGCGATGGAGGTTTCAAATTTTTCGATAGCCTTATCAAACTCATTTTTATTTGCTAAATATATCCCCCAATTTACATACGCCAACGACGGAAGCTCAACCACTGCCGTACGCTTCTTGTAATCAGTAGTATATTTATCAAGTTTTTTTATAGTTTTAAATATTGTTTTTATAAAATTTTTCATGCTATTTCATTTGCAAAAGCTTGTCGATGACTTCTCTAAAAGCCCCGTCACCACCTGCGTTTTTTGTAATCATGACATTTTTTAAGCTCTTAACTTTTTTATTTGCATTTGGAACCGTTACAGCATTCCCCACAAATGATAAGCTTTCAATGTCGTTAACGTCATCACCTATATATATTACTTCATCTTGAGTTAAAGAATATTTTTCCATTAATTGTTTTAAAACAGGAAGTTTTGGTCTTATATCTTGAAAATCTTCCATTGCCTCGAATTTTTTAGCTAAAAAATCTATAGCAGGGGTTTTTTCTCCGGAAATTATTGCAACCTTGTAGCCATTTTTTAATGCTTGAGAAACACCCATCACATCTTTGAAACTGATTTTTTTAATAGAGTGTAAATCCTTGTCAACAAAGGCGGTTCCATCTGTAAACACGCCGTCAAAATCACTTACGATTAGTTTAATATTCTTTTTTAGTTTTAATCGTTTAAACATTGACCGTTTTGACCCTTCTCAATTTTTTGATAATAGGTTTTTCTGACTCATAAACAATTTTTTCACCATTGCCTGCAATTCGAGGGACTAATCTTATATCTCTTACCAGCCTGAATAGTCCGTCAGGTTCAAGGCTTGCAGCTTGGTCAGAGCCCCAATTCGTTCTGTCATTTGTTATATGTCTTTCAACAGAAACCGCTCCGTAAACAACTGAAAGCGTAGATGGAGTCAGTCCTCTTTCGTGCCCTGAGTATCCAATAGGGCAATCATATCTGTTAGCTAAAGATTGAATTGCGGTTAAATTAATTTCATCGTTATCCGTAGGATAAGTAGATGTGCAATGATAAATAATCAAATCTTTTAAGCCTAAAATTTCAACAGCATGGTCGATTTCTTCAATTGTACTCATTCCGGTAGAAATTAAAACCGGCTTGCCTTTGCTTCTTGTATATTTCAACAAATCGTCATCTGTTAAAGAAGCAGAAGAAATCTTATAGCAAGGAGGATTGAATTGGTCGATAAAATCAACTGATTTTTCATCCCAACATGAAGCAAACCACATTATGCCTTTTTTCTTGCAATATTTGTCGATTTCATCATAGGCTTCAAAATCGAATTCCAAACCTCTTTTGAGGTCACCGTTCGTATCGCCGAAGGGGTTTTCTCTTGGCATAGCCAGCTCTTCTTTAGTGTAGACAATATCAACAGTTCTTTTTTGAAATTTTACAGCGTCACAGCCTGCCATAACTGCTATATCAATAAGTTTTTTGGCTAGTTTAACAGAGCCGTTATGATTAATCCCGATTTCTGCGATTATAAAAGTCGGTTCACCGATACCTACTTTTTTTCCCCCTATTAGCACATATTTATTCATCAAATTCCCCTAATTAATATATTTTTTATAGACATCGTTGAAACCATCATCTTCATCAGTTTTTTGCGGTTCAACAACTATTTTTTCTTGTTCTTTCGGATAGATAGTATTTAGCCCTTGCTCGATATCTTCAGGCTTAACATCAGTTTGCCCCATTGAAGTTGCAAACATTTCCGCATTTTTCAATGATTTTTTATCAAATTCTTTGAGCAAGCTGATATTAGATGCAGTGGAGCCCAAAACAAGGTATTTACCGTTCACTTCTACGATATGGACGGCTTTATTCGCACCCAGAGCCATCGAACTTACTATTTTCATTTTATTTAAGTTTAATGATTTATCCTCTGCGTTTGTGAATTTTTTAGAATTAAAAGAACTGATTTTTTGATACATAAAAGCAACAACATATATCATCACAACCATAAACAGTGTAGATAATAATACGTTTGAAATATTAGGAAGCTGAGGAGCATGTTGCATGCTTTGTTTCATTTGTTCTGTTAAAAAAGCGGGCGTGCTTGCCGCAAAAACTTTCGAACCACACAGAATCAAAGCTGAAACTGATATTGCCGTTTTCTTCATTTAATTCAGACTCCTCTCTTGGGTGTCAGGGCTTTTACCCTCACAAAATCCCTTCAATTTCTGTATTGATTATAACACACTAATCCGTTTTTCTTTACACATTTATAATGTTTACTTAAAATCCTTTAACTTTTCTAAAATAGTGCTTGATTAATAAATATCCTTGTGTTTAGATAATTATACGGGCGATACATTATCCTCAATCATGTAAAACCCTGCGGCTGAAATTTACAGTTGTATAACAAGGAGAAAATGACCAAATGGTTAAAATCAGATTAAGAAGACTAGGTGCAAAAAAGAGCCCGATTTTCAGAATCGTTGTTCTTAACTCTACTACTAAAAGAGAAGCTGCTCCTATTCAACACTTAGGTTTTTATAACCCTAAAACTAAAGAAATGAAATTAGATAAAGCTTCTGCTTTAGAATGGATTAAAAAAGGTGCTCAACCTACTGAAACAGCTCAATACTTAATTGATAACTGTGATGATGAAGGTAAACTTATCTACAAAGAAAAAACATCTACTAAACTTTCTAAAAAAGCTCAAGCTAAATTAGACGCAGAAAAAGAAGCTCAAGCAGCGGCAGCTTCTGAAGCTACTGAAACTCCTGCCGAATAAAAATTTTACAGGGAAAGAGAACACTTATTTACCGCTTTGTTTCTATAAGGCGGTTTTTTATTGCCTTATGTTTTGAATTTGTTATAATCAGTTTGGAGATATTTATTTATGCAAAAAATCTTAGTCACAATGCCTATCAGTATCGCTGGATGCCTTATTATGAGGGGATTTGCTAAAGCTTTTCGTCAACTGGGCTTTTTCGTTGAAAAAAAAGACATAAGAGAAATAACCCGTGAATATATAGACTATTACAAGCCTGATTATATCATAGGCTATGACTATGGCTATCTCGTCAATCAAAATTTGGCTGACAGTTTGAAAAATACAAACTTTAACTTTATTCATTACTTCGCTGACGTTCCTCAAGAAAACTTTGCTCTATCTCAAAATCCTGATTTGTATCAAAAACTTAAAAACACCGACAACAAAGTTTTTATTTGGGATAAGTCTTATATCCAAGATTTTAAAAATTGCAATTATTTGCCTTTGGCAGTTGACGCTTCTTTATACAAGTCATCTTTCAACGGCTATCAACACAAAATTTCATTTGTCGGAAGACCTTTAACCGGCAAAAGACAAAATATACTTATCGACATCATTAAACATTTCGGTCCTATCAGCATTTTTTCTTATGAACCTCATTTTGAAAAAAGCGTTGCCGAAATCGAAAAAAGCAACACGATGACAAAAGAAGAATTGCAATGGTACAAAGAATCTTTCAAAGGATTTGTTAAAACTGAAGAAGAAATGGCTGAAATTTATAACAGCTCTGCTATTAATTTAAACATCACAATCCAAGGTAAAAACAATATAAACTACAGGGTATTTGAAGTTTTGGCAAGTTCAGGCTTCCTTTTGACAGACGAAATGAAAGATATTTCAAAATATTTTGAAGTCGGTCGTGAGCTTGAAACCTATAAAGATACCAAAGACTTGATTGACAAAATAGAATTCTATTTGCAAAACAGAAACATTGCTCAAGCAATCGCCAGAGCCGGACGAAAAAACGTCGTAAATAATCATACGTTCAAAGAACGTGCTAAAAAAATGTTTGATATAGGAAAGAAAAAATGATTAATAAAATATTAGTTGTTGATGACGATGAAGCGATAAATGAACTTATCAAAATAAACTTGGAACTTGCAGGTTATACTGTTTTTTCAGCACCTGACGGGATTAAAGGTTTTGCAATTTGCAAACAAGAAAACCCCGATATCGTAATCTTAGATGTTATGATGCCGGAAGTAGATGGTTACACCGTCGCAAAAAGAATAAGAGAAAATCCCCCAACTAAAGATATTCCTATTTTGATGCTTACAGCTATGGGAATGCTCCAAGATAAAGTCAAAGGATTCGACATCGGAGTAGACGATTATCTGGTAAAACCCTTTGAGATGGAAGAATTGCTTGCTAGGGTTAAAGCTTTGCTAAAAAGAAGCAACCATATCCCCGAATCTATGGCTACTAAAGAATTGTTGACAATCGGTGATATAACACTCTTACCGGAAACATATTCTGTAAAGATTAAAGACAAAGAAACAAAAATTACACCGATAGAGTATGAAATTTTAAACCTATTAGTTCAAAATTACGGGAACATGGTTTCTTCCGCAAAAATATTAAAAGATATTTGGGGCTACACTCCAGATGACGACGTTGAAACAATAAGAGTGCATATCCGTCACATCAGAACAAAACTCGACAAAATATCAGACGGAAAAAAGTACATAGAAACCATTTATGGCGGGGGGTACCGCATTATTCCTGATGGTATTACAAAGTAGCTCAACAAGACTTTATTGTGCGATAATAAAATTATGAACGACAAAATTATCATAAGAAAAGCAAATCAACACAATCTTAAAAACGTCAGTTTGGATTTGCCAAAAAATGAATTAATTGTATTCACGGGTGTCAGCGGCTCAGGGAAAAGCTCTCTTGCCTTTGATACAATTTTTGCCGAAGGTCAAAGACGCTATATGGAAAGCCTATCTGTTTACGCAAGGCAATTTTTAGGACAAATGGACAAACCTAACGTTGAAAGCATTGAAGGACTATCACCTGCTATTTCTATTGACCAAAAATCTACCAGCAACAATCCTCGTTCAACTGTTGGAACTGTCACTGAAATTTATGATTATTTAAGACTTTTATATGCAAGAATAGGAACACCTCATTGTCCGGAATGCGGTAGCGAAATCAAGCCACAATCTATCGACGAAATCGTTGACAAAATCATGAAGCTTAAAGAAGGTACCAAAATTCAGCTCCTTGCACCCTTAGTTAGAGGCAAAAAAGGTGAATACACAAACCTTATTGAAGAATTACGCCAAGAAGGCTTTATAAGGTTGCGTATTGACGGTAAAGTAATAAATACCGATGAAGAAGATGTAGAGCTCGCAAAAACAACAAAACACACAATTGAAGTAGTTGTCGACAGACTCGTCATCAAGGATAGTGCTAAAGCTCGGCTCGCAGACAGTGCTCAAATTGCTCTAAAAAAAGCAAATGGATTAATGCTTGTTGATGTTGTTGACGGAAAAGAAATGATTTTCTCTGAAAAACTCGCTTGCCCATCTTGCAATTTGAGTTTTGAAGAACTTGCACCCAGAATTTTTAGCTTCAACAATCCTTATGGAGCTTGCTCTGCCTGCTCGGGAATCGGTGCTTTTTTCAAAGTAAACCCAAAATTAATCGTACCAGACCCTACAAAATCACTAAAAGATGGGGCTGTTTATCCTTGGGCACGGACTGGAAATCCCTATTATCAAGCTATATTATCTTCGGTTGCTGAAGAATACGACATTGATATGTCAATGCCTTTTGAACAACTTTCAAAAGAACATCAGCAAATTATATTATACGGAAGCGGCAAAAACAAAGTCCGCTTAAAATATCAAGAATTTGGCACGTCAAAATGGGTTGCAAGAAACAGACCTTTTGAGGGCGTAATCCCTTATTATACAAAAAGATACAATGAAACAGGCTCGGAAGATATGAGGGAAGAAATTCAAAAATATATGACGGAAACCCCTTGTCCTGAATGTAACGGAGCAAGATTGAAACCTTTCCCGCTAGCTGTCACAATCCAAGATAAAAATATAAATGAGGTTTGCCATTTATCAATTAAAAATGCTTTTTCTTTCTTTTCAAACTTGTTTTTGGAGCTTGATGACTATAAACTCACAATCGCAAAACAGCTTTTAGAAGAAATTAGAGCAAGGCTAAAATTCTTACTAGATGTGGGGTTAGGCTACATTGACCTTGCAAGAATGGCAAGAACTCTATCTGGCGGCGAAGCTCAAAGAATAAGACTCGCAACTCAAATAGGAAGCGGACTTTCAGGTGTTTTGTATGTACTTGATGAGCCATCTATAGGATTGCATCAACTCAACAACGATATGTTGATAAATACACTTATTCACCTTAGAAATCTTGGAAACACACTTATAGTCGTAGAGCATGACGAAGATACTATAAGAAGTGCCGACCACATAGTAGATATAGGACCAAAAGCCGGCGTCAACGGTGGTAAAATAATAGCCCAAGGTTCACTTGAAGATATCGAAAAGGCAAAAGAATCTTTAACAGGACAATACTTGAGCGAGAAGCTAAAAATAGAAGTGCCTAAAATTAGAAGAAATGGTAACGGGCAATTTTTAGAAATATCTGACGCTCATTTAAACAACCTTAAACACCTCGATTTAAAAATTCCTATGGGCAAAATTGTAGCACTGACAGGCGTTAGCGGTTCCGGCAAATCTACTCTTATGCAAGATTTAATTTACGAATACGCACTTCATAAATTAAGAGGAAATAAACCTAAACCAATTGGAGTCAAAGAAATTAAAGGCTTTGAAAATATCGATAAAATTATTGATATAGACCAATCACCGATAGGTAGAACTCCTCGCTCAAACCCCGCTACATACACAGATGTATTTTCGCACATTAGAGATTTATATGCAAAAACAGCAGAAGCAAAAGTTAGAGGATACAAGCCCGGAAGATTTAGTTTTAACGTAAAAGGCGGACGTTGTGAAGCTTGCAAGGGTGACGGCGTTTTAAAAATAGAAATGAATTTTTTATCAGATGTCTTCGTAAAATGCGACGTCTGCAAAGGCAAACGCTACAACAGAGAAACTCTTGAGGTTAAATACAAAGGAAAAGATATCTCCGAGGTGCTTGATATGAGTGTTGCTGAGGCTTTAGAGTTTTTTAAAAATGTACCAAAAATAAAAAACAGATTGCAAACATTATATGATGTCGGCTTAGACTATATCAAGCTTGGGCAAAGTGCAACAACCCTATCCGGAGGTGAAGCACAAAGAATTAAATTGGCAGCTGAACTCAACAAAAAAGCTACCGGCAAAACGCTCTATCTCTTAGATGAGCCAACAGTAGGGCTTCACTGGTATGACCTTGATAAACTTATAATAATTTTAAACAAACTCGCAGATAACGGCAATACGATTTTGATAATTGAACACAATCTTGATTTAATAAAAACTGTTGACCACATCATAGATTTAGGACCTATGGGCGGTGATGAAGGCGGGTATATAGTAGCTGAAGGGACTCCCGAAGAAGTTGCTCAAAATCAAAATTCATACACCGGACAATACTTGAAAAAAATGCTATAAAGACAAAAATCTCTCAATTACATCATTTACTTCAATTGCGTCATAATTCTCACTATAATTAGAATAAGTGATAATTTTAGATTTCTCTTCGTATCCCCACATTTCAAAATGGTCATCCGGCATCAACGCAACTATCGGCTTGCCATAAGCAGCTGCAATATGCAATGTCCCCGTATCAACAGTTATAATTGAGCCACAGGCTCTTATTATCCCACATAACTCATCAATACTAGTTTGACCTGCAAGGTCTACAAAATCTGCTTTTATCTCACCTTCCATAAAGCTCGAATAAGGAGCCCCTATAACCACGGGAGTTTTGTGCAAAATATTTAATTTTTGCAAAAGTTCAGAAGTTTTATCTACGCTCCAACAATAATTTAGCGAAATGACAACCATATTTTCAAAAGGTTCGTTGGTATAATAACGAAGAATTTTTTCTGAATGAGCCAAAACCTCATCTGAAACATCAAAAGAAAGCTCAAAATCTCTATTTTCTACTAATCCTGTATCAAAATTTATATAATTTCCATATTCTTTGGTCTTTTTTATAGGTTTTGAGTAAATATCCTTATACATTTTATCTGTCAAGAAATATTTGTAAAATTTAGAATCTTTCCAATCTGAAATCCTTCTTTTTGCTCCCAACAGTAATGCCAAAAGATTTCCCCTGTTATAGCGATGCACAACAAAAGCATAATCTGCATTTTTTAATTTTTTATTTTCTTTCAAAAAAGAAAATAAGCCATTAAGTCCTTTGTGAGCGTTTTTTTTGTCAAAGATAATTACATCATCGACTTCGGGAATAAATTTGGCAACCTCTGCCCCATAAGGACCTGCAATAAAATACAACTTATGTTCGGGATATTTTAATTTCAGCTCCTTGCAAAGTGGTGACGTAACGATTACATCACCGAGTTTTCCCTCATTGATTACTAATATTTTTTTTTCTATTTCTTTTTTATCAAACAATATTTTTTACCTATCGAAATTGTTTTATACTCAAATTTATTATCCAATGAGTCCATATTTTTGATTTTAACAACAATATAAGCATCAGGATTATTGTGAGAGTAGTCTTTTAACCATTGAATATCATCTTCTGTATGATAATCAACAAATCCTTCATAATAATAATTCAAGCTATATCTTCTTCCAAAATCAAATGTAGCAAGCTTTGCCTTTTCGCTTCTGGCTTTTAATGCGTATTCAATTAAGTCATTTTCGCCAAATGAACACATATAGTTAAAAACGCTGTTTGCACTTATAATAACTATACCTACCATCAAGGCTATATGCATTGAAAATACAACCCATCTTCTTTTTAAAAGTGCTCCGGAAATTGCTAAAACAGGAACTACCGTAAATAAAATTATCGCAGGAATTCTGAAGGTATTAATCCCGGAAGCAACATCAGGCTTTAAAAACAACGGCGTAAACAATCCGCCCACAGCTGCAATTAAAAATATTGAATTTAAAATTATAGTTGATATTGTTATAGATTTTTTACTTGATGAAAAATAAATATATTGGGTCCAAAAATAGCCCAACAAATACGCTGCAAAAGCATACACCGGCAAAATATATGTCGGCAATTTTGTACTAGCTGAACTAAAGAATAAAAATGCAAATAAAAATGCAATTACGTTTAGCACAAGGAACTTAGTTACATCAAATAAAGACTCCCATTTTGTCTTTATTTCTGAATATTTTCCAACTGAAAAATATGATTTTGAATCTAAGACAAAAGTTTTGATTTTTTCAATTATCATTGATACAAAAGTGAATATCCACGGCAAAAAACCAACCGCAAATACAAATATATAGAAGTACCAAGCTTCTTCTCTGCCAAGCTCTTCCGAGCCTACAAATCGAGCCAAATGGTGCTTTATTATATATTCATGGAAAAACAAATGACCATGCGTTTGCAACATATTAATATGCCAAGGAATGGTTATCAAAAAGAACAGAGCTACACCTGTTAAAAAGTATTGTGGCTTGAAGATTTCTTTAATTTTCCCTGAAACTAAATAAGCAAAAAACATTGTTCCAAAAGGTAAAATAAAACCCGGAATTCCTTTAGCCAAAATAGCTAGAGCTGAAAAAATATAAAAAGCCCACCAATAATATTTTTTCTTATTTTCTGCTGTGAAAAAAGTCATAAAACCGGACAAAACAGAAAGTATAATAAATGATGAAAGAAATATATCAAGAATAGCAATCCTTGATAACACGATAAATTCAAAGCTTGTCGCCATAATCAACGCAGAAACGAAGCCAAATGTTCTTGAAACAATCCTACTACCTACTCCAAAAACAGAAAGAACTGTAATCGTAGCAATTATAGCGATTGGCAACCGTGCTATAGTTTCAGAAATTTGCCCGAATAAAGTGAAAAACGAGTTCAATATCCAAAAATATAGTGGAGGTTTTTCAAAGAAAAATTCATTGTTTAGTTTAAGGGTCATCCAGTCATGTGCGTTCAACATATCTCTTGCTATTGACACATATCTTGTTTCGTCAACATCAATCAAAGGATAATTTCCTACATTATAGAAATATAAAAAATAGCAAACAACCAGCAATCCAAAAAACGCGAAGCCTGTTTTGTGTGCTTTTACATAATTAACAAGTTTTTCCATTTTACTCCCTCGTGCTCTGTGGATTATACATTTTCCAAATATAAGTCAATTTGAGATTGGTTATTAAGTTCAGTAGTCGCAACTAATATTTTTTTATCGTCTAGTTTTAGACCGCCTAAGATACCTGCCTCTTTAAGCTTTTTCAAGTAATTATCAGAATCTTCAACCTCTAATACAAATTCATTAAAGAAATCTTTAGACAAAACTTTATATCCTTTTTTAGCAAGGTTTTCAGCTAAAGAATGAGCAGCTTTTGCACTCAAGTAAGCAACTTGACTCATTCCGTTTTTCCCCATTACAGACATATAAACAGTAGAATTTAATGCGACAAGTGCTTGGTTTGAGCAAATATTACTTGTAGCTTTTTCTCTTCTGATATGTTGCTCACGAGCTTGCAACGTCAACGTAAAAGCTTGTTTTCCATCTGCATCGACTGTTCTACCGACAATTCTTCCCGGAAGCTGTCTTTTATTCTTGTCAACAGTTGCAATTACACCTGCATATGGACCGCCAAAGCAAACTGGATTGCCTAACGATTGAATATCGCCTACCACAATATCTGCACCGTATTCAGATGGTTTTTTTAGTGCCATAAGACTAATCAAATCAACGCAAGCTACTATCAATGTTTTTGAATTTTCTTTAATTTTTTGAAGCAAATCCATCTCCTCAATTTCTCCGAAATAATTAGGAGATTGAGCCAAAACTGCCGCATAATCATTTGAGATTATCTTGTCTTCGCTGCCTTTAAAATCGGTTTTAAAATTTTTAAACGGTATAAATTCCAATTTTATATCAGCTGCGTGAGCGTATGTTTTTATAACATTAATATACTCAGGATTTATCGCCTCAGAAACTAATATTTTGTCTTTTTTTGTAATCCGAGAAGCCATCAACATAGCTTCAGCACAAGCATTTCCCGCATCATACACGGAAGCATTCGAAACATCCATGCCTGTCAAATCGCAAATCATAGATTGAAATTCATAAATAACTTGCAAAGTACCTTGAGAAATTTCAGGCTGATAGGGGGTGTAAGCCGTGTTGAATTCAAATCTTGAAGATATCTCAGAAACGCAAGCGGGAACATATCTTTTGTATGCACCACCACCCAAAAAGCATAACAAATCAGTGTTATTTTGCTTAGCGAGCAATGTAACAAGATTTTTCGTATCCGGCTCATTCAATCCTTCAGGAAGGTCTAAACCATCGAGTCTAGCTTCTTTTGGTATTTTTTCAAAGAAATCGGAAACAGATGATACACCTATTTCTTCAAGCATTTGTTGTTTAATTGCTTCAGGGTTTGCGACAAAATTTTTCATTAGTTAGCGACTTCTTCCTTATAATCTTCATACTCCATCAAATCCACTGAATCTGCGTGGAAATCATCTGCTTCAATTTTAATTAACCAGCCTTTTTCATAAGCATCATCATTTAACAATTCAGGGCTATCCAATAGAGTTTCGTTAATTTCTACGATTTTGCCTGAAATAGGCATATAAATCTCAGAGGCAGCTTTAACAGATTCAATAGTTCCGAAAACTTCTCCCTTATGAAATGTAGAATCAACATCAGGAAGCTCTATAAAAACTATATCTCCTAATTGTTCCACGGCAAAATCTGTCAATCCTACAGTATAAATTCCGTCTTTTTCAACTACATATTCGTGACTTTTTGTGCATAAAATACCTTCTGGTATGTTCATCGAAAATCTCCTTTTTTGAGTTAATTAACCTTGTTTTTTTTATCAACGAACGGTCTTTTTACGACCTTTGCATTGTACAATTTATTTCTTACCATGATTTGTATTACAGAATCAACCTTTACACCTGAATCGGTTGAAACGTAACCCAATCCGATATTTTTACCTAAAGAAGGGGAAAATCCGCCACTTGTAACGTGTCCTATTTTTTCTCCGTCTTTATATATTTCATACTCGTGACGAGCTATTGCTCTATCTATCATCTCAAACCCGATAAGTTTCTTTTTAACGCCGTTTTTTAATTGCTCAAATATAACCGATTTCCCGTTATAATCGTCGGTTTTAGTTTTTGAAACAGACCAATTTAAACAAGCTTCAATAGGGGTCGTTGTTTCATCCATGTCGTTTCCGTAAAGATGTAGTGCAGCCTCTAATCTCAATGTGTCACGAGCCCCAAGTCCTATTGGTTTTATACCGAATTCTTTACCTGCTTCTAGTAAATAATTCCACAAAGGAGCTGAAACCTCATTTCTTACAAGGATTTCAAAGCCGTCTTCACCTGTATAACCTGTTCTTGAAACAAAAACATTTATATTAAAAAGCTCTGCTGCTTTTATTGTAAAAAATGCAGGTTGATAATTTTTTCGCACCCCTATTTTTTCCATCAAATCAGTAGCTTTAGGACCTTGAAGTGCAAACAAGGAATAGTTATGGGATTGGTTTTCGATATTGACATCAAAACCGAGTTTGTTTCTAACCATCCAGTTCAAATCCTCGTCAATCCTAGCCGCATTGACAATAATTAAATATTTCGAATCAGCCAATTTATAAATAATAAGGTCATCAATCATGCAACCTTCTTTGTTTATCAATTGGCAATATATAGCTTTTTCATCAGTTAACTTGGCAACATTTTGAGGAACAAGTTTTTGCAAATAAGGAAGTGCGTCAGAGCCGGTCACAAAAAGCTCACCCATATGAGAAACATCAAAAATTCCAACATTGTTTCTGACAGTGTTATGTTCTTCAATTATGCTTGTATATTGAACAGGCATCTCCCAACCGGCAAATGAAACCATTTTAGCCCCAAGCTTTAACTGTTCTTCATGTAAAAAAGTTTTCTTATCCATTAGACGTTTCTCCTAATTGTTTTTAGCTTATTTTATGGTGTCATGTCAAGTTTTCAAGAAAGAACTTGAGTGGCAGTTTTGAAATGCATTTTAGCAACTTCATTAAGTGAGTCTTTTCCGTTTTTAGAAACAAACAATTTGCCTTGCTCCAAAACCTTACTTGATGCACCTTTAGGAAGATTTATCGAGTATTTACCGCTCAACTCATCCATTCTCTTTACATACTCCGCTCTTGCGATAATAGACGCCGCCGCAACTGCTATATTGCTTTCACCCCTGACTCTTTGCTCCAATTTTATTTTTTGTCCGTTTTTCATCAAGGCATTTAAAATAAGACTTTCATCACCAAATTTGTCAGAGAGTGCATATTCGCAAGGGCTTTTTTCCAGAATATTTTCTATAGCTCTGGCATGTCCCCAAGCCAATAATTTATTTAGGTTTTTAAATTTAGAATAAAGTTCATTATATTTTTTAGGGCTCATTACAACAACCGAATGAACAGAGTTGTTGCGGATATGGGCAGCTAATTTCCTGATTTTTATATCATCAAGTTTTTTGCTGTCTTTGACTCCAAGTTCTTTAAATAAGCTTTTATTTTTTTCATTAACTTGAACACCTGCAACCACAAGCGGTCCAAAGAAATCACCCTTTCCGGACTCGTCAGTTCCGATATATACAGGAAAATCAAGCTCAGCCGTTTCATTTTCAGCCAAAGAAGCTTTGCCCATAATCGCAGAGATTTCATTGATTATTCCATCAGACTCTTTGCCTTGGACAAGGATTTTTCCGCTTTCATAATAAGTAACCTGCCAAAGAGGAGTTTTTGCTCGCCATACAGAATATTGAATTGCATCAAAAGAAGCTTCTTTCATTTGTAAAAGTTGTTTTACTTTTTCTGCATTTATCGGGCTTATTTTTTCACTAAAAGTACTCATAGCTACTATGGTAGCACAATTTTATATTTATCATCATTACGCTTTGTAAAATTATTAAAAACATTCTGCGAAAATTATCTAAAAATAACATTTTCCAACTTTATACATATAAGATTTTAGCAGGGAATAAGAATATGCAAGTCAATTTTAATAATAGTGTAAATAAACTCAACCAAGTTCAATTAAAAAATACGAATACATACAAATACCATTCAAAACCAATTGCACCTGATACTTTTGAGCACAAAACTCAAAGTTTACAAAATTACGATTATGAAATTTTCAAAAAAGGAAATTCCATTCAGCTGGTATCGTTTAAAGGTTTACAAGACCCCACGATTGTTAAAAACCCATCTATCCGTGCAGGATTAGGAGATTCTCAAAATTATCAAGAGAATATAGCTCAAACGCAATCCATAAAAAGAGGCGAAAAACTCAATATTGAAGTTTTGCCCGATGAGCAATGCGGCTATGGAAAAATTGAAATTCAAACTAAAGACGGACTTATTTTAGGTCATCTTCCCGCCTCTGTTGAAAAGGCTCTCGGGAACACTATTGTTCAAAATCCTGATGACTTTTCAATAACTTTATACGGAACAACTCCCAATACCAAAAAAAATGCACCAAATGTCCTTATGGATATTGAATATAAAGGTGAAAATAAACCACTTGTTCAACAAAAATTAAATACCTTATTATACAAAAATTCAATCACTCCAGAGCAAGTTTTACATAGAATTTTAGACTACAAAAAAGTCTTATACGGGGATGAAATCGGTACTCAAAAAATTAAACAAACACAAAAAAATATAGATACGATTACGCAAGCTCTTGAAAACCCTAAAAATCAAAAAATATTATTAATCGGTCACAACAAACCGGATGGTGACACAATCGGTAGCTGTTTCGGATTAAAAGGAGCCCTCGACTACATGGGCAAAAACCAAGTTGATGTAGCGATAGATGATGTATGTGCAGGCTTTTTACGTAACGTCGTTGACTCCGATGAAATCAAAAAAAGCCCTCACTTTTTAGAATCTCTAAATGACGGAATCTCAAAAAAAACATCAACCTTGCTTGCCAAACCCAAATCAGTTGATACTTACGGTGAAATATTTGCATTAAACAAAGTCCAAAAATACTACAACGAAAATATAAAAACATTAAATCCAAACGAAAAATATGATCTTGCTGTCTTTTTAGATGTCCCCAGCCCATCAAAAGTCAGCCCCGACATAAAAGAATATGCAAAAAATGCCAAAAACATAATATATATAGATCACCACCCGTTTCAAAAAAATGAATGGCAAAAAGAAAAAGCAAAAGGTGGCGTAAATATTGATAAAGTAAAATCAAACGATTTGTTTTTATCAGAGCACAAAGTCCCTGCAAACACAATGCTTGTAACCATAATTGTTGATAAATTATTCCCAAATCTTACACAAAAATTTAGGGACTCATACTACGCAGATGATGTTTCAAAATCTGACAGAGAAGCTATAAAGAAAATATCAGTCCCTCTTGTTGTAGGCACAATAACAGACACTTCAGGTTTTAGAAGGGGGATAAATAAAGATATTGAAGACGAAAAACTACCTCCCGAAAAGAAAACGAGTTTTGCTCCAGCCGGGCTCTCTGACTGGCTCTTAAACCTCACAAACGGTGAAGTTACAAGAAGAAGCCTTAGAAAATCCATGCGATATGACCTTCCAAACAAAGATAATTTCTACTTTCCGCAAGATTTTGTAGACTTTTACAACACCGAAAAAGCCAACAACGACTCTCTTAACACAGCAATACCGGATGTTGATTCGTTATTTAAAAATACTTCAGATGAAAAATATGTAAAAATTGCAGAAGATGTTGCAAACAATACAACCGTAGCAAAAGATATTGGGCTTGGGATTGTGAAAGTTCACCATAATTCTATGAAGAAATTCTTGAATGAATACGACCTCGACCGCCCAGAAATAAACATGAGGGACATAATAGGTGCCTATAAATACAACCCCACAATGCTTGCACTCAAATACTCAAGTCCTGACCCAAAACTTCAAGTCGACCCGAAATATGCTAATGATAAAATAACAGCAATGATTCGTGAAGAAGAAATGGAAGGCGAACTAAATGCCGGCTATCAGCTCTCTGACAAGAATTCCCTAGGCTTTTCTTTCCGCTCTCAAGATGGGACAAATTACGCCGGAATTTTAGCAACTCTATTCGGTGGAGGCGGTCACCCATCTGCATCAGGTGCAACACTTTCTTTACCAAATTTAACTGCTGAATCAAAGCTCTCAGTTTCGATAAACGGCACTGAAACAAAAGATTATACCACAATATACAAAGCCTTAGAAAATAATTACGAGGTCAATTATACAAATGCCGAAAAACCTTCTTGCAAAATAGAGCTATCCATATCAGATAACGGTGACCCTATCTCTGATATAATTGAAAATGTCACTCGAGAGATTAGACAAAATCAATAATTTATAATAAAATCCCCTTATATATATATGGGGATTTTTATTTATGATTTTAAAAATATTTAATACTGGCGTTTTTGGCGTTAATACTTACGTTTTGATTGATGAAAAATCAAAAGAAGCTCTCATTATTGACCTCGGAGGAGATTTTGAAAAAATAAATAAATACATCAAAGAGCAAAATGCAAACTTAAAATTCATACTAAACACCCACGGTCACTTTGACCACATAATGGGCGATGTTGACGTTCAAACAGATAAAATAAAAGTTCCTGTTTATATGCACAAAGATGACTTAGACCACGCAGAAAATATAAGCCAAACAGTAAAAGACCTCGGATTTGCAGACGAATGGAAAAAAATAACGATTGACCATTTCTTAGATGAAAATTCCGATATAAAACTAGGAAATATTCCGATAAAAATCTTTCATACCCCCGGACACACTAAAGGTGGTGTTTCATACCTTATTGAAGACAAAGTCTTTGTTGGCGACACCCTTTTTAACAACTCAATCGGTAGAACCGATTTTGCCTATGGTGACTTCAATACTCTCATCAACAGCATCAAAACAAAATTAATGCCACTTGATAACAACATAACCGTCTACCCCGGTCACGGTCCTTCTACAACTATTGGCGAAGAAAGATTACATAATCCCTATTTGCAATAATATATCTATATTTAAGCAATTATTTCACCCAAAATGTTTTTATATAAATAAGAACTGTAAACAAGGGGATTTTATGCCGGATTTATTTGATAATATTCTGAATTTTATATTTGAATTACAAAAGAAATTCTATCAAAAAAAATATAAGAAACTGCACGCTCAATCAAATATGGTATTTAAAGATTCAACCACAACAACCTCTATGAACGGTGCTTGCACTCTTAAATTGACTACAAAAACAGAAGCAAACAAAGCTAAAGTCAATTTAACGGCAAAAGAAATAATCAAAAAGAATATTAAAACACCTGAAAAGTTATTAGACCTTATTCAAGCAAAAGGTACAAAAGTATATAAATTTGCAATTGCTGAAAAAGTACTCGGAATTATCGGCGAAGAAGAAGGCTTCATAACTCCTTTAAAGGGGCTCAATGCAATATTCTTAAACCTCTGTATCGGGATTTTTTGCGAGAAAAAAATAAATCTTAACACCGAAACAAAAGAAATGTTTATTATGAGGAATTTGCCTGTAGATATATATGTAATGTCGCACCAATTCCACAAATGGTATGGCTACAAAATGCACCTTCCAGGCTATGACGCAGATACCCAAAGGAAATTTAAACACATATACAAAACCTTTGACGATGCTGAAATAAAAGAATTTTCTATGGCAGAAGTTATATCTTTAAAAGAAGCTGTCGCAAGAAACGTTGAATCTATAGATTTTGTTGTTGAGCTGGCAAAAGAATACGATGGCTCAAAAAAATCACTTGCTAAAATAAAAACGCAAAAAGGAGCTTGTATCTAAAGCCCAATATTGCTTAATACTCGTGATTTTGGCGTTTTATTAAAATCAGGTACTTCGGCAATTTCAGGCAGTTCAAAAACGTCCACTGTATCCTGATTGTTTTTTACGCTCAAATTATTGTTTTCATCAGAAGCTTGACTTGAGTCTTTATCAGTTGAGTTTTCTGTTTTGCTTTCTGACTCTGCTGAAGGGGAAGTAAAATTGACATCTTCCATCTTTTGCTTATTAACTTTTTGGCTATATTCTGTAATCATTCGCTGTGCATCTTGAGCGACCTTCATATCTTGACTTGAAGGTTCAGCAGGTGCCAAAGCCGCATTTCGCAAAGTCTGAGCTTTTGCTAAATTATCAGAATAATCATCTGTCGGCGTAAAACCGATTTGCACCTCTCCGGCAACAGCGTAATTTTTGCCGTCAGGACCTTTCTCATAATCGAAAGTAGCAGGCGTAACATTCAAAGAACGGCCGGCAGAAATGTGAGCCTGTTCGTGTGCCCTTACTTTCTGGTCGTCCATTTTTAACTCTGCGACTTTTTGCTTTTGCTCGTCACTTAAATCATTTGATGCTAAGGTTTTTTTTTAGTTTCATCTTCCGGCTTGTCTTGAGATTTTTGTTCGCCGGTATGAGAAGACTCAGTGTTAGCTTTTTCAGATTTTAATTTATCCTGAGCAGCTTGAGAAATTTGAGCAGTATCTTGAATTTCGTCTTCTTTATAAGCATCTTGTGACATTTTGGTGACAGGGTCAGCATTCTTGTCTGTAACGTACCCTGTTTGGTTTACGTTATAGAGCATTCCGCCATATAGACCGGACGTATAAGAATTTACTTGACTAAACATATCACTCATATCATGAGTATAGCTCTTATTTCAAGTAGTTTCAAGGGTAAACCGACAATAATTAACTTTCGTTAAGATTGGTAAAAAAAGAAAAAATTTTACTAAAAAAAAGCCTTGCCAGAAAGCAAAAATAAGCTTACAATTAATCATTATCGAGTGAATAAATAAACAGTAAAAAACTGTTTTTGGTAGATAGTAAAAGGAGAAGGAAATGCATCTAACAAAATTCTTTTCGTCTATGAAATCAATGTGGATTATGTTTTTCACAATGTGTTTCATGACTGCTCCTGCATTTGCGAGCGAGGCTAATCTTGTCGTTCCGAATATTGCAGCAGCAAACCCGTTCTACTACAAATTGCTACTTGTAGGCATCGGGGTCTCTGTTTTAGGCTTGCTTTGGGGGCTTAAAGCATTTTTAGACGTCAAAAAACTTAAAGCTTTTAAAGCAATGGCTGACGTCGGCAACACCATTTTTGAAACTTGTAAAACTTATCTTATACAACAAGGTAAATTCTTATTAGTTTTAGAAGTCTTAATCGGTATTTGTATAGCATTCTATTTCGGTTGCTTGCAACATATGGGCTGGCATGGTGTTCTTATCATCTTAGGTTGGTCTGTTATCGGTATCTTGGGCTCTTATGGAGTCGCTTGGTTCGGTATTAGAATGAATACTCTTGCTAATGCAAGAACTGCGTTTGCTTCTCTTGAAGGTAAACCTCTAAATATTTTAAATATTCCTTTAAAAGCCGGTATGAGCATCGGCGTATTACTTGTAAGTGTCGAATTAATTATGATGCTTACAATTTTATTATTTATCCCCGGAAACCTTGCAGGTGCTTGTTTTATTGGATTTGCAATCGGTGAATCCCTAGGTGCATCAGCATTACGTGTTGCAGGTGGTATTTTTACAAAAATAGCTGACATCGGCTCTGACCTTATGAAAATCCAATTCGGCATCAAAGAAGATGACCCGAGAAACCCCGGCGTAATAGCAGATTGCACAGGTGATAATGCTGGAGACTCTATCGGACCTACAGCTGACGGATTTGAAACATACGGCGTTACAGGTGTAGCCCTAGTTAGTTTCATTTTGTTAGGCGTTTTACATCCTGAAAATCAAATTATGCTTTTAACTTGGATTTTCGTAATGAGATTCTTAATGATTATTACCTCTGTTGTTGCCTATGGTATCAACAACGTAGTAAGCAACGTTTTCTATGGCAAAAATCCAAAACTTGACTTTGAAGCACCTTTAACTAACTTGGTTTGGATTACTTCAGTTCTTTCAATTTGCATGACATTCGGTGTTAGTAAATACTTATTAGCTCCAATGGGTGGAAATTTATGGCTTGTACTTTCAATTATCATCTCTTGCGGAACTTTAGGAGCAGCATTGATTCCTGAATTTACAAAAGTATTTACAAGCCCTAAAGCTAAACATACACAAGAAGTCGTTACTGCTTCAAGAGAAGGCGGAGCTTCTTTAACTATCCTTTCAGGAATAGTTTCTGGAAACTTCTCTGCATTCTGGATTGGTGCCGTAATCGTATTTTTAATGGCTATAGCTTACGCTGCAAGCCTCTATATTCCTCAGGACATAATGATTTATTCATCAGTATTTGCATTTGGTCTTGTTGCTTTCGGTTTCTTAGGAATGGGACCAGTGACTATTGCTGTTGACAGCTACGGACCTGTAACTGATAACGCTCAATCAGTTTATGAATTATCTTTGATTGAAGAAAATCCTAATGCAGCAGAAGAAATTGAAAAAGAATACGGTTTCAAACCTGACTTTGAAAGTGCTAAACAATATCTTGAAGAAAATGACGGTGCTGGTAACACCTTCAAAGCAACTTCAAAACCTGTATTAATAGGTACTGCGGTAGTTGGTGCTACAACAATGATTTTCTCTTTGATTTTGGTAATCAAAGAAACATTGGGTATCCAACCTGAAGCCGTCTTGAACCTATTAAATCCATATACTTTACTTGGATTATTAACAGGTGGTGCGGTTATTTACTGGTTCTCAGGAGCTTCTATGCAGGCAGTTACAACAGGTGCATATAGTGCTGTTGAATATATTAAAAAACATATTAAATTGGGCAATGAAGACGAAAAATCTGCAAATCTTGAAAACTCAAAAGAAGTTGTTAAAATTTGTACTCAATATGCTCAAAAAGGTATGTGGAATATATTCATCGCATTGTTCTCATTTGCATTGGCATTCGCTTGCTTGTCAGCACCTTTAGCATCAAATAATCACCCTGTTTCATTCTTCATAAGTTATTTGATTGCAATAGCTGTATTCGGCTTGTTCCAAGCTGTATTTATGGCAAACGCCGGCGGTTGCTGGGATAACGCAAAGAAAATCGTTGAAGTTGACCTTAAAGAAAAAGGTACACCATTGCATGATGCTACTGTCATTGGTGATACGGTAGGCGACCCATTTAAAGACACATCATCTGTAGCGATGAATCCGATTATCAAATTCACAACTTTGTTCGGACTTTTAGCTATGGAAATCTCAATTAACGAATCCTTCAGAGCTTTCGCTCCGAAAGTAGGTATCGTACTTTTGGTAATCGCTTTGATATTCGTATGGCGTACATTCTATGCAATGAGAATTCCGACAGATAAAGATTAATCTTTATTTTAAAGAGAAACTGCTCCGAGAAATCGGGGCAGTTTTTTTAGCAATAAAAAACAAAAAAGTGAAACCAAACCGATTTCACTTTTATAAGATTAATATCTTTTGTTAATTAATATTCTTCAACAGGGACATCATCTTCATCTTCTAAGGAAGATAAATCTTTTGAATAAGAAGTATCAAAATCATCAGGAAGCAAATCTGAATCAGGCCAAACAGTAGAGTCATCGCTTCTTGAAGCCATTAAGTTTTCAGCACTTGTTAAGTCTGAATTAGTCAAATCTGCTTCAACTAAAATAGCCCCCGCCATATCAGCATCTGTAAAATTACAATAATCGACGACTGCAAAACTAAAATCCGTACCGTTCAACAAAGCATCTGTAAAATCACTTTCAACAACATTTGAGCGAGTAAAATCAACAGATTTCAAATCACAATTATTAAAAGTTACTTCAGTTAAATGACTTTCGTTAAAAGAACTGCCTGACAAATCCGCATTAGAAAAATCTATTCCTTCGATATTAGAATTAGAAAAATCCAACTCAGACAAATCCAGTTCTTCATCTCCGATTGTACCTTTAAATGTCTTGTACTCATCGGGATTGTTCAAAATCATTTCTAACAATTCATCTTTTGAATGCATGTCATTCTCCTTAATCATCAATTATTTTCATTTGCATTGCCAACAATACGGCTTGGGTTCTATTAGAAACTTTGAGTTTTTTGAATATACTATTCAAATGTGTTTTAACAGTAACTTCTCTAACAAATAATTTTTCAGAAATAGTAGCATTACTGGCACCTTTAGCAACCATTTTGAGGACTTCTTTTTCGCGAGCTGTCAATGGTTCTATATCGCCTTCAATAGAAAAAGAGTAGTCTACATTTTTGTTTTTATTTTTTTGCCAACTTGAACGTCTTAGCAGGGCTTCAATTCTTGCTAACAGATTTGGCAAGATAAAAGGTTTGGTAATATAGTCATCGGCACCAAATTTCAGACCTGATATTTGTTTTTGTTCTTCGTTAACAGCAGTAATCATAATAACGGGAATTTCTTCTGTTTTTTTATTAGAGCGAATTGCTTTCAGTGTGTCCCAACCATCCATATTGGGCATCATCACATCGAGTAATACCAAATCGTATGCAGTGTGGTTTTTAGCAAGCTTATTCATTGCTTTCAAGCCATCCGTTGCAACTTCTACCTCGTATCCGTACATCGGTAGGGCATCAGCCATATATTTTGGATTATCATCTATTATTAAGATTTTTGCTATTGATGAGGACATTTTTTCTCCTGCTAATTCTCAGAATATCTCTTCATTTGTGATTTATATAATATTGTCATTTAAAGCCTTAATTGCTGCTTGAGTCCTGTCTTCTACACCCAACTTTTGGATAATACTGCTCACATGAACTTTGGCGGTATTTACACTCACATAAAGCTTTTTAGCTATTTCATTATTATTATACCCTTCTCGAATAAGTTTTAACACTTGCTTTTCCCTTATTGTCAAATTGTAATCATTATTAACAGAGCTTTTTTGTTTTTCAGAGTCTTTAGAAGCAGCATCAAGAACTACTTGAGCAACATTAGAATCAAACCATATAGCTCCATCTAAAACTGATTTTACAACAATTGCAAGATTATCAGGGTTAATCTCTTTTGAACAATATGCACTGGCACCTGCTTTTATTGATGATAGAACTTCTTCTTGAGTGTTATGGGAGGTCAAAATCAAAATTTTTATCTCAGGATTAATCTCTTTTATTTTAGCACTAGCCTGAATGCCGTCTGTATTTGGAAGACCGATATCCATAATAACAGCGTCAACGCTTTGATTTTTTACTATTTCAATAGCATCTTCGGCGTTTGGAGCTTCAAAAATCTCACCGACAAAATCTTTTGATTCAAAAGCGGTCATCAGTCCGAATCGAATTAAAGCGTGGTCTTCAACTATCAAAAGATTATGTTTTTGCATTAAAACTCCTTGGTATTTGCAATAGGAATATCTACTTGATTACCGGTCTTGGCTGAATATAAGGTTGAAGCTTTGACAAAGTTTTTATTTGCCGTTTCCTCATTGTTTTTAATTTTAGCTAAGACTCCTTTGTAATAATAATACCTATAGTTATTTTCTTCAAGAAAATTCACCGAATCGATGTAGTTTTTTGCCATATCTATGTTTTTGTTCATTAGGGCATTGTCAGCTAAATCGAGCCAAGTATTTGCGAAAAACGGATTTAATATTGAAGCTTTCGTGAGATAATTTAAACTTTTTTGAGATTTTAGCTTTGCGTAGACATAATATGGTTTAAAATTATTTGAATCAACAGTAATAGCCTTGTCGCAATAGGATTTAGCTAATTTTTGATTATCTTCTTTCAAAGCTATAACCGAAAGTGCGACTAGAGAATCGAGGTTTTTATTATCATATTTTACTGCTTTTTCATAATTTGTTTTTGCTACTGCATAATTTTTTTGAAGAAATGCAATATTTCCCAAACCATTGTATGCATGGGAAAAATGCTTATTTATAGAAATAGCTTTTTCATAATATTCTGTCGCTTTTGCAAAGTCTTTTGTCTGAAAATATATATCACCGAGAACAGACGATATTTGCGGATTTTTAGACTTTGGTATTGAAGTAAATGTCTGAATAGCACGTGAATAGTCATTGTTCAAATAAAAATATAATGCCAGATGATATTTTGCTATATTTTCTTTTTTTTCAGAATTTGCAAGGACATAATTTGCCAATTTTTCAATTTCTATTTTAGATTCGGGCAATGGGATATTTTTTTCTTGAAGATTTTTTACTATCTTCATAGCATCTTTATATTGTTTGAGCTCGCACAATATTCTGACTTTGTATTTTTGATAATATATGTTATCTGAATTTATAGAAATGGCTTTATTGATAGCACTCAAAGCCCTTTCGTAATCTTTATCAGAATAGGCAGCGTTAGCAATCAGATAATTAGCAAAATCAGAACGTCTTGCTAATTTTTCTCGTTTCAAAATATCTTTAACTGATTCTTGAGTTAAATTGTTATACTCAATCGAGCTGTATGCCCCTGCAAGAAACATTTCATCACTTTCTGAGTGTTTATACTTAGGGAAGCAAGTTTTTTTAATCATTGTTATGTAAGGGTTCCAGACATCAATATTTTTTACTTTTGAAAGAGCTTCATCAGCAAGGCTGAAAAATCCTATATCTGCCATTTGATAAGCCAGCATCATATAATAACAATCATTCAAATTGTTTGATTTAATCAGATTACTAAATCCGTTATAAGCAACAAATACATTGCCTTGAGTATAACGCTCCAGAGCTTCATAAAATTGAGAAATTAAAATTTTATCATCATTATTAGCATCTTTACTTAAAGAAAACGAATTGTTTTTATCAAAAAGCAAAGCTTGCGAGTTTGCCTCATTCATAGTTGCATCATATTGGCTTATAGTGTCTGTATATAAGCCTTTTTTGGGTTTAACCTTGCCATCGAAAAGATTTGTTGAATCTGCATTTTTAACAGGAGCGACCTCTACGTTTTTCTCAACAACAGCTTCTTTTTGCTCTACTTGTTCAGAAGTATTAGTTTCAACACCCACACTAACCTGCGATGGATTTTGCATAACCTCTTGAACAACTTCGTCAGCAAATGCACCACCCACAATAAAATTTATAACAATTAATAATATTATATATTTATGTTTCAATTAGTCCTACTTCTTTATGACAGATTTATTTGTATAATATGACTCAAATAAAGCTATAAATTCTTTTTCTCTATCGGTTTGATTTTCGCTACACAATAGCTCATACAAATCTCGCATTGTATATTGGTGAAGAACCTCTCTGTCTATATGCTTTAAATTTCCGTGATACTCTGTTAAAAATATATCAATAATTTTATCACAAGAAATATCCAAAAAAGCATCCACTATGTGTTTGTCGAAGTGTTTATTCATGCCTTCAACAAGAATATTTATAGCATTTTTGATAGGCATTTTGTCACGATAGTGACGAACAGAAGTAATAGCATCAAAAACATCAGATACAGCCAATATTCTCCCGCCTAAAGGTATATTTTCACCGGACAAATGCCTAAAATATCCTGTACCGTCGAATTTTTCATGGTGAGAAGCCGCAACTTCAACAACTTCGTCAAAACCTTTAGACACGCTCATTTTGCTCAAAATATCATGTGTTATATTCACGTGGCTTTGAATATGTTTGTATTCTTCTTCTGTTAATCGTCCTTCTTTTTGCAGAACAGAGTCTTTAATGCCGATTTTGCCTATATCATGGAGTACAGCAGCTTGAGATATAAGTTCAATTTTAGATTCATCGAGCTTCATTTGCCTAGATATAATTTCAGAATACATTTTTACTCTGCTTGAATGACCTGAAGTGATTTTGTCCCGAGCATCAATAGAAGCTGAAAGAGCGTCAATAAAGCTGTTAAATAACATTTTTTGTTCTTTTAACATTTGCTGTTGGTGGTTAAACAAAATATTGTTTTCAAGAGCGATTCCGGCACTTGAGCCTATTGTAAGGAGTAAATCCTCATCATGGTCGGTAAAATCACCGTTGTATTTGTTAAGAACTTGAAAAACACCAATAATCTCATATTTGATATTCCTAATAGGCATACACAAAATATTTTTTGTCGTATAGCCTGTTTGAACATCAATATCCTTGTTAAAACGAGCATCTGTATAGGCGTTTTTTATATGTATGGTTTCACCGGTCATAGCGACATGTCCGGCGAGCCCTTTATCCATGGGGAAACGAATTTCTTGTCTATCCATTCCGAGAGCGACTCTTGACCATAACTCGCAAGTTTCTTTATCAATCAAAAATACGGTACATCTGTCTGCATTTAAGGCAAGTTTTGTTTGTTCAGCAATAGTGGTAAGCAATGTGTCCAAATCTATTTCAGCACTTATTGTTCTTGCAATTTTGAGCATTGCAACCATAGGGTCTTGAGAGCTGTGTTCTGGCTCAACTTCCAAGGTTTCAATAGCTTTATTTAAGATTTCATCATTTTGCTCTTGTAGACTGCCTGCGATTATGCTTAATCTTTCTAAACAGTTGAAATAATTGTTTACTCTCGCCATTTTAAAAGCTTTGTTTAATGAAGAATATGTTGACTCAAAATTTTTCAATTTCAAATTCAAAAAAGCCAAAGATTCATAAACTCTTGTTTGCAAATAAGGATAATCCGCAAGCATTTTATCTGCACGAGAAAGATATAATATAGCTTCTTGATAATTGCCTTCTTTTTCAGTAACTTGAGAAAAAGCAAAACGGTTAACACCGCTGGCTGGTTCAAACCCTGAGCTTTGTGCCAAAAATTTTGCATCTTCAAGTATTAACAAACTTTTATAATAATTTTGAGGCTCCAAAAAATATTTCAACATCGCAATAAAAGATAAACAAATTGAAACATTTCCGATACTTTGAATTTTTAAAAATAGACTATGTGCCTGAGATATAGAGGTAAAAGCCTCTTGGAAATTTTCCTTTTCAAACAGTTCGAATGTCTTGTGGAGCAGGGAATCGGCTTTCTCCAAAGTTTCTTTATCAGCTTCAATTGATTTATTTTTGAGCATATTGCCCCCTTAACAAACTATACTTTTAATTATACAATATATTTGATGAAATAAAAAACTAAATTGGAAAAATAATGAAAAAAATAAGCATAATAGTCCCCATATACAATGAAATAGACTCCATAAACGAAATTATAGAAAAGATTAACAATACCGATTTTGATTCACTTGAAAAAGAAATTATACTTGTTGATGACGCCTCAACTGATGGTTCAACAGATATTTTAAAAGGAATGCAAGACAGATATAAAATCATTTTTCACACAAAAAATCAAGGCAAAGGAGCAGCCTTGAGAACAGGATTTGCGGCAGCAACAGGCGATATAACAATTATTCAAGATGCTGATTTAGAATATAACCCCGAAGACTATATTCCTCTTGTAAAAGCAATAAAAAAGGGAAACGCCGATGTCGTTTATGGCTCAAGACTTTATAATAAAGATTATGAACAAAATTTTTTAAAAACAAGCTTATTTGCAAATAAATTTTTAACAAAAATGACAAATATATTATTTTTTGCAAATTTAACAGACATGGAAACATGTTATAAAGCATTTAAAAGCAATATATTAAAAGAAATAACAATAAAATCGGACAGATTTGACTTTGAACCTGAAATAACAGCCAAAATTCTAAAAAAAGGCATAAAAATAAAAGAACATCCCATATCTTATAACGGGCGTCAATATGAAGAAGGTAAAAAAATAACGTGGAAAGACGGACTGCACGCAGTTTTAACTCTAATTAAATACAGATTTTCAGATTAATTTTCGACAGAAAAATGCCCTCGACAAAAGAATGCGTTATCTACAAGATAAATTGTGCTTTCTATTTCAGAGCCATCTTTAAGCATGATATTTTTGCTTTAATAAGATTTGACAAACCCTAAATTATTCTTTTAAGACAATTATAGATGGAGAGCCAACAAATAAATTTGAAGAATATTCAAAATTAATTTTTATATTTTATATAGACTATCATGCAAAAGCATAGCAAAATGTAGTTGAAAATTTTACAGAAATCTTCGAAAGGTTGGCTACGCATGGGCGAAAGGCTAACTTCCCTCAAAACAATAAATTTGTAATCGAAAACTTCCGAAACTTCCGAATTGCTTCCTCAAAATCTTCCGATTCTTCCGTCCCAATGTTGTCAATTCGCTATTTCCACCTGTGTGTTTAAATTTGAGGACTGGAAGATTTTGGAAGATATTTAAAAATCCTACGATTACATTTTTAAAAATAGCCTGTTTTTCCGACTAAGTCGGAAATGCTTTTAAAATGATACTTTCGACGTTTAAAAGTTCAAAATCGGAAGTTTTGCTCTTTTGTTTTTCAATGTAATTGAAAGCCAAATGTAATTGAAACGAAAAATTTTTATAATACCGCTAAACTCTCTTTAAATCTGTTTTAAAGATGAATTAATAAATAATTTTTGAAAATTCGTTTTTTGCTGTTTTTGTTTTTTTAATTACATTTAAGATAAAACATTCTGGATATTTTCTTTAAAATATTGTTTTAATTTTATTTCATCCGAAGATTCTACAATTGAAATATGAAAATCTCTTACAGTCGTCTGTCCCTTTTTTAGTAAATCTATCCCTCTATCACAGGACAACGCTACATTTTCAGTATAAAAATACCTTTGGTGTAATAAATTAACACATGTATGTAATAAAGATAACTGTTCTTTTATGTATTTAAAATTGAGCAATATATCTGGATATTGTAAAATTATTTCATTTTTAAATTTTTTAAACATATCTATAATATCTTTTTCAATATTTACTTGATTTTCTTTTATTGAAACAATTATATTTATATTTAAAGTTGGATTAATTTCATAAAAATATAATAACCAATATTTTAAATTATATTCAAAATTAGTTGGAATTTTAAATTTCTCGGATCCTCTATTTTGAGCATCTATATCAGGGGTTAATTGTTTGTCATAAATATATAACTCATTAGCATATGTTATAAAGTTTTTGAGAATATTTTGTTTTAAATCATTAACATCAGTTTCAGATGTTGATACAAAAGATTTTTTACTAAAAATATTTGAAAAATCCTCAAATTCAAAACAATCCAAAGACTTAAAATATTCGGATTGGAAGTTTTCAGACAAACAAGAAGTACAACTATTAGCACAATCCGCATTTGCAAAAAATCCAAAAGCATCATTATTAATAGCTATTGATGTAAAATACTGACAATATTGTTGTATATCCTCAGTAGAAGGTATAACTTCTATTTTTTTTATTTTAAACTTCTTATACATATTTATCAATAAAGTTTCTAATTTTTTTTTAATATTATCATTATTAATATCTAAAATATTTTGTTTTATTTCACTTATCAAAAAATCCTTATTATCAAATAAAATAATCCCTCTTGATTGAAT